>NZ_JAEHBN010000012.1:0-201942 GCF_016483605.1 Bacillus cereus group sp. N11
ATGCATTCAGATCAAGGGTGGCATTATCAAATGAAACAATATGCCCGGACACTTGAATCAAGAGGTATTGTGCAGAGTATGTCTCGAAAAGGAAACTGTTATGACAACGCAGTAATGGAGAATTTCTTCGGGATCATGAAGTCGGAATTCCTCTACATAAAAGAGTTTGAAAGTGTAGATCATTTTAAAATAGAATTAGAAAAATATGTAGATTATTATAATACGAAACGGATAAAGGCAAAATTAAAAATGAGCCCGGTGCAATACCGGACTCATTTGGATCAAGCTGCCTAATGAAATAACCGTGTCTAACTTTTAGGGGTCACTTCACATAAGGATGCTCGTTTTTACTTTTATGGGGGACTCTCGGGTCAATATCATCTCTTTCCAGAAAGTAAAAATCAAATCAGCTCATAAACAAGGTTTTTTAAATTTAATTCATAGATCTTACTGCAACTTGGAATTGTCCCTTAGAACCATCATCATTTGAAACGTAAATTTTATATGTTCCAATCGGTAATGGAGATAAAGCATTCCGTACATTTGTAACATTAATTTGTTGTTCTCCAGGCCTTATATAACCACCAGCAATTAACTCCGTATTTGGGCCTTTTACACTATACCCCATTGTATTTTGGCCATTATTTTTCATAAAGAAGCTTAAATCAGTACTCCCATTATATACAAAAGAAGTGACAGCCTCTCCACTATAATCCATTGTTTGAGTTAATAATATGTCTGCAGGAACGTGTTCAACTATATTAATTGCATCATTCGTTTTGTGCACTTCTTCAGCATAAGTATTATTCCCTAACACACCAAGTGTTAATGCCGAAATCACTCCACAACTAAGCATTAGTTTATTTAACTTCATTTTAAGTTCCCCCTTGATGTTTGTATTCTATTACCATCATACATTCTTTTTTAAGTGCGTTTTTATGTAATAATTCATATCCTTAAATATACATATAATAACTTTACGTATTAACATTTATTGAGTAACTCACATAGATAAAGCTACATTATTATGTTTTATAAAAAAGAACATGTTAATTTCAAAGGTTTTTTCACACAAAATGTATACGATTCATTACAATAATACTCGAGTGAACAGTGTTTTCATTTCAGATAAATTATATGAATAAAAAAATTTAAAATTTTCACTTTGTAATTCGGTAAATTCCATGTTAATATAACGAAAGCTACAAAACAATGGTCGTCATATATATTATTTTCACAGAATATTCACACTCATAAACCCATTATTTTACCAGTAATTCAATCTCAATTTTACCTATACAAAAGTTAGTTTCTAATTTCATATGTACATAAATTCAAGTAGATTTTTTATCTATTATTTTTTCTATCTTCCTCATCAATTCTAATACGAGTAATATAATAACATTTTTTCAAGTACCCTTCCTTTTTTAGATAGAAAGTCTACTAATACTAAACATCTAGGTCCAACTTATACATAATACTACTTACAAACTATCGGAGATGCAAAACTATGGGAATTTCTACTCTCTTATTAAATACCTTTATTATAATAATTTGTATCCTTAGCTATCACGTATTTTGGCTAGAATTTAAAGAAAAAATAACATGTAATAATATGTTAATTTCTACTCTCTCCTCTATTGCTATTATTTTTTGTATGACTTTTCCTTTTCATTTACATGCTGGCTTTATTTATGATTTACGTTTTATTCCTATCATATTAGTTTTTCTGTATGGAAATACAAAAAACATTGTTCTTATAGGAATTTTATATCTTTCTTATCGCTTTTACTTAGGTGGAAATGGCGTTCTTCCATCATTTATTATCTTTACAATTATTTCTGGTATAACAATGCTCTTCCGTTACTTATTACCTATGCATTTTAAAGAAAAAAAGATATTATTAAGCTTACTCCTTATTTTAGTATGTACAGCTTCACTTTCTATCTGCGGTATTGTAACTCAAATAAATACAGGAGGTAAAATAGACGCTACTCTCATAGAATTTTTATTAAATTATATAATCATTAATATTTTCACATTATTATTATCAGTTTATTTAATAGAGGGAATGATTGAGAAATATAAAATGAAAGAAAAACTGCAACGGGCTGAAAAATTTTATATAGCTAGCGAACTAGCGGCGTCAATTGCACACGAAATCCACAATCCACTAACCACGGTACATGGATTCACTCAATTATTAAATGAAAAACATGCCTCTAAGCTATCTCAGGATCAGTACTTAGAAATCATGTTAATTGAAATGCAGCAAATACAATCTACTATCAATAACTATTTATCTTTAACCAAACCACAGAATACCCTAAAAGAGAAAATAGATATTAATTACATTTTAAATCAGGTGAAAGACACTATTTCACCACTTGCTCTATCATACAAAGTTGAAATAAAACAAAATAGTACAGATTCCTTTTATATAAATGGGGATCCCGAAAAATTCAGACTCTGTCTAAACAACATCATACAAAATGGAATTGAGGCTATGAAAAATGGTGGAGTTTTACAAATAAATATACAAAAAATAAAAGGAAATATTATAATTAACATTATTGATTCAGGTATTGGAATGTCATCTCAACAAATAAAACGAATTGCTTTGCCGTTTTATTCAACAACAGAAAAAGGGACTGGACTTGGTACTATGATTGCTTACAGTATTATTAAAGAATTAAACGGAGATATAGAGATAGAGAGTGAATTAGGTAAAGGGACACGCTTTTCTATTAGTATCCCCTGCTAATGTAATGAAAGTTATTTAGATAATAAAAATTTTCTACTTAACTTTTTAAATAAATGAATTTTAAAAATTCCGCTACCTTACGTATCAATTATCTTACTTTCAAATAATAAGGATCAGAGTTTATCTGTAAAAATAGATAAACTCTGATCCTTTAATTAAACGTACTTACAATTCACTACTTTTCTTACATTTTGATGAACTAATAATTTATCGATTTCATCTCATTTACTGTTCAAATCTGTTTAATTTAAATATAAGATCTCTCGACACTTAATTTGTTAATGTCATTAGAGTCATTGTCTACAGTTGTTTTTTCATTAAAAGCATAGATCTTTTTGCTATTCATTGAAAAAAACAAATTCCCTTTTACTACTTCACTTCTACCGTATAATTCCCTGTTCCCCCACCATACTGATACACATGTAAATAATATTTCCCTGGATACGTATAGTAGCTACCTACTAGTTGATTTCCTTGTTGCTGGGCATACGTAACATAATTATTTAAATCTGCTTCTGAATAAAGAACCCAGTTTACTCCAATATTATTTTCTTTCGTTACATTGATTTGAAGGTTTTTAGCTGTTTCTACATTTATTTCAAAGAAATCACTTGTATCACCATTTCCTAAACTAGCACGTAAAATTTGATTCAACTGCAGTTTATTTGCTGTTTGGAATGAATTGTTTGGCTCTTTTTCTACACTGTTATCTTCTTTCTTTTTAACTGTCACACTCGTTGTAGCAGTATTAGTTGCTCCTTTATCGTCTGTTACTGTTAATTTCGCTGTATATGTTCCTTCTTTTGTATAAATGTGCGTTGAGTTTTGTTCATTACTTACAGTACCGTCTCCAAACTCCCATTTATAAGAAGCGATTTTTCCATCTTCATCTTTTGATCCATCGCTTTTAAAAGAGATTGCTTCGTCCACATTTCCGCTATACGGACCATTTATAACTGCGACCGGCGCTTTATTCACAGCTCCTTCTTCTGTATTCATACCATGGAACACAACGTCATACTCAAATTGTTCTGATGCATTCACACGATAATTCACAAAATAAGCTGTTACTGTTTTATAGCCTGTCCATTCTTTTGCACTTAAACGTTTTAACGTATCATTCACCTTTTGTGTAATTGTTTTCCAGTCTTCATATTCTCCTTTTGCAGCAGTACCTGTATATGTTCCTTGTAGTGTAAATGTATTAAAGAACTGTGATTTATGTTTCTTTACAGATACATTTTTTACATTTGCTTCCGCCGTAATTTCTGCTGCAATATCTGAAACTGGTTTCGGTGCGTGCGTTGCTAAATAATCGTCTGATACTAACGGAACATTATATTTATCACGATTATCAACTAACATTTGCATATAGTCTTGATACTCTTTATTTAAATTCGCATCTTTACTTAACGCAGAGCGATATGCATCATATGCTGTCACATCATTTTTCCTAATAAGGTCATGAACTTTATCAAATATATCATACCTCTTATTGTACATGTACGATTGTAAAGCGAAGGAATAATTATAGAAATCCCACGTTCCATACTTTGCATTTAACGTTCGCTCGGCCGTATAACGCTCTGCTGGATTTGAAGATAATCCTCCTATAATGCTCTTTCTCGGTACAATATTATCCGTTCTCGTTGCTCCTGCAAAAAATTCAGCATTTCCTTCTTCAAACCAAGATAATCTTTCATTTTCATACATCTTACCTTGTCCCCATAGTCCTGGCACTTCATATCTACCTTGTAAATAATGCGTGAACTCATGTCGAAATAACTCTTCTAAACTATAAATACTTTCTTGTGGTGTACGTTCATAAGTAAAGAATGTACCTGTTCCTTCTATATAAAGACCACCATTATTCGTTTCATACCCGTACAATTGACGATTAAATTGATATTCTGCTGGACTATTATAAATAACCATCGTCAATACATCATCTGGATTCCCTTTTTCTAATGGCTGGTCACTTTCAACGGTACGATGGAATTGTGCCTTCACTTCTTTCGCTGCCCAATATAGACGTTTTACTTTTTCCTCAGTCACTTTATCTCCAGCTTTTAAAACAATTGCACCATCATCAAACGTATACGTTTTCGGTAAATATTTTTTCTTACCATCTTCTCGTATTTGATCTAAATTAACCATATTTCCATTTGCATCTTTTCCGCCATAATTTGTCGCGATTTGCTCAGCTGCTACGAAATATTGCTCCCCTAAGTACGGGTATATGTTCATCGCATCTGTTACAACTTGTAACCCTTTCGTCCCTGTACTATGGAACGTACCGAGTCTACCTGTATAATAAATGCCATTGTTAATAAGCCATCCGTTTTTCGCTGTAATCGTTCCCATTAATGCAAAACGACTTAGCTCATTAATATAACTATCTATTTTCTGATACCATACTGTATCTTTCGGCACTTTTCTCGTATCGTACAAATATGATTGAATATCGTAATCCACACCTTGCATAATATCGTAAATCGCATTTCCAGCTGAAAGATTATCTACCAATGTAGAAAAACTATCATTATATTGTTTAAAAATCTTCGCAGCCGATGTTATCGTTTCCACATCACTCGAAGCGTTTCCTATTAATTTTCCGTATGATGATACAACTCTATTTTGTTCTAATGTACCGAGCTTAAAATTCGGGTTGCTCGCAATGGTTTTTAATGCAGGTAAGCATTTATCATGATAGCTTCGTTCATTCAGTTTACTTAATTCTGTATTATAAAATCCTAAATAAAACCCAGATCGCAATACCTCTACTAATGTCTCAATCCCTTTTGAATCATCTTGCGTATAAGTTTGCCCTTGCTGCTTCAATTTATCAATAATCGCCTGCATCCTACTATCATTTTGATAGAATGCTAGACTGTCTTTATTAAACTGAAATAGCCCCGTAATTTGCTCCCAGTCGATTGTTACAAGTAAATCTACTAATTGCTGATTGCTTAATTGATTTAATTCAGCAATTGTATAAGTTTTCGCTACAGCTAATTGTTTACTTTCTTTTTTTACTTCTGGCGGTCTTTGCGATAAATCAGCAAATTGTAGCCTTTTCTCAAAAGACTTATTTTCTAGCACTTTTGATGAATGAGCTAATTCTTGCACTGGAAATTGCACACCAACTGGCTCCATTTTGAGCACATTTCGATAAGAAACTTGCTCTTCCTTAGTATTTTCCGCCGATATGCTCCCTTGAAAACTCCCTAACAGTAAACTAGCAAAACTTACCCCTACTAAAACTTTTTTTGAATAGCCTTTCATACTCTCCCCTACCTTACATTTTTTAGTGTCCCGCACTAATACCTTACTATTCTGACTATTTATTATGTATTGAGAAAAAATAAGGTAACGTTCACATATGTATCCATTCATAGCAAAATTAACGCTTGACTCTCCATGCGAGTTGTGTCAAAAAAGGATAGATAATAGCAAAATTTCTGCTACATCTAACCTCTTTTTCAACGCTATGAATTTAACTTTACAAACGTTATTTCTGGTAATGTTTGTATATATTGAATGAATGCATTCTTTTCTTCAGGTGATATATTTTTCAGCTGCATTCCTACCTTATAAACTACACCTGTATCTTGCTGTAAAGATTCCACTTCATATGAAAGTATTGGAATACCTTTCATATGAAGCTTCTCTAATATTTGTTGTACCGTTTCATGTTTATTCATACAAATTTGCACTGTTATATTTTGCGGAAATAAAAATCGCACTTTAAAAATACGACTTACAATCTCTAACCCAATTAAAACGAGAATCGTAGCTCCAATCCCTACTACATACATACCCGCTCCAATTGCTAATCCAATTCCTGCTGTAGCCCATAAACCAGCCGCTGTCGTTAATCCTTTCACTACCTGTTTTTGAATAATAATTGTACCTGCACCTAAAAAACCTACTCCACTAACAACTTGCGCTGCAATACGACTTGGATCAAGGGACATATGATTTTCAAACATAATATCTGAAAAGGCATATTTCGAAACAACCATTATTAAAGCGCTCCCTACCGCTACGAGGAAATGAGTCTTTAATCCAGCTTCTTTTGATCGAATTTCCCTTTCAATACCAATCATTGCTCCTAATAAACCAGCAATACCAATTCGTAAAATAAAATCAATATGTAAGCTCACGAACACTTCCCCCTTTCATTCATTATAGATGGATAAAACAAAAATTATCACACACATCCATTTATCGATATAAAAACATTCCATCTAAATTCACTTACTATCCCAACGATTTTATGCTAATATTTTAAATATTAGCATAAACAAGATAACCTATTTCTCATACAAAAAAACCTTTAAGTTCAACACCTTACTTATCTTCAGTTAAAAATTGCATATGAAGTGCAAGAAATGAGGTTGAGAAAGTCGGAAAACGCTTTCATTTTCTGCCTTGATTTTTGTGAAATAAAACATAAATAAAAGGAGTTTACTAGCAATGAATGTCTTTTTGATTACACCTACTACTGATTTACAAGAAGAATACTTAGATTTTTATAACGAATGGAAAGAGAGCGGTGAAACGATGATTCCGTGGGTTATTTCAAAGGACCCTTCTAACTTTCCAGCTATGATTCAAGAATTACTCGATGCACATAACGGAGTAAACCTTCCTGAATCTTGGGTACCAGACTCTACGTATTGGCTCGTTACAGAAGAAAATAAAATTGTAGGAGTTGTTAATATACGTCATAGTTTAACCGAACATTTATTTAACACTGGAGGTCATGTCGGTTATGGCATTCGCCCTTCTGAAAGAAGAAAAGGTTATGCTACGAAGTTATTAGAGTTATCGCTAGAAAAAACGAAGGAATTAAACATCGAGAAAGTACTTGTCGTTTGTGACGAAGTGAATACAGGATCAGAAAAAACAATCTTACATAACGGCGGGCTTCGTGATGATGATTTCATTGAGGAAGATGGAAATATTGTAAGAAGGTATTGGATTGAACTATGAATAATTAAAAACAAGCCAGAAAGTGATTACACACTTTCTGGCTTGTTTTATGCTACTTCTATTTCAAACTGTACTGTAATACCACTTGGATCTACTACTGTAAATCCATTTGTAGTTTCATTTATTTCATGTTGTTTTTCTATTAATCTTTCTTTCACTTCATCTAACGCTTCTTTATGCGGTAGTACAATCGTATATACCTTTAGTCCAGTTGCATGTGTTGGTGGGTGCGGATTATTTACTCCGTTCCACGTATTTGCACCGATATGGTGATGATAGCCTCCTGCCGAAATAAATAAGCAATCCTCTTCACGCTGTTGTACCTCAAAGCCTACAGTCTTTACATAAAACTCATGTGACTTTTCTACATCAGCTATTCGTAAATGTACGTGTCCAACGACAGTATCAGCAGGTAAACCAGCAAACTCATAATCAACGAGCGTTGCCAATTCTTTTAAATCAAGTGGTGTACTTCCTCCTGGTCCTTCTCCCCATTGATCGCGCGGGCGGTCTGCATATATTTCAATTCCATTACCCTCTAAGTCTTGTAAATAAAACGCTTCGCTATACGTATGATCACTTGCACTATTAAACCTTGAAATTGGTAAAATTTCATTTGAATATGTATAACGCCCTTCTTGTTCAGCCGGGCTATCAATTACATTCTTATTACGAAGAACCCCAAATAGTGCCGAAGCAAAAGCTTCACGAGTCGGAACTAAAAAAGCAACATGATATATACCAGTCGTACGTGGTTCTTGTAGTGCCCCATCCTCCAACTTTTCAAGAACAAGCAGCGTATTCTTACCACCCTTTCCAGATAAATACGCTTTATTCCCCTCTTGTTTAATTACTTCTAAGCCTACTACATTCTCATAAAAAGCAATTTGACGTTCTAAATCTTTCACTTTAAATGCAACATGACCAATACGTGTTTTCGGATGAATTTGTACCATGAATAACTCCATCTCCTTATCCCAATATTTTTCCATTACATATAACCGTTACTATGAAGAATACAATCAAAATCACCCTATGTAAATAAGAAAAGTCAGAATTTATACATATTTTTATTTTCTTAATAAAAAAGCCACCTCTTCTAACTTTCAGAAAAAGTGACTTTATAACTCTTATCTCATTTTATGTACTTCAGCAACTAACTTTCCGCCCTGAATGCCCATATAAAGCTTCACAGGTGCGTCGTTCGTGTTTTCAAATACTAAGTCTAAGTATGGATATGCAATTGTAGCATCTCTTCCTTGTGGCACATAACCTACTGTTTTAGAATGCGTCGTTCTCTCTACCATTTTCAAACCAGCTTGATCTGCTGCATTGTATAAAGTCGAAGATGTTTGACAAACACCCCCACCATATCCATCTACTAATTTACCATCTACAATTTCTTTTCCTAATTGATATCCTTTATCTGGCGTTGTATCACCGATTAATGCATTAAAAGAGAAGCGGTCTCCTTTTGCTAATACAACTCCATTTATGCTCGCCGCTGACAAACGAATATTCTCAATACGGCCACCTGTTGATCCACCTAAATTCGTTTCATATCTACCAATTACCGTACCACTTCCTTGCGCATCACTTAATGTTGCCGTAGGCTTTTTCTCTGTGATCGGTAACTGATATGAAGAATCCCACATACCAACATTTAACAATTTATCTACTAATTCTTTTTCCATTAATTCATAAGAAGGTTTTCCTTCTTGCCAACTTCCATCAGGTGCTATACGTGATGGAACCATCTTTTTATCAACGGTTTTCCCAACCTCACTAGCAACCTTCGTTACCGATTTTTTAAATTTTGCTTCGTCTTCAAAATAGCCTAAACTAGACAAATCTATTTTTTTCACTTCAGTACCTGTTCGACTATCAACTAAACTAATAGAATCCTGCACTTCTGCTTTAGCCGCGACAGTGTGTCCACCAATATCACTTACTAATGCAACATCACTTACTTTTGTACCACAACCACTCACTACAGCTACACATAGCACCCCAACTAAAATACCCTTTATTTTACGGAACAATATACTCTCTCCTTTTCCCCAACACTGCTTTTATGTATTATTTCATTTTTATGTATGTTTTGTTACAATCATTTTACAATATGTTTATAAAATGTTACAAGTTATTTTTTACTCTATTTAAATTACTCTTTTCTTTTGTAAATGTCTATACATATTTTTATGAAAATGTAAGTTTAGCAAATCTGTAACCTTTATGTAACCTCTCCCCTTCTATCCATTATATACCATTAAATAAATGAAAAACAAATGTAACAACTCCCTGTTCTTATTTATAAAAGTAAATCACGTAAATATAATTAGGTATTTGCCGTGCCACTGCTCCGCTTTTACACATACAGTATCGTGTATTTAACCTATTTTAAAGAAATGGAGGATGTTTTTATGTACCCCTACAATCCATATGATTCATATAACCAATACGGTTATCAGCCGCAATATGATTTACAAGCACAATACCAACAATATATAGATCAAACAGAACAAGTTAATCCATATGACCAAAATAGACAATTTCAACTTCCAATCTCTTTCCCTGGTACTGGAAACCGTCAACTAGAACGACGAGTAAATGAGCTTGAGCAAAGAGTACGTCAATTAGAAAATACTGTTGAGCGCCATACACGTAGACTAAATCGCTTAAATCAACGTTTACGTACAGTAGAAAACAGACTTAACATTCCATTTGCAGCGCTAGAAGACGGATTTTAATTTTGAAAATAAAAAATATATAAGGAAGGGTCTTCCCTTCCTTATATAAATTGACGAAAGTTTTCTCCATCTCTATACTGATAAGAGTTAATGAAATGAAACAAGGTGATAAATATGGATTTTGAAATAAATTTCCTTTCCTTTTATGTTGTACAAGTAGAAGGAAAAGGCGAAGCAGTTGATAAACGCTATAAACATTTTCAAACATTAGACGCTGAAGAATATGAAGATAGCTCTTTAAAAGAATTTTTGAATGGTGAATTATTAAAAATTTCAAAGCGAAAAGTAGAACGTCATGCCAAAACGGAACAAGCCCCAACAAAGATTGGGCGCTTTATTGTAGAAGAAGGGCACGAACTCGATTCAAACCCTCATTACAACCTATTTAATCGTATTCGTTTTGCAGAAACAAAAGAAAACTTCAAAGATATGAGCGAGCCTCTCGTTTATACATACCTTGACACAAGCGCTGTTCGTGGTGGTGTATTTTTAATTGCTCAAGCAAAACTACGTAAATACTTTGATGACCCGTTTGTATTCGTTATGAAATGTGACTTTGAACCGAAAGTTGCCTCTATTTCAGATGAATCAACGCTTATTCGTAACGTTGAAATGGCCATCACAACGAAGAATATGAAATCTATCCAATATCCGTACATGCCTGAAGAAGGTATGGTTGAAGTAGGCGAACTAAAAATACACCAAGCATCACATGCCCGCTACTTCGAGGACTTCTTAAAATTCGTCGAATACGAACGCTCTATGCCTGAAATTATGAAAACACAAGTAATGGACATGGTATATGACCAAATTGAAGATGTATTTGAAGAAGGTACGGAAGAACGTGAACAATTCGACCAAGCAATGGAAGTATGGGCTGCCAGTCCGAAACGTGAAATTATGGAACAATTTTCAACCGAAGAAGTAATGGAAGCTACCGCTCAAATCGTCGAGCATGCTCCTGAAGTGGAATTAAAGCTAAAAGCAGATCATATCTCTGTGAAGGCCCTGCTTGCTGATTTCGGGGATCAAATACATATCGCAAAGGTAAATGACCGATACGTATTAATGATTGAGGCTGATACACTTACGTTTGAAAAAGGCTTCTCTCCTATTGAGTTTCTGAAGCCAGATGAGTTGCAAGATGTGATTGAGCGGATTGAGAATAAGCAACAGTTTTCATATGATCCAAACGGGGTTGAATAAAGAAAATCAAGTAACCAATAAACATGTTTTAAATAACAACTATGTGTCTACAAGTGAGACCACACAATACTAAAAATTTTGATTCTAACATTGAATAAATGCTTCCCTATAACTATTTTTTACTGAGCGCTATTAACAAAGCGCTCTTTTATTTTGGACTTACTTGACGTTTACTTTAAAAACCGACTCTACTAAGAATCGGTTTCTCTGCTTTATAACAAGATGTGCTTATGTATTAAATTTTTTTGATTTAAGATAAAATTTGTTGCAGTATCTAAATAAATTCGTTCCTTGTTGTACAAACACATTTCCATTTGGAATATCCTTTTCAATATGTTCTTGTATACAACGTACTACAATTTTTTCACTTTTTACTAATAGACCCAGTCCTTCTATAAGTTTTTGATGTTTTTCCTTATAGTCACTATGTATGTTATTAAAATAAAAATTTCACTTTACTACCTCAAATTTATTGTACTCGTAAAAAGATAATTGAAAACGATATTTTGGATGCTCTCTCACCCAATCGTAGGTTTCTTCTAAAATATCCATTTTATTTTGTGGGTCATTAAGTTCACTGCATTCGTCCCTTTTCTGTTTGCACAGAGGGCAGAACCCATTCACTATCGTGGCACTCATGGCACAAATAGTTTTATTTTCTAAGTCAACTAATATATGAAGAATAAGAGAATGTTCTGCTGTTGTAGTCACCATCATTTCAGCAATCCTATCCTCATTCCAAAAGACACCGTTTAATTCCATCTTTACGTTAATATCTTTGATATCCAAATTTATCATCATCGCATCTCCCATATATATAACGCTTATCTTACTCTTCAATTTTAATCTTTAATCCACCGCGGTTTAAAGATATATTAAGCTTTTTCTAACTCCTTTTTACTATAAGAGGAAGTGTAATAAAAATAAAAAGTGATGTGAATATAATATAAAAAATAAAACAGTTAAAATGTTAAAGATTGCTTCCATTTAACTGTACCCTCTTTCATTTTTATGAGCTCTTATTTTATTAATATATTTTAAGATTCTTACGACGCCTTAATTTTCAAAGCAATTATAATAGCCAAATTACAACAACAAATTGATTCCTAATTAAATTTGAATACTTTACTCATCCGTCAATACGATGACTTTAAATTTATATAGCTAGAAATGGAGGAGAATGTCACCTAGACTGTGCATTCTCCTCCATCTCAGCCAAATATTTAAGCTGCCGCTCCGCTTTTCTCACCGCTGTAGGGAAATGTTTTTTCAGAAGTTCTACTGTATTTTCACTTATATAATACCTTTCCGTTATACTTTCCCACGTTTCACTACTTTCAAATGTACTCCACACAAATGGTCGTTCTGCATGTTTCTTCAGTTCTTTAAACACCCATTTTCGCATCTTTTTTTTCGCTTTTTCTGTTAGTTTTCCGTTCTTTACAAGTTCAAGCTCACCATGTCTCTTGTATCGCTTATTAATATCTCTCTCGCTATATATTTTAAGAAGTATATTTGCTGTATTCTCAGCATCTGCTAAAGCGCGGTGCTGTTTCCCTTCCCACGTTAAGCCGAGCTGTTCTACTGCAAATTGTAAACTTGGTGTATGTTCAAACAATTCTTCATAAGCCTGGAAAACAAATTTTTGCAAATCAAATCTACTGTCTTTTTCCATACACGGGCATTCTAGGCCATGTAATGTACAATCATGAGATAGAAAATGATAATCTTCTTTTCCCCATGAAATAAATACAGAATCTTCTCCAATGAACTGAATAAATTTCTCTATAATTTGAGGGAATTTCTCTACACCAATTAAATCTTTCTTTGTAATTCCAGTTAATTTTGTTGTATGACGAGTTAATGGGGCACTTGGTTTTACTAACTCTGAAAATTCTCCAATAACCTTCATTGTACTCACATCTATTTTTACAGCTCCAATATCTACTATTTCTGACGGATCTTCTGATTTATACGGCCTAAAATTCCTTTCGATATCAAACACAATGAACCGTGTAGCGTTTTTCAATTTATTTACCTCTTTCTAAAATCCTTTTCACACACATACTTTATTTTCAGTATCTATTTATTCATACACTTTATGCATGAAATACCTCGTATAAAAAACAAAAATTCAGTCTTATTATCATATGTACATTGGAGGATATTCAATAAGAACGCAAAAAAAAGAAGGGCGAGCCCTTCTTTTTTTCAAAAATTACTTCTTGTTAACGTTAGTAGCTTGTGGTCCACGGTTACCTTGTTCTACTTCGAAAGTAACTTCTTGACCTTCTTCTAAAGTTTTGAAGCCGTCGCCTTGGATAGCTGAGAAATGAACGAATACGTCTTCTCCGCCTTCAACTTCGATGAAACCGAAACCTTTTTCTGAGTTAAACCATTTTACTTTACCGTTTTGCATGAAAAAAATCCTCCTACAATGTACCTATATGTACATATTCATTTTCAACCACCTTACAATAATAAACCAGACATTAAAAAACTGCAACCCCTGAGGAGATTTAACATTGCTATCCTCCTCGGAAGTTACAGCTCATTTAAATCTCTATATTATTAAAAGTAAAATGGTTTAAATATACTATATCATATCAATATAATAAAAGCAAAGTTTTTTTTGCTAAACAACTTTTTTCTTCCACTGCATCGCTTTTGATTCACCTGATCCAGCTACAACATAGCCTTCTTTTTGATTAACAATACGCCAACCATGCCCTTTAACCGAGTCACATACTGTAACAATCCCTTCATTAAGATGCACACGGCAAACCGTGCTAACGCCCGCCTTATTTTGCGTTGAAGTCGTATATAGCACATGTTGATCTAAACTTAAGTCTAAATAGCTACTAGCTTTTTGCTCACTTTGACATGTATGCCAATATAGTTTTTCATTCTCAATACTTTCATCTATTTTACAAAAAGAAATATTACCACCAATTCCTTTACACGATCCACTTGCTGCTACTAGATAAGAATTATGTAGAGTCAACGCAGAAATCATTTGATTCATCGCTATTTTAATTCTTTTTAATTTACGTTTCTCTAAATCAAAAAGCCAAACACCACCATATTTCGCATGTATTTTCGTACCAATAAATAAGTAATGTTTATATAAGAATAACGAACGAATAGACGGTGCATCACTGCCATAATCAAGAAATGGATGAATGGTCTCCCATGTAGAACCGAAATTATTAGAAAGATACAATGTTTTATCTCCATGAGCAATGACAGTTCCTTGTACATTACTACACACATTCCAACTCGTTGCTTTTGTTGGAAAACGCTGAATTGTCCAGTTCTCTCCACCATTCATGCTACGAATAAAAATCCCTTCGTCGCCTACACCATAAACTATATTATCTACGCTATGTAAATCCCGAATTCGTTTTTGAAAGCCATTTAAAATTTGTTTCCATTCTCCGTCTTGTTCAATAAATAAGCCATCATATGTAGTAGCTAACATAAGTTTTCCATCTCTTAATTTTGTAATAGCAGTTGCACTTAACATTGTCTCCACGTTGACACTCCCATTCTTAGAACTTCTCAGCAAATGCAATTGCAAAATTACTGCATTTTTCAATATCCTCTTCATCTTCTGGAGATAATTCAATTTTCAATCCTTCTTGTACAAGTTCTGCACCGCGTTCTACAAGACGTTCTTCAAATATCGTCACCGCTTCACAAAACAGTTCATATGCCGTATCACCTGATCCAAATACAGCTGCTTTTTTTCCTGACAAATCTATATTTTCTAAATCCTCGTGGAAATCTTCTGCCTCAAACGGTAATTCACCATCGCCCCACGTATAAGATCCTAAAATAATTCCATCATAAGCTAGCAATTCTTCAGCATCCATGCCTTCCATCTCTTGCAATACTACTTCATGATCAAAAGCATCCAAACTTACTTTTATTAAATCAGCAATACTCTCTGTATTTCCTGACATACTCGCATACGCAATTAAAATTTTCGCCACTTTGGCATCCCCCTCTCGCAATGAATGATTATCATTATCATTATATTAATAATGATAATCAATTTCAATTATATTTTTCATTTTTATTTATTCCATACAAAAAAGCACAGATGACTATACAATCACCTGTGCTTTTTTATTACTTTTTAAAAATACCAAATGGCTTTCCAACTGGTAAAACAACTTTTCCGAAGTGTGTATTTAACACTGCTGCGGCTGAACCATAGAAAGATAATAATGAAATACATAATTCAGAATATGCTGCTAAATTATGCATTGCGTGCGGCATAACACCTAAAGTACTTAATGAAAGACCAATAAATAAGAAATCAATAAGTACGAAAATCATAAATAATACTTTATGTGTTTCCATTGCACCAATCGTCATAAAGATTGTGAAAATTAAATATCCGATAAAGGCTACACCAAGCTGTTTTGAATCTGCAGTTTGGGCTAATTTTTCGCCGAATACTCCAAGTTGAATTAACCAAGTCATTCCAACACCTAACCAAAACAGGCCGTACGCACCAAATGCTGTCGTACCGAACGTGTTGTTATGCTTTGCATCGTGAATGCATGCAAAGATTTGTGCAAATCCCCCTAAAAAGATTGCCCATGGTAATACAAGTGAAACGCCATCTGTTAAACCTAACTTTTGAGATGATGCTACAAGTGTTACCATTGCTAATCCAAATAGACCGATTCCAGATGGATCTGCTGTTGTCATTTTCACATGATGTGTAGTAGTTTGATTGCTCATATAAACCTCCTGATTATAAACATACTCGAATACAATACTTAAATCAGCAGGCTATGTCAATGGTTTTTTTTGTATGTTGTCAGACCTTGCATCTTATAATAATCAAATATACTTTCGACCACTTCGTAAGGTTTTATATTCACATTTTTCAACTCATTTATCGGTATCCATAACGGAATATAACAACCTCTATCTTTCTGCTTAAACTCCTCACCTTTTCCGCTTCCGAATACTCCGTCCGTAATATAGGCTTCATAATAATATTCGGTACCTTTATACTTTATCTTTGTAATAAGGTGCTTTACTTCTATATGTACCCCTAATTCTTCGTATATCTCTCGCTTCGTTGCCTCTTTCGATGTTTCTCCTTCTTCTATTCCACCGCCTGGAAAAACGTAATATACTTCATCGTCTCGAACACGTTTTATTAGAGCAATTTTTCCATCCTGTACAATAATAGCCACGCCGCGATTTCTCATCATTTTATTACCTCAATACGAACCGCAACTGTTCCCCACTTTTCTTCTTGTTCTTTCGTATATATTTTGTATGTACTTTCTAACATTTCCTCTAAACTATCATTTTCACAATCCAATAACTTTTTATCAATTTGCTCGTACATTTCTTTAAAGCTTTCGTATCGCTTTACTTCCGTTACTTTTACAACCATCGTTTCTGCTGTCGTAAGGTTCGTAAATACAATTTCATCGCCTTGTTTTATAAGTTGACGTTTTTTATCGTATAAGCGTACTTCATATACCTTTTTTCCTGATTGAATTGACTGAAAAGGTTTATTATATAACCCCATTTCGTATCTCATCCACTCCACTCCCCTTTATTGATTTTCTCTACTAACATACTTACATCTTACTAATTCATACAACACAGTTCGCCTTACTCCACCTTGCATATAATGTTCCATATCAATTACTTGCTTTAGAAAGGATGCTAAATTTGTTATGTTATATTTAAATCAAAAACCTGAATATAGTAAATATGATATTGGTGATTATACTTATAGTAAAGTAGGTCCAACTATTTTTTCTTGGAATGATGAAACGAAATTGAAAATAGGTAAGTTTTGTTCATTAGGAGAAGAAGTCGTTTTCATACTTGGCGGCGAGCATCGTGCTGATTGGATAACGACTTACCCATTTAATGCTCTCTTCGATGAAGGAGCACATATTACTGGTCATCCTTCATCAAAAGGTGATATCGTAGTCGGCAATGATGTATGGATTGGTTATCAATCCTGCGTTTTATCTGGTGTTACAATTGGTAACGGGGCCATTATCGGCGCAAAGAGTGTAGTTACAAAAGACGTACCTCCATATGCAATTGTAGCTGGGAACCCTGCCAAACTAGTTCGCTATCGTTTTTCACAAGAAACCATTGAAAAACTAGAAAAACTTGCATGGTGGGACTGGGATATTTCTGTCATAAAAGGAGCTATTCCATTTCTACTCTCCAACAAAACCAATGAATTTTTCACCTCACCCGAAAAAGAATCTACATGATTGATACACATAAAAAAGAGCATCCTATTCTTACAGGATGCTCTTTTGGTATTTATTTTTTATTTATTTGTAAGTGATTACATGGAGAACATTGAAATGGAATTTTATCTAAGCAATTAAAGTTCGTTTCGCAAATTTGTTCTATCGTTGGAACAAATGGGATGACTACCATGTTACTTTCTATTATTTGTGTAACAGGTGGCAATACTGTACCTACTTGATGTTCAAAGCGAATACTCGCTTGGTTAATATAATTTCCTGAACCACTTGGTGCGCTCTGAACTACTACTTGAAACGAAACTGTCCGCGCTTCACCCGGATTTAAATTTCCTATAAGAAACCCTGATACTGGACTTACATTTCGTAATGGAACACTATCGACTATTACGCTTCCAGGGATAAATCGAACACTACTATCTAACATGTCTTGAAAACGAATATTTTGCATGACAGTATCACCTGTATTTGTAATGACTGTCGTAAACGTAATGACATCTCCAATTGTTGCTGTTTGAAGATTTGCCGTTTTTACGACTGTCGTTGAGACATTTTGAGGGATAAACGGGATAACAACTGTATTACTATCACCTTCAACTACTACAGGCGGCTCATTCGGATTTACAGTTGCGAGCCCAGTCGCTGTAGCAGTATTTGTAACTAAATTATTTATTTGTCCTCCCATTATTACAACTTGGAAATTAATAATTGCCGCATCATTTGGCTGAAAATCACCTAACGGAATACCCGTATTCGGATTGGCAAATGGAAGAGGTACATCATTTACCGTTACCGTGCCATTTATAAATAACGTATTTGGATCAATGATATCTGTTAAAACAATATTCGTCACAGGAACTGTACTATCATTTATGACGGCAATGCCGTAAGTGACAACATCTCCTACCATTGCTACTTCAAAGTTTGCTCCTTTTGCAACAAATAAGATTGCAGTATTTACCGTTACAATAACTGTATTACTCGTGTCCATCA
The DNA here is from genome assembly GCF_016483605.1 of Bacillus cereus group sp. N11. Lineage (NCBI taxonomy): Bacteria > Bacillati > Bacillota > Bacilli > Caryophanales > Bacillaceae > Bacillus > Bacillus cereus group sp. N11. The sequence goes on from NZ_JAEHBN010000012.1 coordinate 18,981, forward strand.
CTGTAACTGGCGGTTCACCTGGTACTAAAATATATTCTGCTGATGCCCCAGCAACGTTCACTACTGTACCACCATCTGGAAAACTCGTAATCGTAGCTTCATATGTTACAATCGCCGTCTCACCGACTGGAATGTCCAAAATCGTAAATCCAACCTGCGGATTTACTCCCGGACGCGCTACTCCATTTACCGTTACACTATTTGGTACAAAAACAGCTTCCGGAGATAGCACATCAATAAATTGAACATTCATTGCGTCAGCCGTACCAGTATTTAATATACGAACACGATACGTTACCGTTTCTCCTACTCCAACAATTGAATGATCTACTTCTTTCAGCATATCTAAACTACCTCTATTTACTGGTGTGACTGTCGTATTACTCGAATTGGTAATTGTAAACGGTGGTTCTCCTGGAATCAATTCGAAATTACCAGTTACTCTCGCTGTATTCATAATGCTACTAGAAGGCGGAATTGAAATTACATTTACTTCAAATGTGATTAATACGCTATCCCCTACTGCAAGATCCGGTAATGAAAAGCCTACAAAAGGATCTAAACCTACTTGCGGAATCCCATTTATTTGTACACTTCCAGGAACAAATTCTAAACTAGGTGATGGAACATCGATAAACTGAACATTCGTCGCTGTTACCGTTCCCGTATTTGTAACTTGCACACTATACGTTAACGTATCTCCTAAACGTGTCGCTTCTTTATTTACAGATTTTATAATGCTGAAACGTCCTCTATTTATTCTTGTTATAGTCGTATTACTCGGATCTGTCACTATAACCGGTGGTTCTCCTGGCACTAAAGTAAAACTTCCTGTTATATTTGCAACGTTCGTAATTGTTCCTGATGACGGGATGGTTGTAACTGTCGCTTGAAACGTCACTATAACCGTTTCACCAACTGGTATATCTCCAACTCCAAAGCCAGTAATCGGATTTAAGTTTGGTTGCGAAACTCCATTTACCGTTACACTATTTGGTACAAATGACGCTCCTGCTGAAATCGTATCAACAAACTGAACATCGTTAGCTATTACTGTTCCTGTATTCGTTATTTGAACCGTATACGTTAATACATCTCCAACGAGAGTAGCCGCTCTATTTACTTGTTTAATAACATTAAATTGTCCTCTATTGACAGTTGTGAGTGTTGTATTGCTCGGTTGGTTTACTATAACTGGTGGTTCTCCTGGTACTAATACAAAGCTACCTGTTACATTTGCCGTATTGACAATTGTTCCGTTTGATGGAACACTAACAACTGTTACTTGGAATGTTACTTCTACACTTTCACCTGGATTTATATCTGGAAGCGGGAATCCATTATTCGGATTGAATCCAGGTTGTAACACACCGTCTATCGTTACACTGTTCGGCACGAATGCTATAGAGGAAGGTAATACATCACTATATTGAACATTCGTTGCTGTCACTGTCCCTGTATTTTGAACTACTGTTGTATAGGTGATTGTATCCCCTACTGCAACAATCGGCTGACTCACTGATTTTAATACATTCAAACCAGATTCATTTATTTCTGTTAATGTCGTGTTACTTGTCGTAGTTTCAGTAATAGGTGGTTCTGTTTCACTTACAGCAAATGTCGCGGTAACGTCTACAAAGTTAACAACTGTACCACCTTCTGGTATGCTCGTTACCGTCTCCTGATATGTGACAAGTACAAAATCATCTACAGGTATATCTGGAACTGTAAAACCAATGAAAGGATCTAATCCTGGTGCCGGTACCCCGTTTATGCTCACACTTCCTGGTACAAATGCTACACCCGCGGAAGTAGTATCTATAAATTGAACATTCGTCGCTGCCACTGTTCCAAAATTAAAAATCAATACATCATACGTTAAAATTTCTCCTACAGTCGCTACTTCTTTATCTACTAGTTTTAACGGAAAAATAAACGCTATATTAATTGTCGTAACGACTAAATTCGTTAATATCGTTTCCGTAATCGGTGGTTCCTGCGGATTCGGTTGTGAAGTAAATGTAACGTCAGCATCGTTTAATATGACTTCATTATCTGGAATCTCTGTAATTGTCACTTGGAATGTTACCGTAATACTTCCACCAGCAATTAATAATGGAGTAACAGTAAATCCTATTTCTGGATTTAAACCAAATTGCTGAACCCCACCTATCGTTACACTATTTTCGACAAATGTCGTTCCTTCCGGAATGACATCTTGGAAGAGTACATCTGTAACAGGTATAATTCCTACGTTCGTAATTAGCACGCTATACGTTAATACATCTCCAACAGCCCCAGTTGCAACGTCAACTGCTTTTGTTGCTGTTACTTCACCAGGAGGAGGTAACGGTATTGTAACTACTGTCGTATTACTTGAATTTGTCGTTGTTACAGGTGGTTGTAAAGGATTTAATAAGAAAGTGGCTGTAACAGATGCCGTATTTAATACTGCTCCGCGTGGGGATGGCGTAACTACTGTAACTTGGAACGTTACTGTCACTGATGCCCCAGCTGCAATATTAGGAAGCGGGAAACCAATATTCGGATCTAAACCAAGCTGTGAAATTCCATTTATCGTCACACTGTTTGCGACAAATGCTGTTTCTGGAGCAATTGGATCGATGAAAGAAACATTCGTCGCTGGTACTGTGCCGTTATTTCGAATGACAACAGAATACGTATAAGTTTCTCCAAATGCCGCTTGTTGTACAGATGAAGATTTTTGTATATTTAACTGTGCTGTGTTTACTTGTGTCACGACAAAATTGCTATTCGTAACAGTCGTTATTGGAGGGTTTGCTGGATTTATAAGAAAACTTGCAGTAACGTTCGATTGGTTTCTAATATTTCCACCGCTCGGAACACTCGTCACTGTAACTTGAAACGTAATCGTAGCCGTTTGTCCGACCGGAATATTTGGTACTGGGAAACCTGCCATAGGATCCGCGCCTTGCTGAACAACTCCGTTTATCGTCACACTATTTGCTACAAACGCAGTTCCAACAGGAATCGGATCTTGAAAAATAATATTCGTTGCAGGAACAGTTCCTGTATTTTGAATAAGAATCGTATACGTTAACGTATCTCCTACACCTGCTTGCGGTGTGTTTACACTCTTTATTACATTAATTGATCCTACATTCACTCGCGTCACAACAATATTACTAATCGTTACAATTGTAATCGGTGGCTGGAGAGGACTTACTTGAAAATCAGCAGTTACATTTGCATTATTCGGAAGAACCCTATTTGGTGGTACACTCGTGATCGTCACTTGAAAAGCAACTGTTACCATCCCTCCTACTGGAATATTAGCAAGTGGAAATCCAGTTGTTGGGTTTAAACCTGGCTGAGGCGTTCCATTTATTGTTACACTATTTGCTACAAACGTTGTTCCAGATGGAATTGGATCAAGGAATGATACATTTGTCGCTGCTACCGTTCCACTATTTTGTATACGAACTGTATACGTTAACGTATCTCCTACACCTACTTCAGTAGCGCTTACACTCTTCATTACATTTAACCCTGAAGAATTCACGACTGTCATAACAGTATTACTTGGTACTGTTACAGTAATCGGTGGCTCTGTTGGATTTACAAGGAAATCTCCAGTTACATTCGCATTATTTACGACATTATTTCCTTGGGGAATTTCATCAATTAATACTTCAAACGTAACAATAACACTGGCGCCAGTAGGCAAATCATTTAATGGGAATCCAAGTTCTGGATCTGCCCCTTCTTGTAAAACACCATTCACAACTACACTATTTTCAATAAATAATGTCCCTTGCGGAATTGAATCTTGGAAAAATACATTTGTAGCTGGTACACTACCTGCATTTATAACTTCGATTGTATATACTAAAATATCTCCTACTGTTGCAACATTCGTATTCACTGCTTTCACAACTTCAAAGTTCCCTGATTGTACTGTCGTATTCACAACGTTACTCGGAACATTGATTGTTACTGGTGGTTCATTCGGATTCACTTGAAAGCTTGCTGTTACATTTGCTTGATTTAAAATATCTTCATTTTCTGGATCCTGTACAATTAATACGTCAAATGTGACTACAACTGTTTGAGCCGCAGGAATATTAGGAAGAGAAAATCCTGTATTCGGATTCAATCCACTTTGCGGTACTCCATTAATTGTTACAGAATTTGCAACGAAAGAAACAGCGGAAGAAATAGTGTCTTGGAAAAATACATTTGTTAACGGAACGTTCCCTGTATTTTGGACGGCAATCGTGTACGTTAAATTGTCTCCTACTGCTGCTTGCGTTGTATTCACTTCTTTTATTACATTTAAACCACCTGTATTAACTTGTGTCACTACAGTATTCGTTTGTCTATTAATCGTTACTGGCGGCTGATTTGGTTTCACGACGAAATTAGCCGATACATTTCCGCGATTCGCAATCGTACCTCCTGATGGTGTAGATGTCACTCGTACTTGAAAAGTCACTGTCCTACTTCCGCCGGGAGATATATTTGCTATCGCAAACCCAGTCGCTGGATTTGCCCCAGGTTGCGAAACCCCATCTACAGTCACACTATTTGCAATAAAAGTCGTTCCAATTGGGATTGGATCTTGAAAAACAACATTCGTCGCAAGTACATTTCCTGTATTCTCAATTGTAACGGTGTACGTAAGAACGTCATTCACTGTCGCAAAAGCTCTATCCACTGTTTTTCTCGTTCTTAGATCAGCTATATTAATAGTAGTAAATACAGTATTACTCGTCGCTTGACCTGAAATTGGTTGTTGACCTGGCACTGGGGTAAAGGTAAATGTTACACTCGCACGGTTCGGAATTGGATTGACAAGAGGGTTCGATGTCACTCGAACTTGAAAGCGCACTACAGTCGTTTGCGAAGTATTAATACTTCCGAGATCAATACTAGTTGATGGATTCGCTCCTGGACGTGCTACTCCGTTTACCGTAACGCTGTTTGCGACAAATGTTGTTCCTGCAGGGATACTATCAACAAAAATAACATTGTTTGCAGCAACATTCCCATTATTCGTCACATTAACTGTGTACGTTAATACATCATTAAGAGTTGCCGTCTGTAGATCTACAGATTTTTGCATACTTATAGTTGCTTGATTCACTGTCGTTTGTACTGTGTTTGAAGAAGACGTACTTGTAATAGGGGCACTACCGACAAAAGGACGGAATTGATATGACACCATTGCACGATTTGGAATAGGATTTGGGTTCGGGAACGATGTTATTCGAACTTGAAATGTAACAATTCTTTGCGTGTTATTTGGGATTGTACCTAAATTAATTCCATTCGCGGGATTCGCACTCGGTTGTGTTACTCCACCTACCGTTACACTACCTGCTACAAATGTCGTTCCGTTCGGAATACTATCTTGTAATACAACGTTTTCTGCACTTCCTGTTCCTGTATTCGGGACCGTAATCGTATAGGTGAGAGTATCCCCTACCCCTGCAACGCTTCTATTAACCGATTTAACAGGATTAATGATTGGACCTGTCGCATCAATTTGAACACCGAAACCAGCTGCAGCATATCCATCTCCATTTGTGACAAAGCGAACAGTTGCTGATGTTTGATTGTTTACTAAAGATGAGGAGGCATCTACATTCGTAATATCCCACCCCTGTCTTCGGACGGCCAAAGCTACCCCTAACGGCTGATTCAAATCTCCAAATGTACCGCTTGTATCTAAATTTCCACTGTCATTACAAATTTGTGACTGAAAGAAATTATTTGCAGGGTTTCTCGGACCGAATAAAGCAACTGTATTATTTGCATTCGGACCAAAGCGAAGTTGATCTCCAGAAATGTTAGAATCACCTTCTTGGGCAGTTACAAGTACCCTTCCTGTAACAGCTCCTGTTGCCGGAGTTGCAAATCCTGAAATAGTAGCATCAACTGGCGGGGATGAAGCATCGATAATTTCTTGACCTGCATATACTGACAAATTCCGAAGTGGTAAACTTGCATTTTGATACACAACCTCAAGCGTCCAGCCAGCTGAACGACTGATTGTTGGATCAGCTGAAGTTCTTGCAGCTGGCACGGCACCTGTTGTATATGTGCCTGCCCCACCTGCACTTACAAGATTCGTTACATTAGCAGAGCGAGCATAATAAAACTGGTTTCCTACTGAACCTTGCTGCGCTGTAGCAGGATCGGGCGTAACTGAAAAAGTTCCTGCTGGTGTTGTAAATGTAATATTATCATTTAAAAATGGTAAAACATCTTCCGTATCAGTCCGAAAAGTACCAGCCCAAACCAACTCTGCATACAAAATACTACTCCCTGCCGGAAGGTTTAAAATTGCACTTGAAGAATTCAATTGCCAGTCATCTGTTGTCCCTGCTGGGAATCCTGGTACTTGCAGCGCTGTATTTACTGTCGTAAATACAGCAAGTGTACCAAAAATATTACCTGGCGCAGGCGATGTAGGACTAAGTCCCAACGTATTCCCAGTGAACGTGACGGCACCAGTTACTGTCGTTGTAAAGCGATTTAAAAAAGGCACGTAATCATCTCATTTCATTTATAGTAAAAAGTGCTCTATACTATAAAATGTAGACAAACTATACAATGTACGTTGTCCAACAAAATTCCGCACATACGAGAGGAGTTTATAAAACTATGCGCTACGTTATCATAACAGGAACTTCACAAGGTTTAGGGGAGGCAATTGCCGCGCAATTATTAGAAGAAAGCACAACCATCATCTCTATTTCTAGAAGAGAAAATAAAGAGCTTACTAAACTTGCAGAGCAATATAACAGCAATTGTATTTTCCATTCCTTAGATCTTCAAGATGTACATCATTTAGAAACTAACTTTAACGAAATCATTTCATCCATTAAAGAAGACAATGTATCTTCTATTCATTTAATTAATAATGCGGGTACAGTTGCACCTATGAAGCCGATTGAAAAAGCAGAAAGCGAACAATTCATTACGAACGTTCACATTAATTTACTTGCCCCTATGATTCTTACATCTATGTTCATGAAACATACGAAAGACTGGAAAGTAGATAAACGCGTTGTAAACATTTCATCTGGTGCAGGAAAAAAACCTTACTTTGGCTGGGGCGCTTATTGTACTACGAAAGCTGGTGTAAATATGTTTACACAATGCGTAGCGACTGAAGAAGAGGAAAAAGAATATCCAGTAAAAATCGTCGCTTTTGCACCTGGTGTTGTGGATACAAATATGCAAGCACAAATTCGTGAAACAAATAAAGAAGACTTCACAAATTTAGACCGATTCATCACACTAAAAGAAGAAGGAAAGCTATTATCACCTGAATATGTGGCAAAAGCTATTCGTAACTTACTAGAAACTGAGAACTTCCCGCAAGGCGAGGTTATTAGAATTGATGAATAATAAAAAGGTGTGCTAAAATAGCACACCTTTTTATTCTACTTCTCTAAAAATATGAGCACAGACTCCGCAATTTGTTCATAACCAATTTCTTGATAAATTTTATTAGATGTCGGATTGGCTAAATCAGTATATAGTGTAGTCGTCTTGTACCCTTCGTCTAACATACGTTGACTGAGTGCCGCTACACAATTAGATGCGTACCCTTTTTTTCGTGCTTCTTTCGGGGTATAAACGAAATTTACTGTTATATTATTTGTAGTTGGTCTCGTTTTTGCAGCTACAGAAACGAGTTTCCCATCTACTTCTAGACCAAATAGACGATTATTAGTGATTAATGTATGTGCGGTTTGTTCCGCTTCTTCTTTCGTAGTTGGGAGCTTCACATCTTCACAAAATTGATATATCCATTTTTCTATTAATGGCAACTCATCATTAGTTATTTCTCGAAAAATTCCATCCTCGTTCCACTTCTTCTTAATTTGTTGTAATGCATATACACCTTGTTTCATTACAACATTCGTTTTCTTATTTTCTAACACCGCAATCTCTTCAGCTAATTTCTGTACAATTTCCTTATTACCGATCAATCCAGGAATGTCCGGATATACTTTCGATAACTCTTTTGCAAGTTTCACTATATCTACTTCCGAATTTTCAGAAGTTGCAACAATCATTTGTATCTTCTCTTCTGTTTGAAGAAATACAACTGTAATTTCTTCTCCTCGTTTCGCTACCCCCATAAACGTCGGTTCTTGAGCTATTTGTAATATACCTAACATTAAATTATTTTCCTGCTCATTCTTTTCTAAAAATGGTGTAACATCTTCTTTAAAATGAAGAATCTCTTTATATACGTGTAATTGAATCATCGACAATCTCTTCTCTCCATTTATATTTTAATTAAGTATTGGCGATTAATTCATTAAATCCTTCTTTTACGATTCGATAATATTTGAAACTAATATGTTCAAATTATATTCAGCTCGTAATATTCTCCGTTTTTCCGTTTCAAATCGCTCTTCTTCATTTTGAAATGACTCTTTACGCTTTTGAATCATTCGTTCCATCTCTTTTTTACTCGGTCCTCCGTATACATTTCTTTTTTGAATAAAAGCTTCTGGCGATATAATTTCTTTCCACTCTTTTTCTAATAAATGTATTTTAAATTTTTCTTGTAAGTATATATTTACATCTTTGAAATGTAATTCATGAAGCTCCTTTTTCTGCACCAATGACATATTAGCAATCGTACTTGCTGCATGATGAGCATGCCGAAATGGAATTTTATAGTTTTTTGTTAAAACATCTGCAAAATCAGTTATCGTTATTGCATGTTTATAGGAACGACTTTTTAACGTTTCTTCTTCTACTTTCATCGTTCGAATGACTGCATTCATAATAGAAAATACGCGAATCGTCTTTTCGATTCCTTTATATAAATACGGCTGTAAGTCATCTTCCGTATCGACAATATCCCCAAATGGTGTATTATGAATCATTTGAAATACTGTAAATGCTTCTCCTAAAGCGCTACTCGTAATAGCACGAGCATGCTCAATTGAAACTGGATTTCGTTTTTGTGGCATAATACTACTAATTTGCACATATGGCTTCGCAACAGTAATACCATCATATTCTTTCGTCGCTAATAATAAGAAGTCATGAATCCATCTACTCGTATTTGTCATCATTATCATAAGTAACGAGCTAACATCTAATAAATAATCCGCTCCAGCGACAGCATCATATGAGTTCTCAATTACATTTGTAAACCCAAGTAAATGAGAAACTCGTTCTCGTTTAATCGGAAAACTTGTTGTTGAAAGTGCAGCTGCCCCCATCGGAGACTGATTTAAAATTTGGTACGTTTTTTTCATTCGTTCTAAGTCTCTTTGCATCGTATCATAAATTGCTAACATATAATGACCAAACGTTGTTGGTTGTGCTGGTTGTGTATGTGTATAAGCTGGCATAATTGTTCCCTTATGATCATCAGCAAGTTGCAATATACTTTCTTGCAATAATAAATGGTGTTCCATTAATCGTAATACATATCGTCTTAAGCTCATACGATACATCGTTACTCCCATATCATTTCTACTTCGACCGATATGCATATTACTTACAAAATCACACTTTGCTTCCTGAGAAATTAAATGTTCAACTAAAAAAAAGAGATCTTCATGTTGTTTTGTATATCGCAATTGATCTTTGGGCATTCCTTCTACCTTTTTTAGTGCTTTTAATATAACTGTAGCTTCTTCTTTTTTTATTAAACTTTCTTCAGTCAGCATCATAATATGTGCTTTATGCACTTGAAACATATCTTTTAATAAGTAGTTATGCTGAAAATTAAATACATGTTGTAATACACAATCCACATATGTTTTCCCAGGGAAATCAGCGCCTTCATTCTTTATAAATTCTTCTTTACTCTGTTTCATCACCTTTTCCCCTTTCACCTAAGTATTACTACCCATCATACCCAGAGATAGTAAAAAAGTGCTTATACATAAAGTGAAACTTTAATTAGCCCTTACCAATCGGCCTTTTACAGGCAGTTGTACTCCCACCTAACTCTCTCGCATTCGCCCAATTTTGAGATGGGAGTCTTACTGTCCACAAATAGCGGGACAAAAATAAACTCGGTGCTTTATGCACCGAGTTTATTTAATAAAAGTCGCATCATACTTATCACTTTGCAACACTTGGAAATGTAAATTTGCTAAATGTTTACGTATTTCTGCACTGTCATCTTCATTTAAATTATTCGCTAAAAATACAATTTCTGTACAGTTCCCGCGCTTATCCATAGCATAAACCGCTTTTGTAACCGTCCATGGCGTATACCCATTCTTTTGTCCTGCGTGTCTGAATGTTTTACGATATTTCTTGGCACTCATATCTGTTTCAACGATACTTGCCCACACTTTTTCTTCAGCTTCTGTCAGGCCACCTTTATGGTTTGCCTTTTGCAGCAATACCATATAATCGTTTGCGGACGCAGCTGGTAATCTATCTGACCAAATTTTATCATAACGTTCCTCTAAATAAAGAGGAATTTCTTTCTGTAATAATGACCCCTTCTTTTTTAAGCGCTCATGAATAATCATCGCATATTCACGATATTGCTCTTGAGTCATTTCTTTTAATTTTTTCTCTATTTTATATTTTGGAACATGTAATTCTTTATGCAAATATCCCGGGATATATAAAGATGAAACAATCGGAAATAGTGGTTGATGTGCAGGGAGCGATAAACTTTGTAAATTTCGATTAATGTTATCTAATCCTAACACTTCCATTAAATATTCCGCATTAGCATTCGAACTAAACTTAACCATTCCTTTTGCCACGTCTTCTAAAGTAACGGCTCCTTCAGTTATCTTGCCTGTCTTCTCCAAATACTTTTGCCATCTATCTTGTGCACCACCATCTGTATTCGGTACATAATATCGATTGACATCATTAATTGAAACGAAACTAGCCGGGTCAATTTTCCCTTCTGTAACTTGTTTCGTATATTCAAGCGCCACAATTAATTTCATCGTACTAGCAACTGGTAATACAACATTTGGATTTACAGAATAAACAACTTTATCATTTCTCTTTACTAGAAGCGCACTATTTTTTTCATCTTTATGTTCTTCAATAAAAGATGCAATATACTGTGCATCATCGTTATTTGAACTCCACACTTTTTTCACTAAAAAGTTACCCGATATTACCAAAACGAAAATACCCACAATCATTGCGCATACTATAGTTTTTTTCAAGTAAAATTCCTCTCCTATTGTGTAACTCTTCTCTCTTTATCTAAAAAAAACAAAATAATGGAGATGGTTATTTAAGTAACCATCTCCATTATTTTAACTTGTATTCTCCTATTATGTCTACGTCATAATTTTCACGAAATCTTCGAGAAATTTTTTATAATGTAACGACCAACCAATTCGAACCCAATTTTTTAAGGCTTTTGAGTCAGGTTGTGGACGGAAATCAGCAATACTTTCGCCCTTTGCAATTCCAACAGTATCTACATCGACACGGCGGTACACATAATCTAAAAGGGACGGATTCGCCGCGACCATCATTGTGACAACGTCATGTACTGGACTTCCTGTTATTTTCGGGTTCAACTTTTTATAGGCTTTATAATAATACGTAAAAATCGGTTCAATTAATGTATTAAAACTCGTTTTAGAGTGTTTCGTAATATATTTTACCATCTCTGGCGTTATAATTGCCTCGGATGTAACATTAAGCGGCACTAATGTTACATTCTTCGCATTTTGCATAACTAACTGTGACGCAATCGGATCGCCATGAAAATTCGCCTCCGCCACTGGTGTAACATTGCCAGGCATTAAAAAAGCACCGCCCATTATATAATATTCTTTTACATATTTCATCATCGGCTTTTCTAAAATAAACGCTGTCGCTAATGTCGTTGACCTACCGGCATCAACTATTATTAATTCTCCTTTATACTTTTCAAGAATATCAAAAAATGCACAAAAAGATTTTATATTTGGTGAAAAAGCTTTCGGAGGCTTAATTGGTCCTAAACCGTCTGCTCCATGAATTTCTGGATAATACGTTGTAACATCTCCAGATAAAGGAATTTTCGCACCATTAATAACAGGTATATCTTCCCGTCCTGCCATTTGCAATAAATACGCAGCATTACTTGTTGCCTTTTCTTGCGTTACATTTCCATATCCGGTTACAACACCAACAATATCAATATCAGGATGCATAATTCCATACATGATGGCTAAAGAGTCATCAATGCCCGGGTCTCCCAAAAATAACACTTTTTTCATCGACCTCAACTCCATCCCCTCAGTTGTTATTAATTTATGAATAGCCCTACATATACAGAATAAAAAAGATGAATTTTATAAAAAAACGCAGTCCTATACGGACTACGTTCTTCATCTAGCCTATGCTGTTTTTTTCACAGCAATCATACTTCCCACTATGTAAGCGATAAACGCAAAGCAAATTGGGAAGACAACTGTATGTATACCGAACGGATTTGGGTAGAAAAGATGAATACACATATATGAGCCTACCCCAACTAAAATGGAAGCAAGCGCTCCAGTTGCATTCCCTTTTCTCCAATATAACCCTAAGACGATCGGCCAAATGAATGCTGCTTCTAATCCACCGAAAGAAAATAAATTTAACCATATTAAAAAATCTGGTGGTTTAATCGCCGCTGCATAAACGAGCAGTCCTACAATACCCGTAATCCACAAACTTCCTTTTTTTATCGTACTGTCTGCTGCATCTTTATTTATGTAATTTACATATATATCTTTAATAATCGATGAACTTACAAGTAACAATAGCGAATTTACTGTAGACATAATCGCTGCCATTGGTGCCGCTAAAAAAACGCCAGCTAGCCAAGGCGGCAACACTTCCATCGCGAGTAGCGGCATGACTTTATCTGGTACCGTTATACCAGGAAGTACTACTCGTGCAAATACACCCGTTAAATGCATCCCGATCATAATTGTACCAACGACAACCGTTCCAATGATTAGAGCTTGATGCATAGCTTTTGAATTTTTATAAGACATAGCACGTACACTAATTTGTGGTAAACCGACAACGCCAATTCCAATTAAAATCCAAAACGATGTAACATATGATTTCGTTAAACTACCATCTGCTCCGAATGGTGTAATTAAATTCGGATTGATTTGAACAAGTTCCTGCATAATCTTTTCAATTCCACCACCAGCAATAACAGTAGCAACTAAAATGATTGTCGTTCCAACTAACATAATGATACCTAATAACGTATCTGATAACGCAACTGCGCGGAACCCACCAATTAATACGTACACAAGTACAGAAAAAGTAAATAAAAATAGTGCAGTTGTATAAGATAGACCTGTTAGCGACTCAATTAATCGTCCACCGCCGACCCACTGGGCTACTGTTGCTGAAAATAAAAAGATAATAATACATAACGCCGAAAGTATAACAACCGCTTTATTATTGTATCTTCCTTTTAAATAATCGATAAGCGTAATTGCTTCCATCTTCCTAGCAATAATTGCAAACTTTTTACCGATAACCGTTAAAACGATATACCCTGTTACAACTTGAATCGCAGATAATAATACCCATCCAAGTCCCATATTGTAAGCAATACCAGGGCCACCAATGAAACTACTTGCACTACCGTACGTAGCAATCATTGTCATCGCTAATAATAAACCGCCAAGCTCACGTCCACCAAGAAAATATTCTTGCAAAAATTTATTATGAGCTGTTGCTTGTACGCGTCTTGAAGCATATATACCAATTAAAAATACAACGATAAACGAAATTATCATTGGAATGATTACATACCAATTCATCTATTATTCCTCACTTTTTTCTTCCTCATCGAGTGAAATATCTTGAAATACAAAACGAACAACTAAACTAAGCAAAATAACCATTACGACAAATCCAACAATACAACTATAAAAAAACCATGCTGGAAAACCGAATACATATGTATATTCACTTGGATTTTTACTACCAAGCCCATAAGCAAATCCGTACCATATTATAAAATTGATAATAGCAAGTCCAAGACCAATTAACGCTTCTCTATGGGCAATTCGAAAGCGTGGATCATCATGATAACTCTTCATTTTCTCCCTCCTCTCACGATGTATTATTGTACCATTGTTCTTCTAGTTTTTCCTACTAGAAAGCAAAAACAAGCAGGATTTTTTATAATTATATAGAAGACTCTCTTACATTACATATTTTTTACAATTGTAACACAAATGAAATTTGAATTTTCAGTAATTGTTAATTATGATTTTAATTAGAGGCTTTCCATCTAGTTCCTACATCCTTGATTTCGGAATAAACGCCGTCTCGTACTGCGTTTACATTATATTTTCAAGGGGGTTATACAATGAGTCAACTAGCTGTAAATCTTCATGAAAAGGTAGAAAAGTTTCTTCAAGGCACGAAAAAGTTATATGTGAATGGATCTTTCGTTGAAAGCGCTTCCGGTAAAACGTTTAAAACGCCTAACCCTGCAACTGGCGAAACACTTGCCATCGTTTCTGAAGCTGGTCGCGAAGATATTCATAAAGCTGTAGTCGCAGCTCGCATGGCTTTTGACGAAGGTCCTTGGTCTCGCATGAGCACTGCTGAACGAAGCCGCCTTATGTACAAGCTTGCCGATTTAATGGAAGAACATAAAGAAGAGCTTGCACAGCTCGAAACGTTAGATAATGGAAAGCCAATCCGTGAAACAATGGCAGCAGACATACCACTTGCAATTGAGCATATGCGCTATTATGCTGGCTGGGCGACGAAAATCGTTGGTCAAACAATTCCTGTTTCCGGTGATTACTTTAACTATACACGCCATGAAGCTGTTGGTGTCGTTGGTCAAATTATCCCTTGGAACTTCCCGCTTCTTATGGCAATGTGGAAAATGGGAGCGGCGCTTGCTACAGGATGTACAATCGTTTTAAAACCTGCAGAACAAACTCCACTATCCGCTCTATACTTAGCTGAATTAATTGAAGAAGCTGGATTCCCGAAAGGTGTTATTAATATCGTTCCTGGATTCGGTGAATCAGCTGGACAAGCTCTCGTTAATCATCCACTCGTTGATAAAATTGCATTTACTGGTTCTACTCCAGTTGGCAAACAAATTATGAGACAAGCATCCGAATCATTAAAACGTGTTACTTTAGAACTTGGTGGTAAATCACCAAATATTATTTTACCAGACGCCGACTTATCTCGCGCTATTCCTGGTGCACTTTCTGGTGTTATGTTTAACCAAGGACAAGTATGCTCTGCTGGATCACGCTTATTTATTCCGAAGAAAATGTATGATAATGTCATGGCTGATCTCGTCCTTTATTCTAAAAAATTAAATCAAGGTGCTGGTCTAAGTCCAGAAACTACAATCGGTCCTCTCGTTTCCGAAGAACAACAAAAACGTGTAATGGGCTTCATTGAAAAAGGGATTGAAGAAGGCGCTGAAGTACTTTGCGGAGGAAGTAATCCATTTGATCAAGGCTACTTCGTTTCTCCTACAGTATTCGCCGACGTCAATGATGAGATGACAATCGCAAAAGAAGAAATTTTTGGCCCAGTTATTTCTGCAATACCGTTTAACGATATTGATGAAGTAATTGAACGTGCGAATAAATCACAATTTGGCTTGGCAGCTGGTGTATGGACAGAAAATGTTAAGACAGCACACTATGTTGCAAGTAAAGTACGCGCAGGTACAGTATGGGTAAACTGTTATAACGTCTTTGATGCAGCATCTCCATTTGGAGGATTTAAACAATCTGGTCTTGGCCGTGAAATGGGATCTTACGCATTAAATAACTATACAGAAGTGAAGAGCGTTTGGTTAAACTTAAATTAAATCGAAAGAACCTGATCCACTCGGTCAGGTTCTTTTCATTATGTATTCCTTTAAACTTGCAGCCCTCCGCTCACATTTAATACTTCTCCTGTAATATAGGATGCGTATTCTGACGCTAAAAAGGCCGCCGCGTTCGCAATATCTTCTGGCGTTCCAATTCTGCCAACCGGAATCGCTCCAACCATTTTTTCTTTTACTTTATCCGGTATTGTTTTTGTCATATCCGTATCCATAAATCCTGGACAAATTGCATTACAAGTAATACCGAAGCTTCCAACTTCTTTCGCTGCTGTTTTCGTTAAACCGACAACGCCAGCTTTCGTTGCCGCATAATTTGCTTGTCCAATATTCCCTTCTCTACTTATTGAAGAAATATTAATAATGCGCCCATATTGTTGTTGTCTCATATAAAGAAGAGCTGGCTGCATACAATAAAAAACGCCAGTTAAGTTTACTTGTAATACTTGTTCCCAAGCTGATTTCTCCATCTTATGTAACATTGCATCTTTTGTAATTCCAGCGTTATTTACTAAAATATGCAGTGTCCCAAATTTTTGAACTGCATACTCAATTAATGATTTCGCTTCATTTTGATTACTTACATCACATCGATATAAGCTTACTTCATATCCTTCGTCCGATAATTCACGTGTCGTTTTTTGTAGTTTTTCTTCATTTACATCACTAATTAAAACTTTAGCCCCAAGCCTAGCAAAAACTCGTGCAATTTCTTTTCCAATTCCTTGGGCGCCACCTGTTACAACAGCTGTTTTCCCATTTAAAAATTCCATCCCTATCCCCCATTTCTATTACTTATACTGTATATTTCGGCTTTTTGCTTTCCAAATCCTCTTTGTATAAAAAAGTCTATTTGTGTCAAACTAACTTTGCAACGTCGCATAAAGTGAAACTTTAATCAGTGGGAAGTTTGTTCATCCCCCACTGATTATCAGCCCTCACCAATCGGGCAGTTAATCTCCCACCTAGCTTCTTTGTTCCATCTGAATTTTGAGGTGGGAGTTTTACTACCCGTTATGCGGGATAAAGTGCAAGGAGATTGTGTCGAATGAACAAAAAAAATTTCAAACAAAGCAAAGCCACTGATGGTATTGATGTTGAGTTCTCTCGTGAACTCGCTGACCACAATGACTTAGAAGCAAACGCACGTGCAAATGCCGCTGATGCACGTCAAAAACGCCAGTCAACAGAAAAATAAGGGTAAATCATAACCTTATTCTTTTCAACAGGGACCTACTACCCAACAAAATAAACCGAGAAACATCTCTCGGTTTATTTTTTGTATTTCTTTGCATAATGCGCCAAAGTAAGTAACGGATATATATGAGCGTAGCTATGGTAATGAATATAAAACCCACCTGGTAAAGCTGTTCCAGTAGGATATTTCTCATTTACATAAGGATTCGCAAGCAAATATGAAATACCTTTTCGAATAGCTGGTGTTTCTTTATCATAGTAAGAAATAAGAGCATCTAAAGCCCATGCTGTTTGCGATGGTGTACTAAATGGTAAAGTAGCAAATCTTTTTTCCACACTACTTTGACAAGATTCTCCCCAGCCACCATCTTCATGCTGTATATGTTCAAGCCATAAAGTTGCTCGTTTTAAAGAAGGGTGAGCAGAAGTAATTCCTAACGCCCGTAAGCCAGTCATCACTGCCCATGTACCATATATATAACAAATGCCCCATTTTCCATACCACGATCCATTTTCCTCCTGTTCATTCATTAACCAGTTGATTGCACTTTGTTTTTGTTTCTCGGGCAATTCATTTTGCGTATATGTCCCGAAAAACTCTAACACTCTGCCTGTAATATCTGGTGTAGAAGGATCTGTAATCATATCGCTTGCGTTTTCGATTGGTAAATTCGCTAATAACTTGCTTGTCACGCCTTTTTCAAATGCTCCCCAACCACCATCATTATTTTGTAATCCTTTAATCCAATTCGTCCCTTTCTTCCAAGCATCATCCACATTTCCGTTCCCTCTACTTTGTGCCAATGCTCTTAACACAGCTGTTGTATCATCAACATCAGGAACTGTCGTATTCACATCAGAAAAACCCCAACCGCCCGGAATAAGCACGGGCGCATGCACACTCCAATCAGCTTTTTTCTTATGTTGTTTTTTTAATAAATATGCTGACGCATTTTGAATCATTTTATTTTCTTTCGAAACACGAGCCTCTTGCAACGCATAACTAAGTAATGCTGTATCCCATACAGTTGACGGGGAATTTTGTAAATGGTTCCCTCTTTCCATCTTCCATATATAAGATGTTATCCCCGTTATAGCCTTTTGAATCATTGGCGATTGAATAGAATGACCTAGCGCAAGTAAAGCATAAATCATATAAAACGAAGCACTTGCGTAACTATATAACGTTCCATTCTCATCGATACGCTCTTTCATAAAACGTTCTACTTCCTCATTTCCTTTATGATGTAAGGAAAGCGGATAAGATATAATTTGTTTCACATTACCTAATAATGTTTGAAACATTGGAGATTGGTCCTCCCGAAACCATTCTCCGCCCCCGCCCGCAATATGATTTAAATTAGGCAGTAACTTTTTCCCTACACGAAACCTTTTATTTAAACACAACATCATCGGAATTAAATGGATACGTGCCGAACTACTTAATTCAAATATACTGAGGGGGGAATCATTTTGCAGAAACATAATCGGTGTTGGCAAATGAAAGAGCGAAGGATATTCATACTCTCCATGAATTGCTAATAAAAACTTCGTCATAAAATGAGCACGCGCCACTCCCCCACGTTCTGTAATAAACATTTCCGCTCGCTTCATATTCGCATCTTCTTTTGTATACTTTTTCGAAGCAAGTAGGGCAGCATAAGATTGAATGGTAGCAGATAAATTGCCCCCCATTTCATCATCATACAATTTCCATGTCCCTTCATTCGTTTGGAGTGAAGCTAATCTTTTTACAAACGGTTCTACCTCTTTATCTCTACCTAATAATTTTAATAAAAATATCATATGGCAATCAGTTAATGGTGCTCCTTCAAAACAGAATCTCCACGTACCATCTTGCCTTTGCATCGTTTGAAGTGCAGTTGTCCTTCTCGCTATTTCTTCATGCACTTTTTCATATAATAACAAGGCATTCACCTACCCTTTCGAAATCCGTATAACGATATTCAAAAAAGCAACCGAATATGTGTAAAAACAAAAAAAGCAGAACACATATTATGTTCTGCTCATAAGCAATATCCCACTCCGACAATAACCCCTAATAAAGCACCGACTACTACTTCATACGGTGTATGTCCGACAAGCTCATTTAACTTCTTATATTCTGTTTGTTTACCATGAAAAAATTCATTCAATATTTTCGCCTGTTTACTTACCGCAAGCCTTACTCCTGAAGCGTCATACATAACAATGATTGCAAAGATTGTAGCCACTGCAAATATGGTACTTTCCACACCTTCCACAACTCCAACACCTGTCGCAAGCGCTGTAACAGTTGAAGCATGAGAACTTGGCATCCCACCTGAAGCAAAAAATTTTGCAAAATCAAATTCACCCGTTTTAACTAATTTAAAGACTACTTTTGTTAACTGTGCTATAAACCACGAAATTACAGCAGCCATCAGCGGATCATTATGTAAAATTGTTTCCATGTTCTCAGCTCCCTACTAGCTATAATGGAAATTCTATATAGTATCAGTATAAAGAAAAATGCGTAGAAAATACTACGCATTATGATACTTTTGCTGATTTATTTTTTATAAATTTCGGTTGTTTCTGCACTAAAAACTTCGTCTTCGCTATTGAAAATACAAATAAAGCAACCCATATACAGAAAAATGCCATCATATGAGTAGATGTAAAATGTTCACCAAATACAAATACACCTAAAATTAAACTAATCGTTGGCGCAATATATTGTAAAAAGCCTACCATATAAAGCGGAATAAGTTGTGCTCCTTTTGCAAAATAAAATAGTGGTAGCGCTGTAACAATACCTGCTCCTATTAAAAGTAACGTCGATAGCATTGAAATAGCTCCAAATGAACCGAAACCATGTACCCCTGTCATAACGAGATAAATGAGCGCAAACGGCGTCACTAACATCGTTTCCATCGTAAGCCCAATCGTCGCATCATAGTTTAACAATTTTTTCGTTAATCCGTATAATCCAAATGAAAAGGCAAGTGATAAAGAAACCCACGGGATAGCCCCGAAACGTACTGTTAAAATGATAACCCCTACCCCAGCCAAACCAACTGCAACATATTGCCAAAAGTTTAACTTTTCCTTTAAAACGACTGTACCAAGTAAAATACTAATAAGCGGATTAATATAATAGCCAAGACTTGCTTCAATGACATGATTATGATTAACGGCCCATATGTAGACAAACCAGTTTCCGCTAATTAAAATTGAAGCAATTGTTAATGACATTAATAATTTAGGTCGTTTAAAAAGATTCACAAATTCCCCAATAAACTGGCGAAACCTCTTCGTAACAGCTAATACGATTAACATAAAAACGAACGCCCAAACAATGCGATGTGCTAATATTTCATCTGCTGGAACTTCCTCAACCCATTTCCAATAAATCGGTAGGATTCCCCACATCGTATAAGCACCAGCCGCATATATAATCCCTTTTTTTTGCTGTGCTGATTGACTCCCCATCTTCCTTTTTCTCCTCTTCTCATTTTTTCTCCATTATACGGTTTCATATGCTCACTTTACCAATAATCAATCTGTAATTCTTTCGACATTTCTCATATAGCGAAAAATAAACATACCGTTATTACAACAAGTAACGGTATGCCGAAAACAAATTTCTTTTTATGCGTTTTATGGTGAAACATATACATACCGATCCAAGCTCCAACAGCTCCTCCAGCTGCCGCTGATAAAAACAACGTGCTTTCTGGCGTTCTCCACTGTTTCTTCTTTGCTTTTCGTTTATCAAGCCCCATAAGGCTAAAAGCTATAACATTAATAATAATAAAATAAATCCATTTCATCGCTTTCTCTCCCTATGAAAAATTCGCTTAATGGTAACATGAAAAAACGATAGAAACAACTGAAGAACACTTTTTAGCAAACTAGTTTCATTCCTTTATTTTAATTGATTATCTTTACATTTATATAATCAATATAAAGCGCGATTACAGCTATTAAAAAGAAAGATGTTATGAACAGTATTTTATATTTCACTTCCTTCACCCACCACAACCACATCATCAAAAAAACTTCTCTCAATCTCTTTCTCATCAAAATGAAGAACAACAATTAACCCTACATATAAAGAAACAAAATTCAAAAACCATTCCCCATTATCATCTTGCTTAGCTAAACATTTAAATATCTCTTGAAATTGCATACGTTCATCAGAAGCAACGATCGGACGCACACCAAAATATTTCAACACAAGATTTAACTTAAGATTTATAGATAAAGACAAACTATATTTTAAGAACTCTGTATAATTTGCAACATTTTTTTCGCTATACAGTTTCACAAGCATTTGATGTAAAGTAGGAATCGATAATTCTACGTCAGTCACTTTTGTTGTTTCTATCGTTTCAATCATCTTTTTCATATCCATCACATTCACCCCTTCTGAAAAAACTTTAAAGCCAGAAAGTATCTAATTCATAATGTGCAATAATTGTGCATTTCTCTTCTCTCGTTCTTCTTCACTGACTAAGTCATACTTTTTTAATAAATGAAAGATGTCGTTTAATATTTCCTGCGAATGTTTATTTTGCAAAAATCCATTCACATCTTTGAAAAGAATTTCAGATAAAAAATCCTTTTGACTTTCAAGCTTATTCATTACATCTTCAATAGAATGATCAATATTACATGCCATATTAAACTTCCTCCTCTATCCTCTATAAATAATATCTTCTGCTAATGCAGTAAATACTTCTCCAACGAGAGAGTCTTCATCATATACAGATGAATCGTTATTTTCTTCACGTTTTGCAAAAGGTATTTGTGCAATTACTTCTGTTTGCAATTGTTCTGCTAACATTTCGCCGCCCCCTTTTCCGAAGAGATAATTTTTCGATCCATCTTGCTCTTCGTAATAAGCCATATTTTCCACAATTCCTACAATCTCGTGTTTTGTATATTTTGCCATTACGCCTACTCTAGAAGCTACAAATGAAGCTACATTGTGCGGCGTTGTAACGATAATTTCTTTCGCCTGTGGGATCATCGCTGCAACATCAATGGCAACATCTCCTGTACCAGGTGGTAAATCGAGAAGTAAATAATCTAAATCTCCCCAGTGTGTATTCGCAAGGAAGTTTTGAATCCATTTATTTAACATCGGTCCACGCCACATGACTGGATTATTTCCTTCTGTAAAAAATCCCATTGACATAATTTTAACACCGTGACTAACGACTGGAATTGCTGTTTGATCAATCATTGTTGGTTTTTGATTCGTTTCCATCATAGCCGAAATGCTAAAACCATATATGTCTGCATCTAAAATCCCAACCTTTTTACCCATTCTAGCTAAGGCAGTAGCAAGATTAATTGTCACCGTTGATTTTCCGACTCCGCCTTTCCCACTCGTTACAGTAATAAAATGTACACCTGAATCATGACGGAGCATGCTTGGCATACCTGTTTCTGTTCTACTATTTTTCTTTAATTTTTCTGTTAGCATAGCTCTTTCTTCTTGTGTCATCGAACCAAATGTTACATCCACTTTAGATGCACCAATTGCGTGAAGGGACTCTTCCACATCTTGTTGAATTTTCGCCTTTAATGGACAACCTTGAATGGTTAACACTACTTCAAGCTTAACCTCTGTTCCATGTATTTGTACATTTCTAACCATATTTAATTCTACAACACTTTTGTGTAACTCTGGATCCTCTACATGTTGTAATGCGTTCATTATTTGTTCTTGAGTAAGCATAGAACTCATCCCTTCTCTTATTCTAATTTATATATAGCATCTTCTTATTACTTCAACTGATGAAAGTTTCCATCTATTTTTTAATGTCTTTAATAGTCCTCGTTGCGAGAAAGCATTATTATCCCCCACTTACAGGCGGGATTAATGCGACGATATCTCCAGCTTTTATCATCTCTTCATTCGTTACAAACTCTTCATTAATTGCAACCATTACTGTATCCAAAGATTGCAAATGATAACTATCTTTCAACCATTCATTTAATTGTCCAACAGTCATTTCTTTTTTTTCTGAAATTATTAATTGATCCGATCCGACTTCCTCACGCAAATTTGCAAACAGTAAAATTGTAATCATTTTCTCATTATTCCTTCTTCGGTTTTCCTTCTGTATATGATGTATTTTCAAGTTGATCTCCAATCCACATCGTTCCATCTTCCCAAAATTCTTTTTTCCAAATTGGAACGATGCGTTTTATGCGTTCAATCGCGTACTCATTCGCTTCATAAGCTACTTTACGATGCGGTGATGAAACTGCAATAACTACCGCAATATCCATTATTTCCAGCCGCCCTACACGGTGCGTAATGGCTACTTGTGCGTCCGGCCATTTCCCGTTAATTTCCTCACCAATTCTTGTAAGTTGTTTTACTGCCATCGGTTTATATGCTTCATACTTTAAATGTAGCGTTCGTTTTCCTTTTGTTAATTCTCTCACCGTACCAATAAATGTTGTAATCGCACCCGCTTCTCTTCTTGCGACTTTATTCGTTACTTCTTCCACTAAAATTGGTTTTTCTACAATCTCAAATAGTGATTGCCCCATTAGAAACACCTCTCTTATAAAATGTCCAAGGCCATTCACTACCTTCGTTATCTTCTAATAAAAGAACATCGACAAACATTTCTTTTTTATATCCTCTTGTCCCGCCTGGCAATACGATAAAAGCGTTCGATTCTGCTAATGAAGAAACCGAGCTAGACTTATCAAATCCTGATGGATATGCAATTAATTGCCCTTCATTACATGTCAGTTTTGCTCGTACAAATCTTGTAAATGGATTTGGTTTCAGAAAATCTTTTCCTAATAATGCTTTTTCTCTTTTCAAATGCGCTTTTTCACTAAACATATACGCACGAATACATGGTCTTACAAACAACTCAAATCCTACATAACATGCTGATGGATTTCCTGATAAACCAAATAATAGCTTGCCATTTAATTGTGCTACAGTCGTCACACTTCCTGGTCGCATTGCAACCTTATTGAAAAGAACGGATGCACCTAACCTTTCATATATAGCTGGTAAATAATCGTAATCTCCTACTGATACACCGCCCGTTGTAATGAGCATATCTACTTGACTTAACGCATCTTTCACAGCTGTAAAACACGTATCAAAATCATCACTAAACTTCCCAAAGTATTTTACTCTTCCGCCCACTCTTCGAATTTGAGACAGTATCATGTACGTATTACTATTTCGAATTTTCCCTGGCTCTAGCGACTCATTTACATCAAGTAATTCACTACCAGTCGCTAATAGTCCAATTACTGGCTTTTTCGCAACTGGCACTTCACTATAACCGAATGTAGCAAGAAGAGCTGAAATACCTGGATTAATGTACGATCCTTTCTTTGCAAGAACCGTTCCTTTACGAGCATCTTCACCTTGAAAAGAAATATTATCACCCGTTTTGAATGAGCGTTTCACTTCCATATAATCGTTCCCATTATCCTCATATTGACGAGTCAGTTCTAACATAACAACCGCATCACAACCATTTGGAATTTGTGCTCCTGTCATAATTCGAACTGCTTGAAACGAACCTACTTTCTCATCGAATAGTGATCCTGCGCCAATTTCACCAACTACTTCAAATACAATTGGCGTTTCATAACTTGCTAAATTCGTATCTTCTGCTCTAATAGCAAACCCATCATACGGTGAACGATTGAATGAAGGTACGTCATAATCAGCTACTAAATCCTCCGCTAATATACGTCCGTAAGCTAATTCAATAGGTAGTAGCTCTTTTAAGCCATTGTTAGCAAATCCCATCACTTTTCGAATAGCTTCTGCAACCGTAATTGGCACTCTTCTTTCCATTATTGACAACCCTTTCTATTAACCGAATAAGCGATAATATAGTTGTTTCGCTTTTGGAATTTCGTTTGTACCATGAATGAACACACGACCATCTTGAAAAATAACGACGCGATAATCCTCTAATTGACAAGATAGTAAATATGGATTCCGCTCTACTTCCCCAAGTTTTTTTAATACTTTTTCTACGTCATCAAAATTGTATTGCCTATTTTCTATGGATCTTATTTGAACTGTATTTCTTCCGCATAAAACAGCTACCTTCGTTTGGTTTTCGTATGATAAATAAGGATAAGCTCGATTTAAACCGCACGATGGACAATCGTCCGTTTTTATTTTTCCTAGTTTTATAAAATGATTTTGATTACTCCATATATCAAACATGAAAAACGTCTTTCTAATTACTGAGTAATCTTCCACTAAAATTTTGAGTGCTTCTGCCACTTGATATGCCGCAACGATTTGAACAGCTGGACTAATAATTCCAGCCGTGTCGCACGTCACACCTATAACGGGAACATTCTTCAGTACACAATATAAACACGGCATTTTTTGCGGAATAATCGTATAACTCATACCGTACGATCCAACACAAGATCCATATACCCACGGAATATTATGTTTTTGTGATAAATCATTTATGATAAATCGAATATCAAAATTATCTGTAGCATCAATGATTACATCGACATTTTCTAATAGCCCTTCCATGTTTTCTACACTTGCATCCATTATGAAAGCATGTATTTGTACTTCTGAATTAATTTGTTCCAACCGTTTTTTAGCAGCAATTGCTTTCGGGATTTTCCCTCTTGCATCTTCTTCAGAGTAAAGTTGTTGTCTTTGTAAATTACTCCACTCTACGTAATCACGATCAATAATTGTCAACTTACCAATACCTGCACGCACGAGACTTTCTGCACTTGTACTTCCTAATGCACCTGCTCCTACAATTAACACATGCTTATTCCGAATTTTTTCTTGCCCTTTACTCCCGATTGGTTTGAACAACTGTTGCCGAGAATACCGCTCCTCCATTGCATACCCTTCCTTTCAAGAAATCTATTTCACATTAGAGTCTTGTTTTTGATAACAAGCAAAGTAAGCAAACCCTACAAATCCAGCTCCTCCAATGACATTTCCGATAAAAACAGGAACAAAGTTTTTAGCAAGGTCCAGCCACGTCAGATGGCCTGCAAAAATAACCGCTGATATGACAAACATATTTGCTACTACTTGTTGAAATCCAATCACTACAAATGCCATAATTGGAATCCAAATCCCAATTATCTTTCCGACAAAATCACTCGTCCCGTAAGCGAGCCAAAGCGCAAGACAAACGAGCCAATTACAACCAATCGCCAAAATTAAAGTTCTCCCAAACGATTCGTGTAACTTCCCTTCCGCTATCGCTAACGTTTTATTTAAATAATCTCCCTCTGTTAATCCGCCAAGATGTCCAAAGCAATACGCAACGAAAATTGCACCAACAAAGTTCATTACAGTAATCCAAGCCCAATTATTCAGTACACTTATCAATGAAATTTTCTTTGCATAAAGCGCCATAGACAGTGACATCATATTTCCTGTAATCAATTCTCCTCCTGCTAACACTACGAGCATAAGCCCAATAGGAAACACTGCTCCTCCTAAAACATTCACTAAACTTCCCCAATGCTCCGGCAAATTACCTAAAACTCGAATGTTAAGTAAAAATCCTAATGATATAAATGCTCCTCCTAAAAAACCGAGAATAAGCATTGCTGGCAGCGTCTGGCTTACTTTTTGAACACCGGCCTCGATTACGATTTCAGCAATTTGTTCCGGTTTATGAAATGCCATTACCAATTCCTCCATTTTCTCCAAATAAAAAAGCAGCTTCAAAAAACCTCCTCAAAATAAAGGTTTTTGAATGCTGCTTAATGTCTCTGCACATCTTTTACAGAGAAATCAATCATCACTTTTACTATGAAATAGAAAGTCCACATCTCTTGCACACTTTCCATTTTCCACTATTATGTCAGCCTTATATATTAACCACCGATATGTGACATTTCAATTTTAGGCATTGTTTTCTTATTAGTATGACTTAAGCGTTCGTCTGAATATCGATTTTCTCGATTATTCCAAATGTCGTGAATTACAGCTGTAATTTCCTCATCCGTATCCCCCGATCGAAGCAATGCTCTCAAATCATTTCCTTTAGAAGCAAATAAACAAGTATACAATTTTCCTTCTGCAGAAATGCGAGCTCTCGTACATGATGAGCAGAAAGAATCAGTTACAGATGAAATAATACCTATTTCCTCATCACTGCCTATATAACGGTACCTAGTAGCTACTTCACCTGGATAATTTGCTTCTATCCGTTCTAACGGCATAACCTCACGAATTGTATTTACTATTTCTTGTTTGGAAATAACTTCACCTAACTCCCAACCGTTATAATTTCCAACGTCCATATACTCAATAAAACGAAGAATATGCTTATTTTCCTTAAAGTATTGCGCCATCTGCAAGATGTCCTGTTCGTTTTTCCCCTTTTGAACGACCATGTTTATTTTAATTTTCATACCAACTTCAGCCGCAGCCTGTATACCTTCAAGAACCCTTTGCACTTTGCTTCTATTACCATTTAAATAGAAAAAGCGCTCTTCTTCTAAGGAATCCAGACTAACTGTCACACGTGATAACCCCGCTTTATATAAATCAGGTGCAAACTTTTTAAGTAACGATCCATTTGTTGTTAAACCGATATCCTCCACACCATCTATTTTATTAAGCCGCTCAATAAGCTCTGGAAGCCCTCTTCGAAGTAACGGCTCTCCGCCTGTAATCCGTAACTTTCTCACACCTAAAGAAACGAAAATACGTGTTATCCTTTCAATCTCATCAAAAGATAAAATTTTATCATTAGACAAAAACGAATAATCAGGACCAAATATTTCTTCTGGCATACAATATCGACAGCGAAAATTACAGCGATCAGTAACTGAAATACGTAAATCCTTTAACGGACGATGCAATTTGTCTAATGTAATTGATTTCATCTTCCTTGCCTCACTTTTACTTATTTTATATTTAAAACACGTTCTGGATGCGTATATATATTTAAAGACTGATTACGAATAAACCCTATCGTAGTAATCCCTAACTCTTCCGCTAACTGCAAAGCTAATTCAGTTGGCGCTGATTTTGACAGTATAATTTCACAGCCGATTTTTGCAACTTTCAATAATATTTCTGAAGAAATACGACCACTAAAAACAATGATTTTATCTTTTATAGAAATATTATTTTTTAAACAATAACCGTAAATTTTATCTAGCGCATTATGCCTACCAATATCCATTCGGCCTAAAATAATACCATTTACATCACATAAAGCTGCGTTATGCACTCCGCCAGTATGTCGAAATGTATCCGCAGATTGCTGCATTTCATTCATTAAATGAAAACAATCTTCGACAGCAACCTTTACATGGACACCATTCATTTTCTTTACGCTTAGTGCATCATTTGCAAAAACAAACCCTTGCCTACTCATACCACAGCACGAAGTAATATAACGTTTATTTTGCATTTGTTCGTAATACGGGTTTATTTTTGTTGTCGTTACATGTACAAATCCTTCTTTCTCCTGTACCCATATGTCATCAATATCTTCATACTTCCGAATGATTCCTTCAGATGCTAAGAAGCCTATTACCATATCTTCTATATATTCTGGAGTACTAACCATTGTAACAAACTCCTGTCCGTTCATTTTAATTGTGACTGGAAACTCTGTTACAATGCTGTCCTCTATATGCTTAAACACCCCTTGTTCATAACGGAAAACTTCTCTTTCTACCTGTATCGGTTTCACGATCAGTATCCTTCTCTCACGTTATATTTTTATCAAAAACAAATACCGAAACAGCAATATCTTCTTCTACTTTCATATCTGAAAATAAGTTCACTAATTTCGCTCCAACAAGTTCCTCCAAATGTTCACGAGAATTCGCAGCGTAAACTTCTTGGATCATTTTCGTTCTAGCCATATGAACCATTTCCGCGCCATCCATCGTACTTGAAATGAATTTCTCAGTAGGTGTTAAGTTCCCATACAGTGTTGCAATCGCCATATTTTCAGCAAATACAGTATGAATTCGTTCTGGTCCTTTTCCGAATAGTTCCTTTCGGAGTTTTCGTATCATATCATTAAATTCATGTACCTTTTTCGTCATAAAATCATACCTCCTAAAAGCCTCATTTTACTTTATTATATATTTTACCAAAATGATCTTTTCGCCCAAACTATTTCGTACAAATATTTGGACGAAAAGGTAAACTTCATGAAGTTTATTCGTCTTTTAATCCTTTACCCATACCTTTTAGGAAATGAAGACCAAACCCGATAGCACGGTTAATATCTGGATCTTTTAATACTTTCATAAGATCGAATATCCCCACTTTTTTATTACTTTCTAGATGCTCATTACCTTCTTCCAGTCCTACTAATAAACTACCTATAAGTTTTTTCGTAAGTTCTGGGTCAAGTTCTGTTAAAGCACCTGCAGCACCCATCATATTATTAATTAAATTTGTAACAGGTTTACGAGTTACTTGACCGAGAACGATCTTTGCGATTGGTTCTTTCGCTTTCAGCATAGAATTTGCTGCTTCTAGCATGCCAATATCATTTAATTCCCCGACAATATGAAACATTTGATTTAAAGCTTCTTCATTATTAGCTAGAAGCTCCTTTAAATCCTCTAACTTTTGCTGTTTTATTTCTTCCTCAGTTAATTCATGTTTTTGAATCGTTTTAATAGGTGCAGCCATATTTTTCTCCTCCCTACTTATCCGTTAAATGTACATACCCTGGACGTGCCCACTTACGATCTACCTCAATACCAGCTTGAGGATGACGTTTTTTATTACGCGGGTTCGCTTTTGGCATCGGATTTTCGCCATTAACTTCTAACACTTCCATGCGCACTTTCGTCTGTTTATAAGCAGGTGTATTCGTACGTACGTCAACAGCAGGGCCTGTTAAGAAATTAATTGCCGATTCATTATCTGTAGAGTTCATCGGTACATATAACTCATTCGCTTTTACACGATCCGTTACAAGTGCCCGTAATTTTAGTGCTCCAAAAGGAGAAACAAGGCGCACTAATGAACCTGTTTTCACGCCACGTTCTTTTGCAAGTTCTGGAGAAACTTCAACAAAAACGCCAGGTACTTTCGTTTGAATACCTGTTGATTTATTTGTCATATTTCCTTCATGGAAATGTTCTAACATACGACCGTTGTTAATGTGAAGGTCGAACTCCGCTGGGAATTCAGCTGGACGTACCCAGTCAGCAATCGCAAAACGCGCTTTTTTATCTGGGAAATTAAATCCATCTTGGAAAAGTAGCGGTGTATTCGTTCCATCAAAACTTCCCCAATGGAAACTATTCCATCCTTCAAGTACTTCATAGTTTGCTTGTGAGAATAGCGGTGATAAGCTTGCCATTTCAGCAAAAATTTCACTTGGGTGACTATAATTCCAGTTTGCACCTAATTTATTCGCAATCTCCTGCACGATCCACCAGTCTGGCTTCGCATCACCAAGTGTAGGAAGAACTTGATACAATCTTTGCACACGTCTCTCTGTATTTGTGAAAGTACCTTCTTTCTCAAGAGATGGTGCTGCCGGTAATACAACATCTGCGTATTGAGCAGTTTTAGAAAGGAAAACATCTTGTACAACGAAGAAATCAAGGCTTGATAACACTTCATGTACATGATTTGCATTCGAGTCTACAAGAGCCATATCCTCTCCGACAAGATACATAGCTTTCATCTTTCCTTCTTCAATTGCGTGAAGCATTTCAATATTATTAAGACCTGGTTCACTATCAATTTCCACTCCGTAAGCCATTTCAAATTTCGTACGTTCCATATCGTTCGTAACGTGCTGATATCCAGGAAGCCATCCTGGTAAAGTTCCCATATCACAAGCACCTTGTACGTTATTATGACCTCGAAGTGGGTAGGCACCTGCACCTGAACGACGATAATTCCCTGTTGCAAGAAGTAAGTTTGAAATTGCAGCGGAAGTATCAGAACCACCTGTATTTTGCGTTACCCCCATACCCCAAAGGATACATGTACCATCTGCATCACGAATCATTTCAGCCATTTGGATAAGTGTTTCTGTTGAAATACCTGTTACTTCTTCTGCATATTCAAGTGTATATTCTTTTAAGCTCTCTTTAAAATCTTCAAAGAAGTTTACATTTTCATTAATAAACTCCTGATCATGCCAACCTTGATCAATCATATATTTCGCAACAGCCATTAACCATACTTGGTCTGTTCCTTGTTTTGGACTAATAAAGACATCTGATCGCTCTGCCATTTCTGTTTTACGAAGATCCGCTACAATTAACTTTTGTCCGTGTAATTTATGTGCCCGTTTAATACGTGTAGCTAAAACAGGATGACCTTCTGTCGGATTACATCCTACAATAATAACAAGACCAGATTGCGCAATATCTTTAATCGTTCCTGCATCACCGCCCATACCAATTGTACGGAATAAACCATCCGTTGCTGGTGATTGGCAATAACGTGAGCAATTATCAATATTATTCGTTCCAAATACTTGCCGAGCTAATTTTTGAATGACATAATTGTCTTCATTCGTAATTTTAGAGGAAGAGATAAATCCGATAGAACCTTTGCCGTACTCTTCTTTAATAGCGCCTAATTTATTTGCAACTACATTCAGTGCTTCTTCCCATGTAGATTCAACAAACGTTCCATTTTTACGAATTAATGGTTTCGTAATTCGTTCTTTAGAATTTACGAAGTCCCAACCAAATTTCCCTTTTACACAAGTTGAAATTGCGTTAACTGGCGCATCTGAAGATGGTTGTACTTTCAGGATTTTACGCCCTTTCGTCCACACTTCAAATGAACAACCGACACCGCAAAATGTACATACTGTTTTCGTTTTCTTCGTACGAGTCTCACGCATGGCCGCTTCCACTTCTGATACCGCAAAAATACCGCTATATCCAGGCTCAACTTCTTTAATTAAATCTACCATCGGTTCAAGAATATCCGGCTTTAATCCCGTCATAAATCCAGCTTCACCAAGCATTGATTTCTCCATTAAAGCATTACAA
Organism: Bacillus cereus group sp. N11; assembly: GCF_016483605.1. Classification (NCBI taxonomy): domain Bacteria; kingdom Bacillati; phylum Bacillota; class Bacilli; order Caryophanales; family Bacillaceae; genus Bacillus; species Bacillus cereus group sp. N11. The sequence continues at coordinate 51,019 of NZ_JAEHBN010000012.1, forward strand.
GGACAAATCGTTACACATTGCCCACAGCTCACGCATGAAGAATCATTGATATCTACGCCATTATCCCAAATAACACGAGGACGCTCGGCTTCCCAGTCGATAGATATCGTTTCATTTACTTGTAAGTTTTGGCACACCTCTACACATTGACCACATTCGATACATTGATTAGGGTCGTAGCGATAAAACGGATGAGTCATATCAACTTCACTTACATCTACTTTTGGTTCGTAAGGATATTTTTGATGTTCAATCTCCATTAATTCTGCAGTATTATGCAGTTTACAGTTCCCATTATTGTTGTCACATACCGTACAATATAATAAATGGTTTTCTAATAATCGATCCATCGCCTCTGTTTGTGCTTCTTTCGCACGACCAGAACCGAGTTCAATGTTCATACCTTCCGTCGCCACTGTCGAACAAGATCTCATCAACTTTCCATCAACTTCTACAATACAAGTGTCACACGTTTGAATAGGGTCTACTTCTGGTACATAACAAATTTGCGGATGTTCAATCCCGTTGTCATTAATGATGCCTAATATCGTTGAACCGGGCTCCGCTGTATACTTTTTTCCGTCAATTGTAATATGAACCATGTTGTCATTCATGGTCTTTCCCCCTTTTTGAGAATAAAAAAACTCCACCACGAAAATATACGCACCACATTTTGGGCACGTTATCATCATGGTGGAGTAGTGTATTAGCACATCTTGCTAAAATACCAATCCATTTATTCATAAATAAAACGATAGATTCATAACAGGTCATATCACGATTCCATCTTTAACACTATTATTATAACGTTAAAGTTAAAAATATACAATATGTAATTTAAACTACGCATATGTCTGCATGCAACTATCCATAATAACCCATATAAAGTGAAACTTTAATCAACCTTAACCAATCGGGCTTTTACGGGCAGCCCGTTAATCCGGGATAAAACATAATAAGGAGAAAGTGAACAAATGGGGTCTTTTAACAAATGGATACGCGGTGAAAAATCTTTTTCTGCACAAGAGCAAGCTGATCATACATTACATAAACCTATTTCTTCTTCTCTTCCACTTAATTTAAAACACTTGTCCAAGTTATTTAGTGGTATTCCAGAATTAATTACACGTACTTTTCCGTTAAAAAACGGCCAAGAGGCTGCTCTTATATATATGGAAGGACTTGTAGATAAAACTGTTATTAATGTAGATATTCTTCGTCCTCTTTTATTTAAAGAGTGGAATGAGGACGATTTTTGGGAATCTTCCGTTTCTATCGGAAATATAAAAAAGGTTCAGAAGTGGACAGACATTGAGCAATCCCTTTTACATGGTAAAAGTATTTTATTTATAGATGGGCAACTATCAGCTTTAGAACTAGATACGCAAGCGGCACCAAAAAGAAGCATTGAAGAACCTACAACAGAGACATCAATAAAAAGCTCACATGAAGGATTTAATGAAGTAGCGAGCGACAGTCTCGCTCTTATTCGCCGATATATCCCAAATCGCGAATTAAAGGTGAAGGAATTCACCGTTGGCGAGCGAGCAAGTTCTAAAGTTTTTTTACTTTACCTAGCAGACATCGCAAACGAAGATGTCATACAAGAAATGACATGCCGCATTGAATCAATAAAAGTGGATGCTATTCTTACTACCGGTGAATTAGAAGGTTTTGTTGAAGATAATTCATACACGCTCTTTCCACAATTATCAATAACCGAACGTCCTGATACGACGGCCCATCACATTTTGAATGGGCGAATCGCTGTTGTTGTAGATCGCTCACCCGGCGTATTAATTGGACCTATGACCTTTTCAGCTTTTTTTCAAACAATAGATGATTACAGCTTCAGGCCAATGATTCCATCTTTTATACGTCTCCTTCGTTTCACAGGATTATTTATTGCAATTTTTGCTCCTGCTCTTTATATTGCTATGATTTCCTTTCATTATGAAGTGATTCCGCTTAAATTATTGTTAACAATCGGCGAGTCTCGTGCTAAAATTCCTTTTCCACCTATATTAGAAGCACTTTTGATGGAATTAGTACTTGAAATGCTCCGTGAAGCTGCGGTTCGGCTTCCGGGTCCCGTTGGACAAACGATCGGCGTCGTAGGAGGAATTGTAATTGGACAGGCTGCAGTGCAAGCAGGAATTGTAAGTAACGTTATGGTTATCGTCGTATCCATTACTGCAGTCGCTTCTTTCATCATCCCTAACATGGAAATGTCTGCAGGGATTCGGCTACTTCGATTCCCAATGATGTTAATTGCTTCTTTATTTGGTGTCATTGGCATTATGGTTGGGATGGCAGTTATCATCATCCATATTCTTTCTATGGAATCACTTGGTGTACCATATGGTAGTCCTTTTTCTCCGTCATTTGCTTCGGATTTAAAAGACATTCTTATACGTTTACCATGGAAAGTAATGAAAAAACGACCGCTCTCTCTTAACTTAAAACAAGAAAACCGACAACGAGACGTGAAAGAAAGGAAGGAAAATAAGTGACAAATCGTGCAAAGAGGGAGATCACTTTATTTCAATACATTCTAACAATTAGTGGTGTTCAAGTTGGATTCGGCGTCCTCACGCTTCCTCGTGAAGTTGCACAAGGAGCGAATACCGATGGCTGGATGTCAATTATTATTGGATGGGCTATAACGACTTGTGTAAGTCTTTGCATTATACAAATTATGGCGAAACATCCTGGTTATTCTTTACTTGATGTATTAACACGTTATTTAGGGAACTGGCTGGGAAAAGTCGCGATGCTTCTTTGGATTTTATATGCTGTACTTGCCGCTGTTTCTTTAATATTCTCCCTCTTATATGTCATTCATATTTGGATTTTACCTAGATCTCCAATGTTTTTAATTATGATTTTGCTTTCTATTCCAATGGTTATGCTAGCATGTAAAGGTGTTCTCATTATAAGTCGCTACGCTGTTTTTACTGTTCTATTTACTTTGTGGATGCCATTGCTATTATTTATCCCTCTTAAAGATAGTCATTGGATTTACCTTCTTCCTCTTCTTAAGGAAGGTTGGATGCCAGTTTTACACACAGTAAAATCAACTATTATTGCGTTTCTCGGATTTGAGTTTGCATTTGTCCTTTATCCTTACCTTAGTAACAAATCATCTGCAAAGAAAGGAATTGTTCTTGCAAATCTAATTACACTATTTGTTTATCTTCAAGTCACTTTCGTCTCTTTTGTTTATTTTAGCCCAGATGGTATTACAAAGTTTTTATGGCCCACTCTTTCTCTTGTTACACCATTTCACTTTTCATTTCTTGAGCGCTTTGAAATTATCTTTTTGTCATTTTATCTCTTTATTATTTTTGATTCTTGCATTCCTTATATTTTCACTGCTTCAGATGGAATCAATCAATTACTTAACAAAAAAAGCAATTCATTGCCTGTTTGGTTTTTATTATTCGGGTGTGTTTTCGTTTTATTCTTTTATACTCCTTCCTCTTATCAAATAAGTGCCTTACGGGAATTTTGGGGAACTACAAGTTATTTTATCGTTTTTCTATTCTCAGTCGTATTTCTCTTATACATGACACTTTATCAGTATTGGAAAAGGAGGCAAATTTAAATGAGACGCTTTATTCATTTCACTATTCCTTGCTTTCTCATAATCTTTTTAACAGGCTGTGGCGATCGGCTCGACTTAGAAAAACAATCGATTTCATTAATTTACGGGTTTGACGCAAAAGCAAAAGGTAAATTAATTGTGTACCATGTAAACCCTATTTTTAATGAAGATGTAGAGAAAAAATACGAAACCCATGTAGCGAAAGTACATACCCCTCGAGAAGCAAAAGCAACGTTTAATAGTTCAAGCAACGGTCTAGTTTCTACAGAAAAGTTACAGCTCATTTTATTTAGCAATAATTTTTTAAAACAAGAAGGTGCTATGCCTTACCTTGATGTTTGGTATCGCGACCCTAAAAACACTGGAAATATGCGTTTGGTTGCAGTAAATGGTCCCATTTCCTCTGTTATATATAATAACTTTAAAGATAAGCCTGCTCTTCCTGAGTACTTAACTGATTTAATTAATACGAACAAACTGTACAATCGGACCGTTTTTACGACATTTCATGAATTTCACAGGCAAACGTTTAATAAAGGTATAACACCTGCTATTTCAGAAATAAAAAAAGGTAAAAAAGATGTTATCGTTACCGGTTCTGCACTACTAACTTCTCGTGGAATTTATAAAATGTCATTAAATCGTTATGAAAGCGCACTTCTTCTTCTATTACAAAAGAAGGCTAATACACCAGTTTCTCTTACAATGAAGATCCCTTCTACTCGAGTTGAAAGTAATAGTAATTTAAAAGATACAGAAGGCAACGATTTCGTAACTATAAATGTTCTTAGCATGAATCGTAACATTCGTTCAGGCTATAGCGATAACCGTTTCAAATTTAATATTAAAATGAATTTAAAAATTGCTATATCTGAGATTACATTCAATATGGATTTAGATAAAGATAAAAAGAAATTAACTTCACTTATCGCAAAACAACTAAACAAAGATTTAAACGAATTAATTCACAAAATTCAAAAACAGCAACTGGATCCATTCGGATTTGGTGATTATGCGAGGGCTTTTCAATATAAAGAATGGAAGAAGGTTGAAGACGATTGGCCTAATTCCTTTTCCAAAGCTAGCGCAAAAGTAACACCGACTATCAAAATTTTAGAAAGTGGGATTATTAAATAAAAAATACACGCTATCTGTTCTTATAAGTATAAAGAACAGATAGCGTGTTTTCATTTACATGACAAGTATTATTTCAACAGACTATACTCTATTTCCGTTTCTAACATTACTATGTTTTTTTGCGTATATAAAATATATAAAAACACCGATTATAATCCATGCCACAAAACTAATTAAAGTAAGCTTAGAAAGGTTCAAAGCTAAATATATACAACTTACTATTGAAACGATAGGTAAAAAAGGTACTAGGGGCGCACGGAATGGTCTTTTCATATTAGGATGTGTCTTCCTTAGTACAATGACAGCTATAGATACAAAAACAAATGCTGTTATCGTTCCCATATTCACTAAATTAGCCAATAAGTTCAAATCCACTAATCCCGCTAATAAAGCTGCTAGTATGCCTGTAACCCACGTATTAAAAAATGGCGTTTGTAAACGTTTATGAACACTGGAAAGTCTTTTTGGTAATAACCCATCTCGACTCATCGAGTAAGATACACGAACAAATGCAAACATAGCTACTAACAGAACTGTCGTTAGCCCCGCTATTGCCCCCACCGATAACAAGCCAGCAATTCTATCTTCTCCTACAGTGCGCAACGCATATGCAACTGGATCAGCAACATTCAACTCCGTAAACGGAACCATTCCAGTCAACACGAATGAAACTCCTACATATAGAACGGTACAAATGAATAAAGAAACAAGTAGCCCAATCGGGACGTTACGCTGTGGACGCTTCACTTCCTCTGCAGCTGTTGCAACTGCATCAAATCCTAAAAAAGCAAAGAATACAGTGGCTGCTCCTCCTACCACACCGTGAAAACCAAACGGTAGAAATGGTTGCCAATTTTCTGGTTTTACATATTGTGTCCCTACAATAATAAATCCTACAATAACAGCCAGTTTAATAATAACCATTATATTATTAATTCGGGCACTTTCTTTTGCACCACGACTTAATAAAAATGTTACAACTAAAATAATCAGAGCTGCTGGTAAATCAATAATTCCACCCTTCCCCATACCAGGTGCTGATGCAAAGATTGTAGGGATGTGAATATTAAACCCTAGTAGCAATGACTGAAAATAAGCTGACCATCCTGCTGCCACCGCAGAAGTTGCTAATAAGTACTCCAACATCACACACCAACCAACTATAAATGCAAAAATCTCACCTAATGTCATATATGTATACGAATATACACTTCCTGAAACTGGAACTGCAGATGCAAATTCAGCATAACAGAAAGCTACACATGCACATACAATGGCCGCTAATATAAATGATAATACAATCGCTGGACCAGCATGTTTCGCCGCTACGATACCAGTTAATACAAAAATCCCTGTACCAATAATCGCTCCAATTCCTAAAAGAGTTAAATCAATCGCTCCTAAAGTTTGATTCAATACTTTTTTCTTTTCTTCATCCATTGTTTTCTTTATTAAAAGACTCATTCATTGAAACCTCTTTTTCAAGTTTATCTCTTACTAATTACAATCTTTATTACTGTTCTGTTTAGAAAATAAAATTATACACAATTTACTCCTTTTCTCTTATAGACTTAGCAATCTTAAAAACAGAAAAATCAATCTTTTTAACTCATAGTAAATTTTAAAAATAATTATTGCGAAAATACATCTCTAAGAATGCTGATTGAATTTATCATACAATTAATTATATTGTCAACAATATAATTAATTAAACAAAGACGGTTAATTATGTATCAAATGTTATTTTTAAACATAATTATTTTCTCGAAAACATTGTTTTTTTTCTGTTTTCATGTTCATATTCATTTTCCCTCACTGATTTTTATACAATTTTCATTACATAGAATTCAAATAAAATCACCATACCTTTAATCAAAATACTATCTTTAAATAATAATTCATTCGAAGTTATGTAACCTTTTTAAGCGAATAAAAAAGTGCAGATTTTCATCTGCACTTTTTTTATTCTTTCACTTCAGCTTCTGCACTACTATTTTCAAGATTCTCTTTCTGAGCTTCTTCTTCTATCTCAGCTGAAATCATTCCATAATAAAGTTCTGGATACAATCCAAATATTTGATATACACTTCCTAAAAACGGCATCAGAATCCCTCTTTTCTAAAGTTGTATTGCCACTTTTAAGGATTCCCTTTTCATTCATTATACATTCGTTTTTGGCGTTTCTTCTTCATCTTGAACACTTAATAAATTTTGCCACTTTTTATAAGGAGCACTATTCGGATCCACATACCCTTTTGCATACGAACGATCCCACAATTGTTTAATAAACATTTCTTTCTCTTTCTTCGCAACCATATCGGCACCTGTACCGTAATAGTTTTGAAAGTATAGTTCGATTTCATCAAGGAATAATCTTAATAATTCATCTGACGTTTCTTCTAACGTCGGATCATACTTCGCTTCACGGTCATACATTAAAATCATATCTAAAAGATTGTGAACATGTTCTTTTCTAAGCCATCTTACATCTTGAGCTCCTAATACGAACGGATGTGTATATAAATGTCCACCTTGAATCATTGCCTTTTCTTGCTCTTCTTCAAATCTGGACAAGATGTTTTCATAAATAAACGGATTATGAAGTAATGCTCTGTGTAATTTATAACTTTCACTTGAAATATTTTTCCCCATCGACTGAATTAAGAAGCTACGTCCAACGCCGTTATATTGATACACAAACTGCCCATCAACAGCAACTAAACTAATCCAGCGATACATATACGCATATAGAAGGGCACGATTACATTTATCGTAGTCTAACTTCGTTTGAGTCGCATTCAAGTCGGGCATAAAGGCTGGTAAGTGCCAATACTTATCTAAATGCGGCGTTAAACTAGATTTTTTACTATTTAATTTGTTCACACGGCGATAATATGATTGGAAGTAGTCACCTTTATCATTCATAAAACCGTTCGCAATGTGTCCTGATGATAATTTAGGAAAATCTTGCAATGATAAACCGTAATGTGCCCGGTAACAGATCACTTCAAATGGTGAAAAAGCTTCATGTACTGTATCTTTTTCTTTAAACATTTCTTGAATTAATTCTTCTTGCAGTTCTTTCTTTAAAGTTGGATGTATACCCCAATATTGTAATTCCCTATGGTGAGAAACTTTCGGCACGAATGGACTAGCTAAATGGAACAGATCTTCAATTTTTTCACGAACGTATTCATCACGATCACGCTTCTTATAATCCGCTTCTTTTCGCAATGCCTCTATAATATTAAGTTCTAATTTATCACGATAACGTACTTGTAATTCATCATAACAATAGCTCAATATATGTTCACGATAAAAATCTTCTACCTTTTTCGATTGAATCTCTTCCGTTTTCGCATCCCGACAATATTCCCCATACAAACTCATATAAATTTCTGCTGATATATCTTTCGGCAATACACCTAAATTTAAATGTTGCTGCATATCTTGCCATATTTTTTCTTGCAACTTCTCTTCCGCTAATACGTATACATTCGTTGGGTTTGTTTTCCCTTCAAACTCCTTACTTCTTTTTTGAATTTCAAACAATAAATTTTCACGTGTTTCATGTAAATTATCAAAAAACCTTTCCCAATATTGAATCATTTTATTAACCGCTTGATATAACGATTGATAAACGAGTTCTAACAGCATTTCTTTTCTGTACTCATTTAATTTGTGTACATATTGAGTTACGATATCTTCAAATTCTTTTTTAAATAAACGTTGTTGATTATTCACCATTTTTCCAAACCAACCTTGTTGCTGAGCGATTTCAACGCGGCGTACAGCAGTTACCGTTCCATCTATATTACCTACATTAAATTTTTTATCATAATTTTGAATTACATTACGCTTCTGTTCATTATTTTCATGTAGTCGATTCATTTTTTCTACTAACTGCTTTCGAATTTCATATAACATAAAACGCGCTGCTACTGGATGAACAGGGTCTGTTTTCTTTAAAAACCATGTATTTAATTGATAGGACTGTCCTTCAGACCCACTTGGTGAAAAACGGTCTGATTCAATCATGTCATATAAAAGTGTCGTTACATGTTCATGTACACGGCTCGGAATCGCATACGCATATAAACGAACCGCATGATCTACTCTCGCTACTTCTCCTTTCATTTGTTCCATCATTTTTAGTTTCGCAGCTGAAATTTTACACTCGTGCTGCAAACGATTTAATTCCTCATCTTTTTGCACTGTGCGCTGTACATAGCTTTCTACAGCTTCTAAAAACAGTTTAGATTTCGCAACTCCGAGCTTACCGCCCTCTGCTCCTTCACGCGTTTCATTGTACATTTGTCTATAGAAAATATGGGCTTGTTCTGGACGGGTAGCAAGATGTTCTAAATCCTCTAAATAACTTTTGCCACGCTCTGGCTTTTCACGCTGCATACCACGTTTTACATCTTGGTCGTACCTTTGCTTCTTTTCTTGAAAGAGTTGATCCAAATGAAGCCACGATTCGTCTAAACCTTGCACAGCCCATTTTAAAGCACAATATTTTAACACATGTTCATATGGATAAATGAGCTTTGCTGTTCCTGCCCCGCAATATCGTCCTTTCCCGCTTGATTCTGCCAATTGCTGAATTTGATTATCTTCCTGTGCAAAATGACTTGTGGACATCGGACTAAATAACTGTAAATAAATCGTATTTGCCATCTGCTCCATATAATCCGATAAATTGTGTAAATGGTGTCCATGTAAGTTTTCGTAATCGTATAAGAAACAATAATTGTACGGTAAATGATGTTGTTTAATCGTATGATTCGTTCTTCCATCCTCATCTACTTGATCCGGACGGTATTCTAATTCAATCGTTACACCACCGCGTTTTGATAATTCTCCAGTTGAACCGAGCGTAATGGCATGCAATTCTTTTAAAGACGCATAACCATTTGCTTGCACCGTTTCAAATTCTTTCGCACTAACCGTTCTCGTCTTCACTAACACATCAGGCATTAAAAATGCACCGCGTATTAAAATGTTATGATGCTGCAGTTTTTTCCGAAGCATTTCACGTAAATATAATGCAATTTGCAGAAACATCCCCGAACCTGTTCCGCCTGCTAGTGATGTTACAATAATAACTCGCACACCATATTCCGTTTGATCACTTGTAACCGGAAAAATCTTCTCAATTTCTTGCCAAAAGGACGTCAATTTATCTTCTTTCATCGCAGCACGTAACGCTAAACGTGAAATGACGCGTAACTGTCCTGCTCCTTCTGTTAATGGTTTATCAAGTATAGTTGGATCCATTGGAAACCACTCTGGAATCGTTGGATCTCCTGCAATATACTCTCTAGGCGTTTTACTTGAACTCGTTTGTGTCTTAAACTTTCGAATATGATCAAATTTACTCAATGTATTCACATCTGTATCAAATACGTGCATCGCTACCTTTTTTCGGCGCTCTTCAGGCAGTTTTTCATATATTTGATGCGTCACAGTACTACCGATTCCACCTAATCCAATTAATATCGTTGGAACTTGTAATGTCATGTGAACCACCTTCCTATTCTTGCTTGTTTAAAAAGAAAGGGAAAGAAAGCTAAGACTCCCCTCTTATCCCTACCTACTATTCACATTCATATTTGTAAATCTCCTTACCATATCCTCTATCAATTAATAAAAGTTCATTTGGATATAGTGTCTTATGCTCCATTCCTACTTCTTCCTCTGTTATAAACATCCCATCAATAATCATTCCTACTACTTGTGACTCTTTCGCTACAAAGACAGATTTCGAACCTTTCTTGGCTATAAACGTAACGGATTGCACAGTTTTTCTTTCTGCTCGAAATGGGATACCAAAATAATGTTTCCACCATTTATTTCGAAGTAATTCTGGTTCAGATTGATATAACCAATCTTTCGCTACTTCTTGATCCCATTCGTAATACAATAGCGCTTTCCGGTGAAATCTTGGACGAACAATCCATCCTAAAACGATTATGCCTACTACTAGCAGCAATAAAGTGATAGGAATGACAAACTTAAAAATAAGCGCATACTTTTCATAAAACGGCGCACTTTGAATATGGAGTGATATTTGCTTCTTTACTTCTTGTAATTTCGCATCTTGTATAACGATGGTAGCTTCTACGGTGCCAGTATCTGTGAAATTGAATGTGTCGGAGTAATAAGGACGAGGATAAACGTAAATTTGATTACCACGTTGTTTTATTTCATAGTTGATTGATTGTTTAGATGTGACACCAGTAGATTTTAATAGTTTCTTTACAGCCCCTTCTGTCATCGGCTTACCATCTAACTTTGGTTGTAAAATAAACGGTTTACTATTCTCTAAATTCGTTACTTTTTCTTCATAATCTTTCGTAACAGTTTGAAGTGATAATTTTGGCTTTTCTGTTGTTTCAATTTTGAATTCTTTCGTCTGTCTGTAAAATCCCTTTATATTCATATGAACTTTTCCACGTACTAACCCTTTACCAATCTTCGTTTCGTAATAAAACACATGCCTCTTATCGTTCCACTTCATCGGATATTGTTTTCCGTCTATTTCTACTTCTGCTTGAAAGTAAGAAGACTGAATTGGTAACTCAGTAGGCTTTGCTTCAATAACAGCAGTAACACCTTCGTACATTTGTTCAACATTTTTTTGACTATTATCATCTTTGTCATAAGTAGAAACCGTATAGTTAAGCGCTGGTTCAACAAGTACTTGCAATCCTTCTTTCTCAATATCCCGATCCACTTCTATCGTATATGTTCCTGGTTTAATGACTTCCTGATTTTCCGTGCTTATATGAGCTATATTTCCGAATAATTTCGCTTCTCCGGGTGCATGTATGGAAAAAGAAGACTGTAACTGTAATGGTTTCGAAATTTGTGTGACCTGATAATTAGACAGCGAAGGCGATTGTCGTACAAGCGTCATACGCTTTAATGGGAACGGCGTTGTAATCTCTACTTTCTTTCCTACTACTTTCGTTTTTACAATCGATTCAACGGAGGAGAATGGATCACGATTCGCAACTAATGCTGCCACTTGATTTACACTTTTTACAATGCCATCCTCTCCGCTTGACGGCATCGTAACTCCGTTTATCTCTTTCTTCCATATTTCTTTAAACGTATTTAATTGTTCTTTTTCTTGCTGCCCTAAATCCTCTTCCATCGTAATTAAGATAGGATGTAAAGATATCTTTTTTACATCCATTTCTTTCTTAAAGTCTGTTAGTTTCTTTGTAATTTGTTCTTTTCCGCCAACTTTATCTTTTTCTAGATCATTAAATGCCCCGTCAGTTAATACAATAAGCCAAAATTCACGTTTTCCATCTATATCTGCTTCCTTTTTTATAGATTGCATCGCCGTCTCTACTGCGCTAAAAGGAGTATTTAAATACGTTTTCCACGCTCCAATTCCTTCAATTTCTGTTTGCCTTTTATCCTTCGTTAACGAAATGTTTAACGGATTATTCGGCTTGCTCATTGGAACATAAGAAAATGTATCTTTTTCATCTAATAGCGCAACTAAACTTTGCAAAGCGTAATTGGCATATTTCCAGCGATCGTTATTTCTCATGCTGCCCGAATCATCATATACAAGTGAAACGACCCTTTCCTTTGCCTCCTCTCCTTTTGCAAAAGTCCAATAAGGATGTAACCATATAAATAGAAACAACATGAATGTGGCACAAATTCGAATTTTCATGATGAGGCTTCGCCACCTTTGTAGACAAATTCCTATGTTTAAATTTATGAGAGGAAACAAGATATATGACTTGTATTTTAGGACAACTAACCCACCATAACTTTATTATGTAAACATATATACACACTTGGTAATATTCTTTATAGCATTTTCTATCCAATTATATAGGCAAAAAAGCCTGTCTAAGCTCCATACTTAAAACAGACTTTTCCTACTTTTCATATTAAAAACACACAACAAAAAGTTTGATTTTTTAATTAGCACATTACTTCAATTGTAAATCCACCAGGCGCTTCAACATAAAACGTATACGCATGTGCATGTTTAGGAGGTTCAACCAAAAATCCATCTTCCTTCAATCTTTGATTCATTTTATTTATTAGTTCCTCATTTTCTTGCGGAAATCCTACATGAAATGTTTTAGGATACTGAACTTCTTTCCCTTTCATTAAATTTAGTATAAACCCATCCTTATCACGCATAACTGCAAAGCCATTTCCCCTCGTTCCACTTCAAATTAATCCAAAATATTTTTCTAAAAATTCTCTAGTAGCTACTACATCTGTAACCGTTAAATTAAGATGCCTAATTTTCTAATACTTTATCATATAAAGTAAAACTTTGATCAGTGGGGCGTTTACGGACAGTCTGGCTCCCCCTATTTTTTTTGCTCCAGCCAAATTTTTTGGTAGGAGTTTTACTGCCCAAAAATAGCGGGATAAATAAAAAACACGCCTTTCACAGCGTGTTTCATTGCTTCACATATACTTCAACAATTGGATTATCTTTGTTATCTGCATGTAAGCGTATATTCGCTTCACTCGTATTATAAATGCTGGCTAATAGCATAATCGTTAACAAATTAGGAGTCTTAGCATCACTTCCGTATTTTCTTTCAAGCGCTTCTTTATATTCAAACTCTAAATCCCCCTGTATATATGTATACACTTCAAATCCATCTTCTAAATTGCAAACTACTGTATCAATAATATCCGCTCCTACTTGTTTCTTCATTTCATCTCGCAATGCTTCTATAAATTCTTTCCACGGTACTTCGTATGTTTGAAACTGATCTGTAGATTTCATTGCCTTTCCCTCCTTACTATATCCTTTCTTTATATTTCCCCTTTCATATAACAATTATGATAGGTAGGTCATTCGTACAAGCCGCACTTGTCCCCCTTACATATCGTATTACTGTAAGGGGGAAGGAGGACAGAACATGCATAGACAAAGATGTTATGATACGTGCCGACGTTATTTCGGTAAAGTTGTTCGAATTGAAGATCGTGATGGTCGCATTCATTTAGGCAAAATAATCGATGTGACAAATGAATCTGTATGGATCGAACCAATGCAACAGCGCTCATCTTTTGATACAGGATTCGGATACTATGACGCATATACAAACGGTGGTTGTGATCTTTGCGGCGGCATTAGCAGATGTGATAGTTGCGGATTCGGTTGCGGTGGTGGATTCAGTAGCTGTGGATGTGGCGGTCGTGGTTGCGGTAATTGTGGTGGCGGCGGCTGGGGTGGCGGTTGTGGCTGGGGCGTTGAACTTGGATTTGGTTTCATCTTCGGAATTACTTTAGCTGCATTATTTTTCATTTAACATAGTAAAGAGTTGACTACCTTTAGCCAACTCTTTTTCTCTACTTTTCACATATAAATATACGGTGTCCTAAAACATGTTGGTACATACGTCGTACGTTTTCATGTTGTACCCATGCCTCATATAACTCATTCGGAATATATGTTGATACATTCCATTCCGGCTCTTCTATATAGCTAGATATCGTTTCTGCAATCGTACCACCGCCAGCAATTGTAATTCTTTTGAAATTTGCTTTCTGAAATAGTTGTACCCACTCATTCTCAGTTAATAATTCTTTCATGCCATATAATTGGGCAATTTTTTCTTCCTCACTCTTCTCAATATGTGTATTAATAATCATTTCAATGACAACAAGCTTACCATCCTTCTGTAATACACGATAGCACTCTGATATAACCCTTTCTTTATCTGTAAAAGCGAGTATCGATTCCCCAAGCACAAACTCAAATGAATCATTTAAACAAGGTAATCGCTCTGCATCACCTTGAATCAATTGTACATTCAATCTTTCAAACAACCATCTATCTTTCGCTTTTTGAATCATAATTTCATTCTTTTCAATCGCTGTTACTTTATAACCGAATTCTTTTGTCATGTAAGCCGCTGTTTTCCCCGTACCACAACCTATCTCAAGGACATCCGCTCCTTGTCTAAGAGGCAGTTGTGCTAGCAATTGTTTTGTTAACGTAAAACCACCAGGATGAGCACTTCCTATTCCGTAATAAGCTAAGAAATCGATGTAAGTATTTCGTTCCATGGGATTCTCCCTTTTTTATTTTATATATTCAAGGAAGAATGAAAAGTGCATAAAAAAAGGGCGCATCACGCGCCCCCTCAGCTTATTTTTCCTCACCGATATATGCCCATTTGTAGCTGTAATCTCCACCAACTGGGTGGTGAACAATTCCTTTTACTTTTGCTCTTTGAACAATTGCATCACCACGTTGATATAATGGTGCAATTGCCGCATCTTCAAGTAACATTTTCTCAGCTTTCAGTAAGCTATCCCAACGCTCTTTCGTTTTCGTTAATAGCTCACCTTTACCTTTTTCTACAATTTCATCATATTTCTTATTTGAGTAACCAGTTTGGTTATGAGGTCCATCTGTAACGAACATATCAATGAATGTCATTGGATCTAAGTAGTCAGGTCCCCAACCAGCGTAAGATAAATCATAATCTAGATCTGATTCTAATTTTAATTTTTGTTTAAACGGCTGGTTTTTCAAGTTCACTGTTAAGCCTGGTAAGTTTTTCTCAAGCTCTCCTTTTAAGAACTCCCCTACTTTTTTCGCATTATCGCTATCATAGTTTAGCAGCTCAATTGTTACTTGATCTTTTCCAAGCTCTTTTTTCGCTTTGTCCCAATGCTCTTTTGCCTTTTTCACATCCGTTTTTAAAATATCTCCATTTTCTTTACGGAAGTCTTTTCCATCCGGACTCTTAGCAAATTCTTTTGGTACTAAGTAATCTGCAGGTGTAGATCCGTCATTTAAAATAACATTCGTTAAACCTTTTTTATCATACGCCTTTGCAATTGCTAAACGTAAATCTTTGTTCTTTAACACCGTATCTTGACCACCACGTTTTTGATTTAAACGTAAGAAGAACGTTGATGGTGTTTTTTGTGTATAGAAATCTGGATTCGATTTATATTTGTCAACAAATTCAGATACTAATCCTGAACGGTCAATCTGTCCACTTTCATATAAGTTGACACGTGTACCGCTATCTTTTACTACGTTAAAGTTGATTTCTTCTAACTTAACTGTTTTATTATCCCAGTACTGTGCGTTTTTCTTTAATTTCCAACCTTCTTCATGTTTCCAGTCTGTTAATGTAAATGGTCCGTTGTATAATGTTGTATCTGCTTCTAAACCGAATTTTGCACCTTTTTCATTTACGAATTTTTCATTTTGTGGATAGAATGTTCCGAATGAAGTTAATTCAACAAAGTAAGGAACTGCATTTTCTAATTCTACTTCTAACGTATAGTCATCTACAGCTTTTACACCTAACGTATCAAGCGCTGCTTTTCCTTCATTAATTGCTTTTGCATTTTTTACATCGAACATAATGTATGCATATTCCGCTGCTGTATTTTTATCTACAGCACGTTTCCAAGAAAATACGAAATCTTTCGCTGTTACAGGCTCTCCATTTGACCATTTTGCATTTTTATTTAATGTAAATGTATACTTCTTACCATCATCACTCTTTTTATATGATTCAGCAACCCCTGGTGTTGCTTTATTATCTTTATCCAGTCGATATAAACCTTCCATTACGTTGTTTAAAGCAAGAAACGATACTTGGTCTGTCGCTTTAACAGAATCCATAGATGGAATCTCTTGGCTCTCTGTTAAATTCAACACTTGCTTCGCTGCTAATTTTCCGCCTTCTTTTTCACCGCTTTTTGGTGTTGTGCTTGCCTTATCTTTTTCCCCTGATCCAGAGCAAGCTGTTAATGCCATACTCATTACTAAAACTGGTGCTACGACCGCTGTCAATTTTTTCATCTTTTTTCTCTTCATTTTCTTGTACCCTCCCCAATTATATGTACGATATTAACATTTAGAAATTCTCTATTAACTTTCGTTATCAGAAAATTCTTATTAATTAATATTCTACTATTTTTCTGAGTTTTGTAAAGTATTTTTGTAAATTTTCTAAATATTTATTTTTTTGTGATAGTAACTTGTTGTTTTAACTACTTTATGAATTATCCCCCGTCTACTATATGTAAACATCCCTCCCCTTATTCCACTCTATTACTACGTTCTATATTTTTCTTATTAGCATGAGATCTCTTACTATCATTCATCTGTCTTACTACTTACTGAACTCTCTCTAATGTCCTCCGATAGAATCTTCCTAATTCCCTACCCGTTTCTCAATAGGCTAACGAGATATATTTCCCTTATACATACTAAAAAGCATTTCAAAAGCAGCTCAGCCACTTTTGAAATGCTTTCACTTTATTTTTTTCCGCCATCCTCAGTTACATACGCCCACTTAAAGCTATATTCTGGACTGATGTTATGTTTCACGATTCCTTTTACATTCGGTTTCATTACGTACGATCTTCCTGTTTGATATAAAGGAACTAATCCTGCATCTTCTTCAAGGAATAATTTTTCAGCTTTCCCTAACGTTTCCCAGCGTTTTTTCGCATCACTCATTAATTCATTACCTGCTTTTCCTACCATTTCATCGTATTTTGGATTTGAATAACTCATTTGGTTATACGGGCTCTTCGATTCAAACATATCAATAAATGTCATTGGATCCGCATAATCTGGACTCCAACCTGCATAAGAGATTTCATAATCTTGTGCAGTCTCTAATTTTAATTTTTGTTTGAACGGCTGAATTTTCGTATTAATCGTTACACCTTTTAAATTTTTCTCAATTTGATCTTTAACATAATCAGCAATCTTTTTCGCAGTTCCATCATCATAGCTTAGTAATTCAATTGTAACTTGATCTTTTCCAAGTTCTTTTTTCGCTTCTTCCCAAGCTGCTGCACCTTTTTTCGGATCATATTTCAGACCATTTTTAAATGTATCTTGATAATCTTTTCCATCAGGTCCTGTCGCAAGCCCTTTCGGAACCAATTGATCCGTTGCTTTTGATCCATTATTTAAAATTACATTCGCCAATCCTTTTTTATCGACTGATAATGCAATTGCTTCACGAAGCTTTTTGCTCTTTAATGGCGTATCTTGTCCGTTACGTTTTTGATTTAAACGTAAGAAGAATGTACTTGATTCTGCATACTCACCGTACTCATCTTTATTCGATTTATATTTATCTACAAATTCTCCTGATAGTAATGTAAAGTCAATTGATCCTGTATCATATAAATTTACTTTTGTAGCTACTTCTTTTACAACACTATAATTAATTTCTTCTAATTTCACAGTCTTTTTATCCCAGTACTTATCATTTTTCTTCAGCTGCCAACCTTGTTCATGTTTCCATGAAGACATAACAAATGGCCCATTATACACAGTTGTATCTGCTTCTAAACCGTACTTATCGCCTTTTTCTTTTACGAATTTTTCATTTAATGGATAATATGATGGGAATGCTAATAAATTTAAGAAATACGGTACCGGTTTTTCTAATTCTACTTCTAGCGTGTAATCATCTACCGCCTTCGCTCCTAATTCAGTTACAGGTTTTTCTCCTTTATTAATCGCTTCTGCATTTTTAATATAGTAAGCAATAAACGCATATTCTGCCGCAGTATTTTTATCAAGTAAGCGCTGCCATGCGAAAACAAAATCTTTCGCTGTTACAGGATCACCATTCGACCATTTTGCATCTTTTCGCAGTTTAAAAGTATACTTTTTACCATCTTCACTTTTCGTACTAGATTCTGCCGCAGCAGGAATTGGCTTATTATCTTTATCAAGACGATATAGGCCTTCCATCGTATTTCCTAAAATTTGTGCCCCTAACGTATCAGTAGATTTAGAAGTATCCATCGTCGGAATTTCTTGATTTTCCGTACGATTTAATACTTGCTTCGCTGCATATTTAATATCAGATGTTTTTTCTTCCCCACTATTAGATGTAGTAGTCGTTTTCTTTTCTCCACCTGAACTAGAACACGCTGTCAATGCAACACTCATCGCTAAAACTGGTACTACAACTGCTGTTAGTTTTTTCATTTTTTTTCTCTTCATTTTTTAACCCTCCCTAATTATATGTACATTACCACCCTTGAGAGACTCCTTGTTAAATATTTTTCAGAAAATTACAACTAATGTTATTCTACTCTTTTTTTCACATTTGTAAATAGTTTTATTTTAAATATTCTGATTTTAAACTTCGTAATTTAGTATGATTTATCCCCCATCTACCATATGTACATACTTTACTCCTTATTCTTCTCTATTTTGCTATACTACAAATTTACATTTTAATTTCCAATATACAAAAAAGCATTTCAAGGTAACTAAGCTACTTTGAAATGCTTTTTCAACTCTTTTATTTTTCAGTTACATATGCCCATTTAAAGCTAAATTCTGGACTAATATTATGTTTTACTACACCTTTTACATTTGGTTGTAAAACATAAGAATCTCCACGTTGATATAAAGGTACAATCGCTACATCTTCTTCGAGTAACGTTTTTTCAGCTTTTCCTAACTCTTCCCAACGTTTCTTCGCATCGCTCATTAATTCCGTTCCAGCTTTTTTCACCATGCCGTCATATTTAGGGTCAGAGAAGCTCATTTGGTTATGAGAATGTCCAGTCTCAAACATATCTAAGAACGTCATTGGATCTGCATAATCTGGATTCCATCCGCCATACGAAATATCATATTGTTGCTCAGTTTCTAATTTTAGTTTTTGCTTAAATGGTTGAAGTTTAATATTAACTGTTACACCTTTTAAGTTTTTCTCAATCTGGTCCTTAATATATTCTCCAACTTTTTTCGCATTACCAGTATCATAGTTTAAGAATTCAATTGTAACTTGGTCTTTACCTAGCTCTTTTTTCGCTTCTTCCCAAGCTGCAGCAGCTTTTTTAGCATTTGGTTTTAAACCATTTTTAAACGTTTCTTGGAAATCTTTACCGTCCGGTCCAGTTGCTAAACCTTTTGGCACTAAGAAGTCCGCTTCTTTTGATCCATCATTTAAAATTACGTTTGCTAAATTCTTTTTATCAACTGATAGCGCAATTGCTTCACGTAATTTTTTACTCTTTAATGGTGTATCTTGTCCATCACGTTTTTGGTTCATACGAATGAAATACGTGCTCACTTGTGAATATGTTCCGAATTCACCTTTCTTACTTCTGTATTTATCAACGAACTCTCCATTTAATAATGCAAAGTCAACTTGACCGCTGTCATATAAATTGACTAAAGTCGCAGCCTCTTTAACAACACTGAAGTTAACTTCTTCAAGTTTTACAGTCTTTTTATCCCAATATTGATCATTTTTCTTTAATTGCCATCCTTGTTCATGCTTCCAATCTTTAAGAACGAATGGTCCATTATAAACTGTTGTATCAGACTCTAAACCGAATTTCTCGCCTTTTTCTTTTACGAACTTTTCGTTTAATGGATAGTATGATGGGAATGCTACTAAGTTTAAGAAGTACGGCACCGCTTGCTCTAATTCAACTTCAAGCGTAAGATCATCTACCGCTTTCACTCCTAATTCAGTTACAGGTTTTTCTCCTTTATTAACCACTTCTGCATTTTTAATCGGGAATGCGATAAATGCATACTCAGCAGCTGTTTTTGGATCTAATAGACGTTGCCAAGCATATACGAAATCTTTCGCAGTTACTGGATCACCATTTGACCATTTTGCATCTTTACGTAGTTTAAATGTATATTTTTTACCATCTTCACTTTTCGTACTAGATTCTGCAGCAGCTGGAATAGGCTTATTATCTTTATCAAGACGATATAACCCTTCCATTGTATTCCCTAGCATTTGTGAAGATACTGTATCTGTTGATTTTGAAGAATCCATCGTTGGAATCTCTTGCGTTACTGTACGATTTAGCACTTGTTTCGCTGCTAGTTTTCCTTCAGATTTACTATCTCCACTAGAGCTAGAGTTTGTGCTTGTCTTCTTATCTCCACCTGATGTAGAACATGCTGTTAACGCCATGCTCATTGCTAAAACTGGTGCTACAACTGCTGTTAGTTTTTTAATTTGTTTCTTTTTCATTTTGTACCCTCCCTAATTCTTAACGATAGCTATTAAAGAATTTTCTGATAATTCTGTTTTTCTCTATATATTTATCAGACGATTCTTACTACTTCTTATTCTACTAATTTTTTAATTTTTGTAAAGTATTATTATTGAAAATTTTTAAAAAATTATTTTTTTACAGTAATATTCATAAAAATGCCATATGTTGTTCAAACCTTATTTCTCATTTATACACATTCGTTGATTTAATCACTTTCATCTCATTTACCGCTTGAATACTTGTTAATTATTGCTAATAAATAATGCATATATCTAAAAACATCTTTTCTACAAAAATAAAAAAGTCAGCTAAACTGACTTTTTTTACCCGGCAATTTTTTCTCTTTTCATTTCCTCTACCACTCTCTTATACTTCTCATCATCAAACTCATTTTCACTTTTTGCAACAACTACAGTCGCAATACCGTTACCAATTAAATTAACGATAGCACGTGCTTCTGACATGAAACGATCTCCCCCAAGTAGTAGCGCTAACCCTTCTAATGAGATAACATTCATTACAGATAGAATAGATGCTAATAAAAAAGCAGACATTTCGTCTGCTTTAATTCTCCTCAATCTGCTTCGCACTTAATCCTAGATGTGTTCTAAGAGTATCACTCAAACTTTGTAGGTCTTTTTTATTAGGATTATAGTAATAGACACGTTGTCCATTTGGGCCATTAGGTAAATAAAGATCATCACCAGCTAATTGAGTCTTTTCAACTGAACCATTTAAACCATATTTATAAAAAGATAAAATATCATCCATGGCTAAATTTGTTTTAAAATCACCATCAACCGCCTCAACCATTTTCTCTAGTTTTGTAATCGAACCTGCGCTTTTTAATTTATTTAACATCGCTTCAATAACAAGTTGTTGACGTTGCCCTCTCATTGCATCACTGTCAATATGACGCGTTCTTGCCAGCGCAAGTGCTTCTTCTCCCGTTAATTTTTGTAGTCCTTTTTTCAAATGAATCGCATCAGGTTCATCTTTACTATTTTGTTCTGTAAATTCAACTGGGACATCTATTTCAATACCATCTAATCCATCAACAATTTTAATAAATGAGCTAAAATTAAACTTCACAAAATAATCAACGGGGACTTGTAACAATTTTTCTACTGCTTCAACAGATGCTTGTGGCCCTCCATCTTTACCATTTTTAACAAGCCCTCTTCCATATGCATGCGTTATTTTATCCTTTTTCTTTTCAATCGGGACATATGTATACGTATCACGTGGTATACTTGTTAATTTCACTGTCTTATCATCTTTATTAAAAGTTGCCAGCAATAACGCATCTGTATGAAATGCACCACTATACTCCTTTTGACGTTCTTGATTTTCATCAATGCCCATAATTAAAAGTGAAACATTGTTTGCAATTGGTTTTACTGCTTTCTCACGTAAATTTGATTTTTCACCACGCGCTAAATTCAAATTAGATTTTTGTACAAGATTAGAAGTTTTTATATATACATAGGTGCCATATCCAACCCCGCCAAATAGTAATACTCCTAGTAGTAAACTTATTATCGTTGTCTTTTTATATTTCCGCTTATTTTTCGCTTCTCTTGAAGACGAATGATTCCCCATTTATTCTCCTCCTGTTTCTATTCATCCAATATATTTTTCATTTTTTCATATTTCGTGCTATCCTTTTGAAACATACTTTCTTTCAGCCCTTTATCTATTTGTATCCATTCGGTAGTAACTGAATATTGAATCATACCTTCATGAAAACTAAGAAACTTTAACATAACCCCTGTGTTTTTCTCCACAACCATTTCAAATTTCCCTCTTACATCTTCAGAGGCGCTAATAGGCATCTCTATATTAATTACCCCTTCAATTTTGTAACAATCGAGTCCTAGATATTTCGTTTCTTTATAATTCCAATCTTTATATCGAATTAACAAATCTGCGAATTCTGATTGAATACTATGCTTAGCCAATCCCACATATTCGCCATCATACCGTTTCCTCTCACCTGATTTTCTCAACAATCTTTCCGTAGGATTTAGTTTTAATAGTTCATTATTTCTTTCCTCTGGGCTCCATTTTGTCTCTTTATATGTATAGTTCTCATCATCAAACTCTTTTTTTCTACCCTCGTTATATATAATCGTTCTTTTTTTCAATCGTTTATCTTCTTGAGATGCAATGCCTCTTTGTTTCTCCGTATCAATCGCATACTTGTATGTTGTAGCCATTCTTGTAGAGCTAGAATATTCCTCAAATTGTCCTGAAATATTTTTAAAATGATCAATTGAATCCAACATCTTTATATGAATTTTTTCCTTATCTGGATAATTTACATTCAATTTTATTTCTTCTTCATTTTCATAATCAGAAAACGCCTTTTTCTTCACATATTCAAATACTCCACCATTTTGTGCAAAGCTTTGTATAGAAAATTCAGACATAGAAACAATAGAAAGCGCTAGAACCGCGGCACTAATTACCATCATATGAACTCTGTAACTCTTCTTTTTTACTGGAAGATTACGCAGTGTATCATTAATCTTTCCATTTAACTTTGGCGGTAAAATAACATTTTCATCTTTTATTCTCTTTTTTAATTTCTCATCAAATGATTTTTCACTATCCATTCTATACACCCCCTATTCCATCCTTAATCGCTCTTCTAATAGTTCCCTTGCACGTGACAACCTTGACTTAACCGTCCCTTTTGGAATTTCTAAAAGGGACGCAATACTCTCTTGATTCATATCTTCATAATAATAAAGTACAGTTACAGCTCTTAATTCTTCCGTTAAAGACTGAATGGCATTACAAAGATCAATATCTTTATATCGGTCGAACGCTACCATACTACTATCATGATCCTCGATTATAATTAGTTTTTTATATGACTTAATTATATTGTTACACTCATTTATTAAAATTCGAATTAACCAAGTTTGAAAAAACGCTTCTTTTTTTAGTTTTTTTATATTTTCATAAGCTTTTAAAATTGTTGTCTGTATCGCATCCTCTATGTTTGTCTCATCATGTAACATCGCCTTTGCAATGCGATACATCTTCACTTTCTCCGTATGTATAAGCGCCATAAAGGCTTCATGATCACCTTTTTTCGCTAAGGAAACATCCGTTTCTTCTTTTACAATCATTTTATATAAAGGGATTACTTTCACAATTGCTCCTCCTGTTTCATCCTCACTTCAAATTTAACTTTACACGTATTAGACTGCGTAGCCTATAAAAAGGTTCATTTTTTTGAATATTTTTGTAAATAAAAAGATAAATATCCTTTTTATGGTGGCACACAATGAACATATCGGTTCAAATTTACAAACAAAAAAGTCCACTTTCACAGTGGACTTGCTACTTTATAACGGTAAATCTCTCTTTCTAAACATAACTATTGCTAACAAAAAGATGCAAACTGCCCCAACGGTTAAACCTAAACTTACCGGCCATATATTATATGTTCCTTCAGCAATTTCTTTCGGACGAAACAGCGTAAATAAAGATAGGCTTTTCATCCACTCTAACTTATCACTTAATTTCCCTACCATATCTAGTACGAAAAATAATATAGTTAAACTTGCTGAATAACTAAGTGCCTTTCTTTCATCATTACATATACAAGAAAAGAAAAATGAATACGCACTAACGACTAAAAATATGAGCCCTCCGACTACATTAATCTTCAAAAATAATTCTTTATTTAAATTATTATCTTTTAAAAACCATTCTGCTCCTACTATACCTGCTACATACGTGACAATTACAATGATAAGTAGCCCCAATATGAGAACAATAGCTTGCGTAATGGCAATTTTCACTCTGGATACAGGCGTTGCTAGCAAGTATGCCATCGCTCCTTTATCTACATGACGCGCAATTAAATGTGTCGCAACTGTTACGCAAAAAATTGTTAAAATGATAATAAACAATAGACTGTAATACTCCCCAGCTAAAAAATCCATTACGTTTTGAATCGGACTTTCCATACCAACAATTTTTTTCACACTATCAGGCATAGCACTTATTAATTCATTTAACCCTTTCGCTGATACCATTGATGGGAATATCCAAATTAATAACCATAAATAGAGAGCCGCACCAATCGCATAACTAAAAATACTTTTTTGTGTTTCTTTCAAACTAGCTAAAAACAATTGCTTATTCATGCGTTACCCCTTCTTTCTTATCGTAATAATGCATAAATAAATGTTCTAAATCCATCGCTCTCGTTTGAAGTGCCGTTACATTATAGTTTGAAAGTGTTTGTAAAACAGTTTGATAGTTTCCTTGTACAATAATAGATGCCTCTCTGCCTTTTACCGCTTCAAATTGCAAATTACACTTTGTAAGAGATTCAATTTCTTCTTGCGATGATACAGTTACATCTATTACCTGTCGTCTCATACTTTGTAAATCATGAATATTTTCAACTGTTACGAGTCGACCATCTTTAATAATAGCTACTCTGTCACAAGTTCTCTCAATTTCAGTAAAAATATGTGAAGACATAAGAATCGTTTTTCCTCTTTGTTTTTCCTCTACTATTAGTTCTATAAATACTTGCTGCATCAGTGGATCAAGTCCAGATGTTGGTTCATCTAAAATTAACACCTCTGGATCGTGCATAAATGCAGCGACTATCCCTACTTTTTGCTTCATTCCTTTAGACATTTTGCGAATCGGTGTTTTCACATCAAATTGCAGACGATCTATCAGTTCATCTCGTCTTTTCGTATCCTTTAATCCACGCATTCCTTGCATTAATTTTAAAAACTCTAATCCGTTCATTCCTTCAATAAAAGAAATTTCACCCGGTAAATAACCAACTTCCCTTTGAATTTTCGCTGCTTCATTCCAACAATCTAATCCAAAAATTGTCGCTTTACCAGCTGTCGGTTTTATAAATCCCATTAAATTACGAATTGTCGTTGATTTTCCGGCACCATTCGGTCCTAAATAACCAAATACTTCTCCCTCTTTTACATCAAATGTAATATGAAACAAACCTTTTCCATTCGAAAACTGTTTTGTAACATCTTGAACTGAAATCATAAGTCCACCTCATTTTTTGAAATATTTAATATATGATATTTCAAAATCATTGTACTCCTCATCTTTCATATTCGCAACAACTTTTTGAAATATTCATTAGTCCATATTTCAAAAATATTGTTTTCCATTATTTTTTCTTGTATATTTTAAGTGAGGTGATTACATTGAACGGCTTTGAAAAAGTGAAAGAAAAGAAAAAACGCGCCATTAAAGAGGCGGCCTTCGTATTATTTTCAGAACGTGGATTTAATGAAGTAAAAATAGAACATATTGCAAAAGAAGCAAACGTTTCTCAAGTTACAATTTATAATCATTTCGGAAGTAAAGATGCGTTATTTAGGGAGCTTATACAAGAATTTATCATATCTGAATTTCAATATTATAAAGGGCTTGAAGAAGAAAAATTACCTTTTCATGATATGATGCAAAAAATGATTGTAAGAAAAATGAATACTGGCGGGTTATTTCAACCTGATATGTTACTACAAATGATGCAAAGGGACGAAGAACTCCGTAAGTTTATTTATAGTTATCAAAATGAAAAAATCCTTCCCTGGTATTTAGAAATATTAGAACGAGCTCAGCGCAAAAACGAAATTAATCCACACCTTACGAAAGAAATGATGTTACTTTACATTCAAATGTTTACTAAGTTAGGTGATGATTTCGGGGCACAGCTTCTTGAAGGAGATCGAGAAAAACATATACAAGATATCGTTACGATGTTCTTTTACGGCCTTTCTGTTCCAACAAAATAAAAAAGACACGAAATTCGTGTCTTTTTTATTTTACCGAAATGACTCTACCCGTTTCACTACTTTCAACCGCTAATTGAATTAGTTTAATAACATTTAAACCATCTTGCGCTGTTACAGGTAGTTTCTCACCATTTAATATACTATCTCTTACACCTTTATAGTACATGTCATAGCAACCGACTTCTGTTGAAATACGATTTAAAGTTTCTTCTGTTTCTAAAGTAGCAAAATTCTCTTCAGCATCTACTCCATAACCTATATCGCCTGGCTTCATTCCATTTTTTAATTGTTCTTCCTGCGAATCCATACCGTATTTCACGATAGAACCTTTGTCCCCATGTAATGTAAAATGCGGTCCTGCTTGTTTCACGTAACTGCTACTACGTAAAATGACACGCTTAACTCCATAATGAAGTACTACGTGGAAATAGTCATCAATCTCCGCACCTGGCCTTTGTTTTATTACATCTGCGCTTATCGCATCTGGTTTTCCGAATAATGATAGCGCTTGGTCAATTAAATGCGATCCTAAATCATATAATATACCTGAACCTGGTAAATTCTTTTCTCTCCATCGATCGCGTACATGTGGACGGAAACGATCAAAATGCGCTTCATATGCGTATACATTTCCTATTCTATTTTCTTCTAACAATTTCTTAATTGTTAGGAAATCATTATCAAAACGACGATTATGATATACACTTAACATCACATTATGCTGCTTTGCTAATGAGATAAGTTCTTCCCCTTCTTCAATTGAAACAACAAATGGTTTTTCCACTACAACATGCTTACCATGTAAAATCGCTTCTTTTACATATAGAAAATGAGTTGTATTCGGTGAAGTAATGACAACTAGTTCAATATCAGATCGCTTTACTAATTCATCAATCGTGTCAACAACAGCAGCATTTGGTAAAGTTTGTTTCACTACTTCTTCTTTTGAAGATAAAATAGCTCGAATATCATATTCTTCTATCGTTTGTAATAGCGGGATGTGAAATGTTGTACTAGAAAATCCAAATCCTACAATCCCTACACCTATTTTTTTCATGTTGCCCCTCCAATTATCCCGCACTAACGGACAGTAAGATCCCTCCTCAAAATTCAGCGAAAACTAAGAAGTTAGGTGAGGGCCTTACTGTCCGTAAAAGCCCGATTAGTTCAACTAATAATCAGTAGGGAATAAAGCCCCCCACTGATTAAAGTTTCACTTTATGAGAACGATTTCATTTCACTATTATAACAAGATTATT
Source organism: Bacillus cereus group sp. N11 (assembly GCF_016483605.1). Taxonomy (NCBI): domain Bacteria; kingdom Bacillati; phylum Bacillota; class Bacilli; order Caryophanales; family Bacillaceae; genus Bacillus; species Bacillus cereus group sp. N11. The sequence continues at coordinate 78,876 of NZ_JAEHBN010000012.1, forward strand.
TTCATATACATAATAATTCGCTTAGAAAAAAGCATCTCGCTATTATTCATAGCAAGATGCTTCCTTTATTCCGGTCTTTTCTTCGTCCACGTTTCTACTACTTCACCAGTATCATTAACATCTAGTACTAAACTACCATTACTATACCGGTCTTTGTTTCGATACGCTTTCGGATCAACCTCTTCTACAATATTTTTCTCTGTCTTCATGTAAACTAGTTCATCGTCTCGTACAATTTCAATACCTACAATACGGTATGGATTACGTTTTAACTCTTTGAAAATAACAAGACCTCGCTTCGCTCTCGTTGACTTTTCAATTTCTGATGCTTTTAAACGCTTTATAGCACCGCGTTGCGTTACGAGAATAAGTTGATCTTTGTCACCATTTAACGGTTTACCAGAAGCGACATAGTCATCTTCTTTTAAATTAATCGCTTTTACACCAGCAGCTCTTACACCAACTGGACTTACTTCATCTTCATGGAAAATCAGTGCATATGCACCATGTGTCGCAAGAACGATATCACTCGTTCCATCTGTCGCAAATATATCAACAACTTCATCATCTTTTTTCAAGTTTACAGCAACGAATGCCCTTGAATAACGCTGAACTTTATATTGATTTAATTCTGTTTTCTTTATCATACCATTTCGCGTTACAAATACGATAAATCGTTTTTCTTCCTCAAAGTTCGGTACAACCGTTGCCCAAATGATTGTTTCATCTCGGTCAAGTGAAACGATATTTGCAACGTGCTGACCTAAATCTTTCCAACGAATATCTGGCATTTCGTATACTGGAAGATATATATAGTTTCCTTTACTTGTGAATAAAAGAACTGTTTCAGTCGTATTCGTATCGAATCGTTCAAGTAAGATGTCACCCTCTTTCATACCGAAGTCTTTGCCGTTTGATGCATTATGTGAGCGCCATCCAGTACGTTTCACATATCCTTCTTTCGTTACAGTAACGATGACATCTTCTTGTGGAATCATCACTTCTACGTCTATTTTAATTTCTTCAATTTGTTCTTCAATAATAGCGCGACGATCATCACTATATGTTTTCTTCACTCTCTTCAAATCAGTTTTAATGACTTGAAGTAATCTTTTTTCACTTTGTAAAATTGACTGTAGCTCTAGAATTTTCTTATTAAGCTCATCGGCTTCTTCTTGTAACGCCGTAATGTCTGTATTCGTTAAGCGATATAATTGCAAGGATACAATTGCTTCTGCTTGTGCTTCTGTAAAGCCAAATTTTGCACTTAAATTATCTTTCGCATTACGTTTATCTTTTGAAGCTCGAATTGTCTCGATTACTTGGTCTAAAATCGATAATGCTTTCTTTAAACCTTCTACAATATGTTGACGATTTTCTGCTTTTCTTAATTCATATTGCGAACGTCTCGTAATAACCTCTTTTTGATGTCCAATATAAGCATCCAAAATTTTCGGTAATGTCATAAGTGTTGGACGGCGTTTATTGATCGCTACCATATTAAAGTTATATGGAATTTGTAAATCTGTATTTTTATATAAATAATTTAAAATACCTTCGGCGTTTACTTCTTTCTTTAATTCAACAACGATTCGTAAACCAGTACGATCTGTCTCATCACGTACTTCAGCAATGCCATCTAACTTTTTATCTAGACGTAATTCATCCATTTTCTTTACAAGGTTTGCCTTATTCACTTCGTAAGGAATTTCAGTGATTACAATTTGTTGTTTCCCACCGCGCACTGTTTCAATTTCTGCTTTTCCGCGAATAATAATTTTACCTTTTCCTGTTTCATACGCCTTTTTAATACCATCAATCCCTTGAATAATACCGCCTGTTGGGAAATCTGGTCCTTTCATAACTGTTAATAAATCATCAACAGTACTATTTGGCTTATCAATACGCATCATTGTAGCGTCAATAACTTCTCCAAGATGATGCGGAGGAATTTCTGTTGCATAACCAGCGGAAATTCCTGTAGATCCGTTTACTAATAAATTCGGGAACGCTGCTGGTAATACAACCGGTTCTTCACTCGTATCATCAAAGTTTGACACGAATTCAACTGTTTCTTTATCAAGATCACGTAATAATTCAGATGCGATTGGTGATAAACGAGCTTCTGTATAACGCATTGCCGCTGCTGGATCACCATCAACACTACCATTATTACCATGCATTTCAACTAAAACATTACGTACTTTCCAAGTTTGACTTAAACGTACCATCGCCTCATATACAGAAGAATCACCATGTGGATGGTAATTACCAATAACGTTACCAACTGTTTTAGCTGATTTACGAAACGCTTTATCATGTACGTTTCCTTCTACATACATAGAATATAATATACGTCTTTGTACTGGCTTTAAACCGTCACGCGCATCTGGAAGCGCGCGGTCTTGGATTATATATTTACTATAACGTGCAAAGCGGTCACCTAACACGTCTTCAAGCGGGAGGTCATGAAACTTCTCTGCCTGCATGTTATTCCACCTCCGTCTCCATAATCATTTCGTTTTCTAAAATATTTCCTTCTTCTTGCATACCAAATTGTACATTACGCTCAATCCATTTACGGCGCGGTTCTACTTTATCGCCCATTAATGTAGTTACACGGCGCTCTGCTCTTGCTGCATCATCAATTTTCACTCGGATTAATGTACGCGTTTCAGGGTTCATCGTCGTTTCCCATAACTGATCTGCATTCATTTCACCAAGTCCTTTATAGCGCTGCAACATATAACCTTTACCGACCTTTTTCGTTACACCATCTAATTCTTCATCAGACCATGCATATTCAATTACTTCACTTTTCCCTTTCCCTTTACTTACTTTATATAAAGGTGGAAGTGCAATAAATACTTTACCAGCTTCGATAAGTGGTTTCATATATCTGTAGAAGAAAGTTAATAACAATACTTGAATATGAGCTCCATCCGTATCTGCATCGGTCATAATAACAACTTTATCGTAGTTAATATCTTCAACAGCGAATTCATTTCCTACACCGCCGCCAATTGCATAAATAATTGTATTAATCTCTTCATTCTTAAAAATATCAGCAAGCTTTGCTTTCTCCGTGTTAATTACTTTACCACGCAATGGTAGTACCGCTTGAAAACGACGATCTCGCCCTTGCTTTGCTGAACCGCCGGCCGAGTCACCCTCTACTAAATACAATTCGTTTTTTTGAGGGTTACGTGATTGTGCAGGTGTTAACTTCCCGCTTAAAGTACCTTCTGATTTTTTCTTTTTCTTACCACTACGTGCTTCTTCTCTCGCTTTACGAGCAGCCTCACGTGCTTGCGCTGCTTTAACTGCCTTTCTCACAAGAAGTGTAGCTACATCCGGGTTTTCTTCTAAAAAGTAAGCTAAATGCTCTGATACAATTGCATCAATAGAAGAACGGGCTTCACTTGTACCAAGTTTCCCTTTTGTTTGTCCTTCAAACTGCAGTACTTCTTCTGGTACACGTACAGAAACGATAGCCGCTACACCTTCACGAATATCTGTACCTTCTAAGTTTTTATCTTTTTCTTTTAATAATGAAACTTTACGAGCATACTCATTAAACACACGTGTCATCGCTGTTTTAAATCCAGCTTCGTGTGTTCCACCATCTTTTGTACGTACGTTGTTTACAAACGAAAGAATATTTTCTGAGTAACCATCATTAAACTGGAATGCTAGTTCTGCTTCAATCCCGTTTTGTTCACCAGTGAAATATACAACTGGATGAATTGAATCTTTTTCTTCGTTTAAGTATGAAACGAAAGCTTCAATTCCTGTTTCATAATGAAATATATCTTCTAAATCATTACGTTCGTCTTTTATCGAGATTTTCATTCCTTTTAATAAGAATGCAGATTCACGTAATCTCTCACATAATGTTTCATAATTGTAATTTGTCGTACTGAAAATCGTTGTATCTGGTTTGAAGTGCATTGTCGTACCAGACTCTTTTGTTTTCCCGATTTTTTCTAACGTCGTTGCAGGAACGCCACCATTTTCAAAGCGTTGTTCATAAATGTTACCATCACGTTTAATTGTTACTACTAACCATTCTGACAAGGCGTTTACAACTGATGCCCCAACACCATGTAAACCACCACTCGTTTTATAGCCACCTTGACCAAACTTACCACCTGCATGAAGTACAGTTAAAATAACTTCAGGTGTAGGTTTCCCAAGTTTATGCATTCCCGTAGGCATTCCTCGCCCTTTATCAATAACGCTAATACTATTATCTTTATGTATTACGACAGAAATTTCGTCGCCAAATCCCGCTAACGCTTCGTCAACGGAGTTATCTACTATTTCATATACTAAATGATGCAATCCACGGCTATCCGTACTCCCGATATACATACCCGGGCGTTTTCGAACGGCTTCAAGTCCTTCTAACACTTGAATTGCATCTTCATTGTATTGGAACTGATGCTTCGCCAAACTCCTTGCCCCTTTCCTAATCAAATCAGAACATATGTTTCTATTATAGAATAACGCCTCGACTATAGTTTTGGCAAGTTATCTTATCTCTTTTATATACCATTTTCAATAGAAAAATCCTTGTTTTTTCACAAGGATTCCTCTAGGCTACTATTTCAGAAAAATAATCGTTTGTCAACGAGAAATGGATATGTATTCCAAGATTACACATTCCAAACCTTTATCATGATCCAAATGATCAATATCCAAAACGGGATAACAAGTAACAATCCCCAAAAACAGCCTTTAAAAAATCTCATGATGAACACCTCGTTCATCGGCCCTACTTATCTATAACGAGGGCTGAATCAATCTTTCTATCTTTAAAATCTATACTATTTTGTCATCGCATGTTCTACTTTAATACAACGGTCCATTATTACAGTATAGTCTTTTTCTTTTAAAAGTTTATATGTATCTTCATCTTGTACTCCTAGTTGTGCCCAAAAAACATCTGCATCAATCTCTACAAACTCTTTCGCAACACCCATTAAAAATTCTGAACGGCGGAATACGTTTACGATATCAACATGTTCTTTAATATCCGCCAGTGAAGGAACTGCCTTTTCTCCAAGTACTTCATCAACTGTTGGATTTACCGGTATAATGCGGTACCCTGCATCTTGCATCGCTTTTGAAACCATATACGATGTACGTTCTGGTTTATCTGATAATCCAACAACCGCAATCGTTTTACTTTTCTTCAATACTTCACCAATTTCCGTACGAGTTGGGTTTTCAATTGTCATAATTAGTCCCTCCTATTCCTTTAGTATATCCGATAAAGAAAGTCTCTTTCAACATGAAAGAGACTTTCTTTTATTCCGATTATTGATTCTTAGTAGCTGAATTATCTGCTAACGTAGCTGATTTCGTCATTTTTTGACCATTGCGATAGAATGTAACTTCTACTTTCTCGCCAACTTTTTTCTTTTCATATAAATATTTACGGAATTGAAGAGCATTCTCTACCTTTTGATTATCTAATGCTACTACAAGATCATATTGCTCTAAACCTGCTTTTTCTGCCGGTGATATTGGATAGATTTTACCTAATACAACGCCATTTGTGACTTCTTTTGGCACTTTCAGCTGATTTACTGCATATGTTTGCACATCTTCTAATGAAACGACACCTACTCCAAGCGCTGGACGTTTCACTACTCCATCTTTTTCAAGCGATTCGATGACTGGTTTTGCAATATTAATCGGAATTGCAAATCCGATTCCTTCAACTTCTTGCTGCGCAATTTTACTCGAGTTAATACCGATTACTTCACCGTTTTGGTTAAATAATGCACCACCACTATTGCCAGGGTTAATCGCTGCATCTGTTTGAATAACTTGTGCTTGCCAATCTGGGCGTTTGTCCCCATCAATATCAACTGGAATTTCGCGTTCTTTACTACTGATTATACCTTCCGTTACACTGCCATCAAATCCAAGTGGGTTTCCGATTGCAATCGCTTTTTCACCAGCACGAAGTTTACTGGAGTCACCTAGACTTGCAACTTTATTTACATTAGATCCGTCAATTTCAACAACAGCTAAGTCTAACCAAGGATCCTTACCAACTAATTTTGCATCAACTTGCTTTCCATCACTTAGTTTCACAGCAAGTTTATTCGCTCCATCTACTACGTGGTTGTTCGTTACGATATATGCTTTATTTCCTGCTTTTTTATAAATAACACCTGATCCTGAACCAGCTTGTTGTTCTTGACCTGTCGGTTGCATTGCAAATGGATCGACACTTTGTTGCATATTAATAACACCTACAACAACATCTTTCGCACCTTCAACCATACCTGGCAAATCAGTTTCGTTTTTTGATTTATTGACAACAGGAACTACAGTACCTTCTACTTGTTTATTAGAATTGAATGATGAAACTGCCGCTCCATTATTTTGCACCCATGGCATATAAGGTGCTGCAAAACTAATCGAAACCGCCCCGACTACAGCTCCCACTAAACCTGTGAAGAAATAACCTTTTTTACTTCCTGATTTTTTCACTTCTCTCGTTTCACTATGCTCTTCATTCAAATTTGGTCCGTCGTAATATCCCATTTTTTATTTCCCCTCTCTGGTGAATTCGTATTTTCAGTATAGTCACGTTTTGTGTCCTTCTTGTGAACTCATCGTGAAATCCAATTAAAAAAATACTCCTATCTACCATTGTAGACAAGAAAATTATTTTTTGAACATTCTACCTTCAAAAAGAGGATATAAAATTGCTAAATTCCCGGGCTAAAGTGCACAATTCATTCCAGATTATTCTTCGAATTTATAACCAACTCGAATAACAGTACCGATATGCTTCGCTTTATCTCCTAGCTTATTTCGCAATTTTTTAATATGCGTATCAACCGTTCGGTCATCACCGTAGTAATCATATCCCCATAACTGATCTAATAAATGTTGACGTGACAACACAATTCCTTTGTTCTCCATTAAATAAACGAGAAGTTCAAATTCTTTATGCGTCAATATAATTTCTTCTCCATCTACTAAAACAGTTCTAGATAGACGATTCACTTCTATTCCAGCTAAAGACATAGCATTTTCTTCCGCTACTCCTACCGCACCATCCGCACGTTTCAATAACGTCTTCGCGCGAGCTACTAACACTTTCGGGCTAAATGGTTTCGTTACATACTCGTCTGCACCTAATTCGAAACCTAGCAATGTATCATCCTCATCCGAACGTGCTGTTAGCATAATAATTGGTACTGCTGATTCTTTTCTAATTCGTCTACAAACAGACCATCCATCTATTTCTGGTAACATAATATCTAACATAATTAAATCAATTTCATGCTCTGCAAATAACTCTAGCGCTTTTTTTCCATCTTCTGCTTCGATTACTTCAAAGCCTTCATTACGAAAATAATCACTAACAATTTCACGTAATCTTCTTTCGTCTTCAACAAGTAATACTGTTTTATTCATATAATCTATCCCGCCTTTTTACTCTTTCAATCGAATAATACATTGATTGGAGCTTCCGCGAAATGGAAGTGTTAAATCTCTTTTCTCGATTTCAAATCTTCCATCGACTAAAACATCCCCATAGTGTAACAACTCTATCATATCATTATTTTGAGAACTCTGTATCTCTTCTAACGTATAACCTGTATACATCCATAGATTTTTTTTCAAATCTTTCACGGCTTTTGCTACTTTTTTCACTTCAACAGCTTGAAAAAACGGATCTCCACCTGAAAATGTTACATCAGTTAATGGATTACTTGCAATCTCTTTCACAACTTCTTCTACCGTCATTTCAGTTCCATTGCAAATATTCCAAGATTTCGGGTTATGACACCCGAAACAACGATGCGGACAGCCCGCAAAAAACACGACTGTCCGCAACCCTTCTCCATCTACTACACTATCATGAATGATATTCATCACTTTCATTTATGCTTCACCCGATCCATCTCTTCGCTACGTTTCGCACTATTCCACTTCGACATATCTCCCACAAGATAGCCAGTTATACGGCGAATTCTTTCTATATTGGCCTCGTCTTCATTTCCGCAGCTTGGACATTCATTTCCAATAACTCCGTGATAGCTGCAGCATGTACAACGATCAACAGGATGATTAATTGAACCGTACCCAACGCCATGCTCTGCCATCGCTTGTACAATTTGTTTTAACGCCTTTTGATTATGCATCGCTGCTCCGTCTAATTCAATATACGTAATATGCCCCCCATTACATAGAGCATGAAAAGGTCCTTCTAAACGGATTTTATTTATCGCTTGAATGTTATAATAAACTGGAATATGGAATGAATTCGTATAGTAATTATTGTTCGTTATACCGCTAATCTCACCAAATTCCTCTCTATCTTTTTTCACAAACTTCCCTGATAAACCTTCTGCAGGAGTTGCAATTATTGAGAAATTCAGTTGATGTTCTTCCGTCGCCTTATCCATTCTCTCCCTCATAAAGGAAATAATTTCATATCCAAGTTTCCATGACTCTTCATCTTCCCCATGATGCTTTCCTGTTAAAGCTACTAAACATTCCGCAAGACCGATAAAACCAATACTTAACGTCCCTTGCTTTAAAATAGGTGCTACAGAATCTTCAGGCTGTAATGTTTCTCCGCCACGCCATACACCTTGTGAATATAAAAATCGAAAATCTCTCGCTCGCTTCGTACATTGATACGCGAATCTCTCTAATAATTGCTTAATTCCTAAATCCAAGTAATAATTTAGCGCTTCAAAAAACGCTTCTTTCGATCCACTAATTAGCCCTAATTTCACTAAATTAATAGAAGTAAACGACAAATTACCTCTTCCTATTGCCGTTTCTTCTCCATGTATATTAGACATAACACGAGTGCGACATCCCATGTAACATACTTCACTTTCAGGTCGTCCATCATAGTGCACTGCATTAAACGACGCATCTAAAAATGAAAAATTAGGGAATAATCGCTCTGCTGTCGTCTCTAGTGCTAATTCAAACAAATCATAGTTCGGGTCACATTCTTCAAAGTTTACACCTTTTTTCATTTTAAAAATTTGAATAGGGAAAATCGGTGTTTCTCCTTTTCCAAGTCCAGCTTGCGTTGCTTTTAACAGCTGTTTAATTAAAAGCCTTCCCTCTCTCGATGTGTCTGTTCCGTAATTAATAGAAATAAACGGTACTTGTCCCCCGCCCCTACTATGCATACTATTTGAATTATGAACGAAAGCTTCACACGCCTGATACGTATCGCTTTCTGTTTCTTTCCATGCGAATTCCTCAATTTGTTCTTTCGTAAGCGGATATGATTGTAGTCGCTTTTTATGTCTCAGTACGGTTTTTCTCACATAGGGAGCTAAATCAATATCAAAGAGTGCAAACGATTGACCACCGTGCTGCATATTTTGATTCGCTTGAAAAATAATAGACGAAAGTGCCAACGCACTTTTAATGTCTTGCGGTTGTCTCATATGTCCATGTCCAGTATGAAAACCGTTAGCAAGCATTTGTGCTAACGGAATTTGCGAACAAGTCGTCGTTCCTGTCGCATAAAAATCTAAATCATGTGGATATAATATATTTTCATTTATCGCTTTTTTCACTTGGTCTGACAATAAATTTTCAACTGCATAATATTTTGCACTCTCAGATGCGAACGTTCCCATTACTCCCATCGGAGAGCGCCCATCTACATTTGCATTCTCTTGCATTAAATCTTGTTCATTGCCGTGGACAATTGTCCCAAACACTTTCATTAATTCTTCTCCACGTGTATTTCGTTGTAACATTTATAACCCTCCATCAATATGTTGTTATCTTTTGATTAAAATGTTACAACATATAGTCTTGTTGTTTCTGTGAGAAATGTAACATTCCTGTGAATTTTTTTTCACGAAATAATGAATTTTTCATTTACAAAAAAGAAATGTGCTCTTTACAAATGTATGGTACAATAAACGGGAAAAACTCTTTTTACCCTTTATCAACACATTTGAATAAAGGAGACTGAACTTATGGTTACTACATATCTTTTATTTATCGTTGCCTACTTACTTGGCTCGATTCCATTTGCATTAGTCGTTGGAAAAATCGGCTATGGAATCGACATTCGTGAGCACGGAAGCGGTAATTTAGGCGGAACAAATACATTCCGCACATTAGGGAAAAAAGCAGGTTTTACCGTTACAATTGCTGACATTTTAAAAGGGACATTAGCAACAGGTCTACCGATAATTTTCGGATTAGATATTCACCCACTATGGTTCGGATTAGCAGCTGTTCTTGGACATGTATATCCGATTTTTGCAAAATTCCGTGGTGGTAAAGCAGTTGCAACTTCTGCCGGGGTGCTATTATGCTACTCACCAGTTGTTTTTGCAATATTAGCTGTTGTATTTTTCACCCTTTTATTTACAACAAGATACGTATCACTTTCTTCTATGGTAACAGCTGTCGTTGCTGTTATTGCATCCATTGTTAGCGGGGATAAAATCTTCATTATTGCGATGTGTTTATTAGCAGGTATGGTTATTTATAAACACCGTGCAAATATCGGACGAATTATAAATAAAACCGAACCGAAAGCAAACTTCTCAAAAAAGCAAAAATAAGGTTGTAACCCACATAACGCAAAAAGAAAACGTGAAGCATATTAATAGCGTCTTTTTGCGTTATTTTTTATACTAAAGAAAAAGCAACATAATTTGGAGGAACTATACATGAATCTTTCCGTAACAAAAGAAGCAGCACAATGGTATAAAAACGAATTAAACTTACAATCAGGTGAAACACTACGCCTTTTCGTACAATACGGCGGTTGCAGTACTGTGCAAAAAGGACTTTCTTTAGGTATTCGTAAAGATGACCCTGCACATCCTGCTGTTCAAACTCAAGAAGAAGGTATTAACTTCTTTATTGAAGGCGATGATGAGTGGTTCTTCGATGGACATAATTTATCTGTTACACTTAACGACGGTGATGATTTCCCTCAATTTAATTATGAGAAGTAAAAAAAGCGTGGCTTCTGCCACGCTTTTTTTATTTCTTTTTAATTTCCTCATATTTCGCATACCACTCAGGATATAATTTTTTAAATGATACAGGGCGGAACCCTTCTTTTTTCGCACAAATATTCGTCGTACTTGCAGTAATGCAAAGCTCACCATCACCGTTATATATTTCATAACCATATACAACACGAAGCGGGCTCACAGTATCAATCCACGTTTTCACAATTGCTTTTTCTCCGTAACGCATCGCTTTACGATATGAAATTTGCAAATCTAATACAGGAGAAATAATTCCCTCTTTCTCCATTTCAACATATGAAAATCCTAATTCTTGTATAAGTTTCGTGCGCCCAAGTTCCAGCCACACTAAATAGTTTGAATGGTAAACAACACCCATCTGGTCTGTTTCCGCATAGCGGATTTCAACTTCATATTCTGCTACAAACATTTCTATTCGCCTTCTTTCACTTCTGCTACCTTGCATACATTTAATCATAATACAGTGGAATCAAAAATAAAATAAAAACAGTGAATCTTTTACCGAAAGGGGCAAACACATGATCCAAATTGTAACTGTTCGTAGCGGTGATAGTGTTTATGGTTTAGCATCAAAGTACGGATCTACACCTGAAGAAATTGTAAAAGACAATGGACTAAATCCTGCTGAAACACTCGTTGTTGGTCAGGCACTTATCGTTAATACAAAAGGAAATAATTATTATGTACAGCCTGGTGACAGCTTATATCGAATTTCTCAAACGTATAACGTTCCTCTCGCTAGCTTAGCTAAAGTTAATAATCTTTCATTAAAATCTATTCTCCATGTCGGACAACAATTATATATACCAAAAGGTACAAAACGAGCAGTAGAATCCATCGCTTATTTACAACCTTCAACAATACCGATAAAAGAAAGTTTAGTAAATGCTACACGTGCTATTAATCCATTTTTAACATATTTAGCCTACTTCAGCTTTGAAGCAAAAAGAGACGGCACTTTAAAAGAACCAACGGAAACAGCGAAAATCGCTAATATTGCAACGCAAGGTAAAACCATCCCTATGCTCGTTATTACAAATATTGAAAATGGAAATTTCAGTGCCGATCTGACATCGGTTATTTTACGCGATGCAACAATCCAAAACAAGTTTATTACTAACATTTTGCAAACAGCTGAAAAATATGGCATGCGAGACATTCATTTCGATTTCGAGAGTGTGGCACCCGAAGACCGCGAGGCATACAATCGCTTTTTACGAAATGTGAAAACACGCTTACCTAGCGGGTACACATTAAGTACAACGCTTGTACCCAAAACAAGTTCCAATCAAAAAGGGAAATTTTTTGAGGCTCACGATTATAAAGCACAAGGACAAATTGTTGATTTCGTCGTCATTATGACATACGACTGGGGTTGGCAAGGCGGGCCACCGATGGCGATTTCTCCTATTGGTCCTGTGAAAGAAGTACTTCAATATGCGAAATCTCAAATGCCACCACAAAAAATTATGATGGGGCAAAATTTATACGGTTTCGATTGGAAACTTCCGTTCAAACAAGGAAATCCACCCGCAAAAGCAATCAGCTCTGTTGCAGCTGTTGCACTAGCTCGTAAATATAATGTTCCTATCCGCTATGATTTCACGGCTCAAGCTCCTCATTTCAATTACTTTGACGAAAACGGCGTACAACACGAAGTTTGGTTTGAAGATTCACGGTCCGTACAAAGTAAATTTAATTTAATGAAAGAACAGGGCATCGGTGGTATTAGTTATTGGAAGATTGGTTTACCATTCCCGCAAAATTGGCGTTTACTCGTTGAAAACTTTACGATTACAAAAAAGGGCTGACTTTTGTCAGCCCTTTTTTCATATTACTGTTACAAAACGTCTTTCATTCCCTCATAAAAAAGAAGAATGATAACATTCTCCTTTTAACCGTTATCAACAATCGGTTGTTTACCAGTTTGGTCTTGCATTTGTTTTCCTTTATTGCCACCAGCTTTTTTCGATTGCGTTCCAATATGATTCGGTGCAAAATCTTTTGAATTCTTTTTCGGATTACCCATTACTATCGCCTCCTTAACACTAGTATCGTACTAGTGTTAAGAATTATTCAGCTTGCTTAAAAAGTTTCATTTCATAACGTTTCTCAATACGCTCTTCAATGCGATCAATTGCATCACGATCGCTTAATAATTGTTGTTTATTTTCATTTACAAGTTCTTCAAACGATTTGCGGCGACTTCTTCTCATGCTGTTCACCCTCTCTCTTTCTCATTCTTACTACATAGTATGAGCAAACAAAAAACTCTTTAATCAGATTTGCAAGAAAATTTTATGTTTTAGTACTCCTAAAAAAAACGCTATGTACAATAATTTGTACATAGCGTTTTTTATACCATAACATTTAAATACTCTTTGAGCTTCTCATCTGCATTCGTTTCATTTTCTCTATACGTATCAAGTGCTTGTAATACAAAATCATACTGTTCTAAAATATAACTTTCTAATTTCAAGACATCCGCTAAGCTATTAAGCATAACTCTTGTATTACCAACTTCACTTTTTAGAGCAGGTTCACATATTAAGCTCGTACATATTTCTTTCACATCATCTTCTACTATTTCTGTTAATACGTATTTCTTTCGTCCTTTTACTTTTAATCTCATAACTGGATAAAAAGCTTTTATATCTAAATAACTTCCTACGTTCATACAACGCAGCCATTCTACATTGCGTTTATTGCGGACAAGTATTTCTTTCACCGCTTCGTATACCGCAGTTTCATCAAGCACAGCCTTATTTACTTTTCGTTTCCCTTTTTCTTCAATAGATGTACATTTTTGATAAACAGCTGCACACGTAATACAGTCGTCAAATGCATTATGAGAACTTAGACGAATTCCAAGCATTCGCTTTAACGTCTCAAGTTTATGATTAGGTGCGTGCTTCATATATTTTTTTGCTAAAAACACAGTGTCAATCACCTTATTTTTAGGTTCAGGAAACCCAAGCATATTTACATTACTTTTCAAAAAGCGCATGTCAAAAGAAGCATTATGAGCCACAATAACATTTTTATGTAAAAATGCTAAAAATAAAGGTAAAACTTCTTCAATCGTGGGTGCATCTGAAACACGATAATTTGTAATACCTGTTAAACTCGTAATTCGGCTCGGAATCTGACGCTCTGGATTCACGTATGAAACAAATTGATCTACCAGTTCATGATTACGATATTTCACAGCTGCAACTTGAATAATTTTATCATTATAAGGGTTAAATCCTGTTGTTTCAAAATCAATTACAACATAATCTAACGGTAAGGATACATTCCCCACTCCATACACTCCTTTATCTCTAAACGTTTATATTTCTTACATCATATCATGAAGTTATGACTACTTGAAAAAGAAAAGGCAGAAATGGGAACTCTCCACCTCTACCTTTTCACCGTTATTTTAATTTAGCAATTCGTTTTTCCATCTCTTTTTGCGTCATCGGTCCAATGAACTTATCCTGAATGACGCCTTTCGTATCTATAAAATACGAAGTTGGGATCGTAATTACTTTATAAGCTGTTGTCACATCAATGTTCTTGTCCAATAAAATAGGAAAAGTAATCCCTTTTTCCTTAGCAAAATTGCTTACTTTTTCTTCTCCCCCACCTTTTTCTGAAGGCGTATAATTTATTGCTAAAATTTCTACGTTTTCTTTATGTTCTTTATAGAAAGCCTCCATATCAGGCATTTCTTGCTGACAAGGCCCACACCACGTTGCCCAAAAATTTAAAATAACTTTCTTTCCTTTTAAATCCGATAGCTTTACATTCGTTCCATCTAACTTAGTTAATTCAAAGTTTGGTGCACTCTTTCCTACTTCAATACCATTACTTGCAATCATCTCTTTCATAGCAGCTTCACTTTTTTCTTGCTTCCCTTGTACCGCCTGATCTTTATTACCGAACTGTTCATAAGCTGCATATCCCGCTAAACAAAGTAACACTACAATAATCGTAAGCTTCCGCCACATTTTATATCACCCTAACGTGTTTATGTACTTTTAACAAATTCATCAAAATACTATATACCTTATTTTAGCTTATACGGACGAGCTTGGAAATATTCACAGTCAAAATAATCGGAATATTTGTAATATACATGAAATATTTACCTTTTTATCATATAATTAGAAATATATACAAAAAATGCGAGGTGATATATATTTTACAATTGCTTATCAACCCTTTCACTTTCATTTTTTTCACTTTACCATTACTATGTATTTGTTTTAGCAGCTTGCTATATAAATTTAAATGGGCTGCTATTATTATTTCTTTTACTGTCCCTATTATATTTTTCATTACCGTCTCTGAATTTGACATACACCTAGCTTTACAAAGCTTTGATGCTTGGATTGTTTTTAGTGCTGTTTATTCTGTACTTTCCTACATAACGGCAGCAGTAATAAGAAGAAAACGGCACATATAGAAATGTCAAAAAGGAGGATATTTTTATGAATTTACTTGAAAAAATACTATTATATATTCTTAGTTTTATATTTTCCCCAATTGGCATTATCACTTGGATTATCTCGCTCTTCAGTAAAGATCCTGAAAAAAAGCAAGTGGGACTTATTTGTCTCTATATCGCTCTTATCTCATTTATCCTATTAGCCGGCCTTGGTGTTCTTAGTTTCTTCACGACGACTACCACCACTACTATACAATAGTTATAGGAGGGATGATTATTTTGGGAGAACATCCTATAAGTAAAGAACTTCGTTATATACGAATATGTTTAGTTGTTTTGGTAATTGTTCTTGTATTTTTCAATGGTGAAAGAGTCGTTGAAATTTCTACAAATCATGATTCTATAGAAAATGTTTCGACCAGTAATATGACACAGATTGCTGAAAATACATTTGCCATTCAAGAATATAATTCATCTCTAAGTAGCGAACATACGGTCAAAATTTTCAAATATAATCCAGATACAAACCAACGGACTCTAATGAAAGAGTTTAGTACTAACGATACTGAGCCTTATACGTATCAACTTAATAAGAATGAATAAAGATAAGAGCATTATATCGCTCTTATCTTTTTATTAACATCTTTTTGAAAAATGACTTATATGTTAATAACTCTCTAGGATCCCCACATTCCACAACAATTCCATTATTCATGACAACAACCCAATCCGCTATCATCGCCCTCTCGACATCATGTGTTGCCACAATTCTCGTGACCTTTCTTCCTAATCCTTCTATCATATTCCAAACAGTTTCTTGATTTCTCGGATCTAATCCCGCGGTTGGTTCATCTAAAATAATAAGATTCGGATTTGAAACAATGGCACGTAATAATGCAAGACGTTTTCTTTCCCCTCCAGAAAATTCTACACCGCTTTTATGTAGTTCAGTTTCAATCCCTTCTGATAAATCTCTAATAATCGGTTTCACATTTACAAGTTCAATATTTTTTTCTAATTGATTTTCTAAATACTCTTCTCCGAAATGCACATTCTCTTTTACTGTCGTCCGAAAGAAACGAGGTTCTTGCCACACTGTAGTCATACGAGCCTCATTACCATAATAAACAATGCTACCGTTAGATGGTTTATACAAACCTGTCATTAATTTTAAAAGCGTCGTCTTTCCTGCGCCACTTTCTCCCACAATAATAACGAGTTCACCAGGGTGAATTTGCAAATCAATATTATGAATTCTGCATTTCTCTCCATCACTTTCCTGAAATGAAACATTTGTTATCGTCATCCCCATCGCTCTTTCTACCTTACTATCTGCCCCTCGTTTATCTAAAAAAGAAAAAACTCTATTTGCCGAAGCAGCTGCAACTTGTGTCATCATTAATAAATCGCCAACGTAACGAACTGGAAAAAAGAGCATTTCAATTGTAGCTAACACGGCAACAAGTGCACCAACCTCCATTTCCCCCTTCATTATTTTCTGCGCGCCTATAATGAGAACAACGATATATGCTCCTGTTTCAATCACTGTTCCAACTACTCCAATACAGTGTTGCATCATCGTCTTCTTTACTTCTGTTTTATAGGATTGTGCTGTTACTCCTTTAAATAAGCGAATGGCCCACTTTTCTTTTTGCAAACTACGTAAATCTTGTACGCCTTTTACAAACTGCGACACCATCTCTACAACACTTGATTGATTGTTTTGAGCGATGCTTGCGATATTCCTGACCTTTTTCCCCATCAACATCGGAACCATTGCACTAAAAAATAAAAACGGAGTTACCCACAATATAAACTTCATATCTATATGTTGTAGTGCTATGAACGCACCTATAAATTGCGCAATAGCGTGTATATATTCTATTAATATAGAACCATATAATCTGACCCAATTCGGAATATCAGACACAACTAGCGTCTCTAACTCTCCTTGCTTAATCTTCTCACTCTCTTCAAATGGTAATAAGAAAAAATGACGCAATACATCTATACGCTTCTTTCGCAATATTCGTTGACTCGCTTTTGAGCTTACATAATCAAATGAAAGATTGTTCACCCACATCAACAAGCGGCTCCCCGCAAACAATGCAATATATACATACGTAGCTTTTAACTCCCGCTGAATCAGGTTATCTACAATTAGCCCCATGAATAGTGGACGGGATAAGTTTAAAATAGCAGCAAAGCATCCACTACATACAGCTGCTATTACTAATAATTTTTCTTTCTGTAACGGTAACAATATTCTTTTATATTCTTTCATGACGTTTCCTCCATTTTTTATAGTAAAAAGAAAGGGATGAAACCAAATGGTTTCATCCCTTTCCATAAAATAAGGAAGCTAACAGTTGTTAGCTTCCTTCTCGTTCATTTCAATTATTTAGTTCGACACTTTAGATTCTTCAATTTTCTCACGAAGAACCATTTGTAAGATACCACCGTGACGGTAGTAGTCAATTTCAACTTCACTATCGAAACGAGCTACTACTTCAAATTGTTTTTCGTTGCCATCTACATCAGTTGCAACTACTTTTACAAGATCGCGTGGTCTAACTGTTTTGTCAATTTGAATTTCAAATGACTCGTTACCAACAAGACCTAACGTTTCAGCACTTTCGCCATCTTTAAATTGAAGTGGTAACACACCCATTAACACTAAGTTACTACGGTGAATACGCTCGAAGCTTTCTGCGATTACTGCTTTAATACCTAATAAGTTTGTACCTTTCGCAGCCCAGTCACGAGAACTTCCCATACCGTAATCTTTACCAGCAACAACTAGAAGGCCTGTGCCATCTTCTTTATATTTCATAGCAGCATCATAGATAGATGTTACTTCCCCAGTTGGCCAATATGTTGTATATCCGCCTTCTGTTCCTGGTGCGATTTGGTTTTTAATACGGATGTTCGCGAATGTACCACGCATCATAACTTCATGGTTACCACGACGAGAACCGTAAGAGTTAAAGTCAACTGGTTGTACGCCGTTTTCTAATAAGTAGCGTCCAGCTGGTGTGTGCTTACCAATTGAACCTGCTGGTGAAATATGGTCTGTCGTTACAGAATCTCCAAATTTACCAACAATGCGTAAACCTGATAATGTTTCAACTTCACCTGGTTCTTTAGATAATCCTTCAAAGAATGGTGGGTTTTGAATGTATGTTGAATCATTATCCCAAGTATATAAAGCTTCATTTGAAGTTTGGATTTCATTCCAACGCTCATTGCTGTTAAATACTTGTGCATATTCTTTCTTGAACAATTCAGATGTAACAACACTTTGAACTACATCTTCAATTTCTTTAGCTGATGGCCAAATATCATTGAAGTATACAGCATTGCCATTTGCATCTTTACCAATTTCATCATTTTTCAGGTCAATATCAACAGTACCTGCAAGTGCATATGCCACAACAAGTGGTGGTGATGCTAAATAGTTTGCTTTTACAAGCGGGTGAATACGACCTTCAAAGTTACGGTTACCAGATAAAACAGATGTTACTAATAAATCGTTTGCTGCGATTGCTTCTTCTAATTCCTCTGCTAGTGGACCAGAGTTACCGATACAAGTCGTACAGCCGTAACCAACTGTTTGGAAACCTAATTGATCTAAATATGTTGTTAAACCTGATTTATCTAAGTACTCAGTAACAACTTTAGATCCTGGTGCTAATGATGTTTTTACGTACTCAGGTACTACAAGCCCTTTTTCAATTGCTTTCTTCGCAACTAGACCTGCCCCAATTAATACGTATGGGTTTGATGTATTTGTACAGCTTGTAATTGCAGCGATTGCAATTGCACCTGTTTTCATCGTTACTTCTTTATCTTCTAATGTAACCTTCACTTCTTTATCGAACTCTTGCGCATTAAATCCAAGTCCTTGTGTTCCAACTGGTGCTACAACAGCTTTGTGGAACGCATCTTTCATATCTGAAAGTGGAATTAAATCTTGTGGGCGTTTCGGTCCAGAAAGGTTAGATTCAATTGTATTTAAATCAATTTCAACAAGATCAGTGTAAATTGGATCTTTGCTGCCTGCTGTATAGAATAAGCCGTTCGCTTTACAATATTCTTCAACAACGCGAATTTGTTCTTCATCTCTACCTGTTAAACGTAAGTATTCTAATGAAATATCGTCAATTGGGAAGAATCCACAAGTTGCACCGTATTCTGGTGCCATGTTTGAAATTGTTGCACGGTCAGCTAAAGGCATGCTCTTTAGTCCATCACCGAAGAACTCAACGAATTTACCAACTACACCTTTTTGACGTAATACTTGTGTTACTTTTAATGCAACGTCAGTTGCTGTAGTACCACTTGGAAGTGTACCAGTTAATTTCACACCGATTACTTCAGGTACTGGGAAGTATGAAGGCTGTCCAAGCATTCCTGCTTCTGCTTCAATACCACCAACGCCCCATCCAAGAACGCCGATACCGTTAATCATCGTTGTATGTGAGTCTGTTCCAACTAATGAATCTGGGTATGCAACTAAATCGCCTTCAGCATTTTTCACCGCGTGAACAACTGGTGCTAAATATTCAAGGTTTACTTGGTGTACGATACCTGTTGCTGGTGGAACTGCACGATAGTTATCAAATGATTTTTGTGCCCAGCTTAAAAATTTATAACGTTCTTCATTACGTTTAAACTCTAAGTCCATGTTGAATGCAAGCGCATCTGCCGTACCCGCTCTATCAACCTGTACAGAGTGATCAATTACAAGGTCTACAGTAATTTCTGGATTAATTTTATCAGGATCTCCGCCCATGTCTGCCATTGCTTTACGAAGCGAAGCCAAATCTACAACAGCTGGAACACCTGTGAAGTCTTGTAAAATTACACGAGATGGTTTAAATGGAACATCGATATCTTGAACATCTTTCGTTCCCCATTTCGCTAAATTTGTAACATGTTCTTCTGTAATTACGCGTCCGTCTACTTGACGCAGTACAGATTCAAGTAAAACTTTCACGGAATATGGTAATTGAGATACGTTGCCAACCCCTGCGTTTTCAAGCGCTTTCAATTGATAATAATGATACGTTTTTCCATCTACTTCGAAAGTTGCGCGTGATTGAAATGGATTATGTTTGACCATTATGTTTCCCCCCTGTTAAACGTGACTAAGTTGTCTGAATATAAAATGTAGACAAACTTTTCAATACCTTACGATAATATCTTATTACAACTTTCTAAATAAGTAAATAATAAGAAACTTATGGATTATCATAAGTTTTCTTTATATTTCTAAATTTGAATAGTGTTCATGCTCCTTATGAATACTATTACCATAAAGTAAAGTACTCTTTCAGCGCTTTACTTTACGTTCATATATGTTATGAACAGCTCATGTTTTATCTATAAAAAAACATTATAGAGGTGAGAAAAATGAGTAAACGAAAAGCAAATCATACTATTTCAGGAATGAATGTTGCATCCGCACAAGGACAAGGTGCTGGTTATAACGAAGAGTTTTCAAATGAGGCGTTAACTCCAGCAGAGCGACAAAATAATAAGAAACGTAAAAAGAATCAGTAACAAAAAAACCAAAAGGTATGTCTGCCTTTTGGTTTTTTTCTAATGTTTATAACGTAATAACTCCGAAACCGTTACAAATCGATATCCTTGCTTTTTAAGCTCAGGTAAAATTTTCGATAACGCTGCCACTGTTTGACTACGATCACTTCCTCCATCGTGCAACAGTACAATATCTCCACTTTTAGCATGTTTCACAACATGATTTACAATGGACTCAGTACCTGGATTCGCCCAATCACGAGGGTCTTGATGCCACGACCATAGAACAGTTTGATAACCAGCTTCTTTAGCTGTTTTAAATACAGCATCGTTAATATATCCGCCTGGAGGACGGAACAACAAAGGTTCTTTCACCCATTTTTTAAAGTATTTCTTTCCATCTAAAATATCATTTTCTAATTTTTCATCAGATGAATTACTCGCATACAAATGATTCATCGTATGATTTCCAATTTCATGCCCCTCTTTTAACACTTGCTTTACTAAATATGGATTACGCTGCACACGGAATCCAATCATAAAAAAAGTCGCTTCTGCTTTATATTGGCGTAATAAATTTAATATTTGTGGTGTATAAGTTGGATCAGGTCCATCGTCAAATGTAATTGCGATAATTTTTTCACTATTAGGTACTTCCCACGTTACATAGCCAGTTGGTTCTAGCTCTTTTCTAAGCAACATTTTCGCTTCCACTTTTTCCACTTGAAATATATGTACTGCACATAGTAAAGAAAAAACTAATAGAAAAACCTTCTGTTTTAACATAGCGTTCGTTAAAGTAATAAGGTTGTCGAATACGCAACAACCTCTTTTACTTTTCTAGTTGATCTACATTTCGCATAATATTTTGAAGACTATTTTCGTATTGCTCAAGTTGTGGACGTTGCGTTTCCGAAGCTACTTCTAGTGCATTTTGAATTTGTTCATACGCTTCCTGAACCTCTTGACGTAACTCTTTTAAATCATGACCGTAGTTCGGATCATTTTTCACGATATTGTTAAATGAATTTTCTGCTTGTGTAACCCCTTGCTGAGCTGCTTGAAAAGCTTGTTGCTTATCTTTATGATATGGCATTATACAATCCCCTTTCCATAATAGTTAGTCCCATTTATCTTTACCCTTTTTTCTAAAAACATTCTCGTATAAATTTACAAACTTCTCTCATTCTAAATAGAAAGAGGAGGTGTCACATACAATGGGAAAAAACAATCGTGAATCGAAAGAAAAAAAAGGACAACCTGAACCATTAAGCGGATCTCATAAAGTAAAAAATCGTAACCATTCACGCCAAAAAAACCATGCGCATCATGATATGTAATAAGAAAATATTCACATACTGTGTATATTCGACATAAAATGTTTATATTTTGCCATTTATTCTTCACCTCTATTTCATTCATGCATAACATGATATGAATTGATATTTTACGGAGGGTGTCTTACATGGGCAAGAAAAAGAAGGATTGTCTTTTTCATGTTGATGGTTTCGAAGAATGGATGGATCAATTTTGTTCTGATTCTTGTAGCAACTTTAGTTTTCCAAATGAAATTCATATCGATCTTTGTGAAACAGAGGAAGAATACATTTTGGAAACAGATGTACCAAATGTGACTGAACAAAATGTACGCATTAAAAAGATGGAGACAGGCCTAAATATATGCATACTTCATAAAAATACTTCTTTACAGCGAACAATCTCTTTACCTACTACTATCATTTATAAGAAGATGCTAGCCTGCTTAGAGAATGGATTTTTAGCCATTCATATTTCCAAAAATGAAGTTGCCAATAAGCATGAAAAGAAGGTTCTTTTTTCAAATTGAGAGTTAACGTAAATACAAAAATAAGCCCCAGCAAGTTGCTGGGGCTTATTTTATTTCACTTGTATTTCTATATTATAATTTCTATCGTACCTTTTTTTCAATAAATCTTTTGTAACTAAAAGTACAGGAAATGCTACAGTTGAAAATAGGGCTAGCGCTAAAAATACTACAAACCCATTTTGATACCCGTAATAATCGAGTAGTACTCCCCCAAACCAAGGACCAATTACTCCTCCAATTCCTGAAAAGCCCATCGCTCCGAAGTATGTTCCTTTCAGGTTGGAATCAGCGATCTCATCAATAAATACATCTGTCATTGAAAACATTAAAACTTCTCCAAATGTGAAAATAATGGTACAAATAGCTGCTCCTAACATAGATTCTACTAGTCCAAATCCAAATAATCCCCCACTCACAAATAACGTTCCAACCATAATTGATGCTAACGGTGTATACTTTTTACACATTTGAATGACAGGGTATTGAATAACCACTACTACAATTGCATTTAAAGCTAGCATATATGAGAACAACTTTACCCCATCCTGAAATATATGTGCATTAGCAAAATATTGAGATACTGTCGTCGTTAAATGTGAAAAACCACTATTACTCAAAATAATACCGACTAACGCAACTAAAAATACTACATCCTTTCGCAATATACGAATTGCATTTAGCATTGTAACAGGATTTTCTGTATTCATTTTCTTTTTACTAAGTGGATATTTCTTAAATTGCAGTGCTAATATAGCTGTATATAGAATGTAAACTCCAGCGGCTACTAAAAAAGGAATTGTTGATTTTGCACTTCCGAGCTGTAATCCAACAATTGGTCCAATCGCAACCCCAACATTTATTGCACCATATCGTAAGTTATAGACGAGTAACCGATACTCTGGCTTTGTTAAATCTGATAATAACGCTCTTGATGTCGGTTCAAAAAAAGAACGACATAATCCATTCAAAGCGTTTAATAAAAAGAAACTCAAAACATGATCTGCAACTGAAAATCCGATAAATACAAACACCCAAACAATCATGGACCATATTATAATCATCTTCCGACCAAATCGATCCGATAAATTGCCCCCAATAAAACTAGCAAACACTCCAACAAGCGCACTCGTTCCAATAATAGCACCCGTCATTCCAGCTGAAACGTCTTTAACAGTTGTTAAATAAATTGCTAAAAAAGGAATACTCATTGAAGTTGCAAACCTTGCAAATAATGTC
Source organism: Bacillus cereus group sp. N11 (assembly GCF_016483605.1). Taxonomy (NCBI): domain Bacteria; kingdom Bacillati; phylum Bacillota; class Bacilli; order Caryophanales; family Bacillaceae; genus Bacillus; species Bacillus cereus group sp. N11. The sequence continues at coordinate 102,967 of NZ_JAEHBN010000012.1, forward strand.
CCTATTATAATTGTCATGCCAAGTGGATGAATATTTTGTAACTTCCCCTTCATCTTTAAACCTACTCTCCCTTTTCTTACATAAAAAAAGAAAGCAAAGGATCTGCTTTCTTTTTCCTTTTTATACTTGAGATGTTTGCACCCGAGCCGCTCTCGATATGTCCATATCAATGCCATATGTAAACTGTAATTCTTTACAAATATCTTTAATTAAAATTGCTACGTTATACTTTTCATTAAATTGTAAAACAATACTTTCTACTTCTTCATATGTATACTTATATTCGCCAGTAATTACACTTTTTAAATCAAAGCATTCATTCATACAAAGCTGCACAAGTAATTGATCATACTTCTCTATCACATCTTCTTTTTTCCACAGTAACTCTTTTACATATAACCGATCAAATTTCACGCTTTCTCGATTACACTCCGTTAAAATCCGGGCCATTTCATTTAATTCTCGGTATAATTCAGAAATATTTCTGTTTAAACTAAGCAGTTTATCTACGCCGTTTTCATATAGCATTTCATTCCACCCCCGCATTTTCTTTTCCTTATTATAGCAAGAAAATTCTAAAAATAGTTTCTTTCTTCTGAAATATTAGGAAACTTATTTCAATTGTTTTACAATGAAACTAGTGAATACGAAAGGGGAAAGAAAATTGGAGCAAAAATTATATTACATCGACGCTTATACGAAAGACTTTACTACGAAAATTATAAAGCAAGATTATGATAAAGAAGATAACTTATATGTTGTTTTAAATGAAACGGCATTTTACCCAACAGGCGGTGGACAACCATATGATACTGGCACACTAAATGGTACCTTAGTCACTAATGTTGAAGAAGTAAATGGAGAAATCCGCCACTTCATTGCAGAACAATTAGAAACAGCAGAAGTAGAAGGTAAAATTAATTGGGAGCGCCGTTTTGATCATATGCAGCAACATGCAGCTCAGCACATTTTATCTGCTGCTTTTTGGGATCATTTTAACATACCCACTATCGGATTCCACCTTGGAAAAGATACGGTGACAATTGATTTAGAAACAGAAAATCTTCCTGCAGAAACGATTGAAAAAGCAGTGCAAATTGCCAACAATATTGTTTTTGAAAACCACCCAATCCGTATTCAGTGGATGAACTTAGAGGAAGCGAAAACGTTACCTCTTCGTAAAGAACCGACTTTAACCGAAAATATACGCGTTGTTATTATCGAAAACTTTGATTATAACGGCTGTGGTGGAACTCATCCGAGACGTACAGGTGAAGTAGGTCTTATTCAAGTACTTAATTGGGAGCGCAATAAAGGTGGTATTCGATTAACGTTTATCGCTGGCTGGCGCACACTGAAATTAATGGGACAACAGCAACAAATTATGAAAGATGTTTCTAAACAATTAAATAGTAGCGAAACTGATATTCCAGCAAAAGTAGCACAACTTCTTATCTCTCAAAAAGAAAACGAAAAAGCGATACAGACAATGAATGAAAAATTATTATTTGCAGAGGCAAATGAACTATTACAACAGCCTGCAGAAATACATGCTGGATTCCTTATTTCTAAAGTATTTATAAATCGTTCTATGCAAGAAGTTGCCAAACTATCTGCTATCATTATAGAACAACAAGAGCATGCAATTACATATTTCGTCATTGAAAATGATGACAAACTACAATGCATCCTCGCTTGTGGAAAAACAGTAACGCTCGATATGAATGCTCTTTTAAAAGATGCACTTCCTGCAATTGAAGGAAAAGGTGGCGGAAATAAAAAGAGCGCTCGCGGTGGTGGGAAAGCGATTATGAGCGGTGATGAGTTTTTACATCAGCTTATTTCTTCTTTACAATCTGCAGTGTAAAACATTTCTTAAGGAGATGTCGTCTAGCGAAATTTCAAACTAGGGACATCTCCTTATTTTTTGCTTCATACATAGTAATACGATAAATGAAATTTCAGGAACGACATTTTGACTTTATCAATCATAACTTACCATATATCGACAATTCGACAAGAAATATCGATTTACCGAAAAAAGCAATATTCAAAGTAGTTTATATTTACAAGCCAATATTTTGTTTTAAACCTTGGTAACTTCCTGCATTCAGAAATTTTTCAGATGCAAGTTTAGTAAATTTCTCAGAGAAACCATAACTACTTAATTCTTCTATTCGCACCATTTGTACATCCTGAATTGGATTATGATCAAACTCGTTAGAAGGTAAAGTGATTTCACCTTCAATCCTTTCAAGCAGAAATGTAATATGTAATAAAGACGGGAGAGCATCTGGTTTATCACAAACATACAATAAATTCTTAACCTTAACATCTAATCCCGTTTCTTCTTTCATTTCTCGAATCATCGCTTCTTCTAACGTTTCACCATTCTCTACCCTTCCCCCAGGTAAAGACCAATCCCGATTAGCAACTTTTTGCTTTACTAGCAATACCTTTTCGCTTTCAATTAAAATTCCAGTAACACGAACTTGCATTACATTTTCCATATGTAATCTCCTCTTCCTATTACATTTACAAATTAATCCTTCCACAAAAAGAACGTACGTTTTATAATTAAAGAAAATTATGGAAGAAAGAAGTTGTTACATTCATGCGTCCACCTTTAACAAAGTCTATATCTCTTGAAGATTTCCAAAACTATTATTGGTTGAAAGCTGAACTACAAATATTTTGTCGTGAGTATGATTTACCAGCTAGTGGCTCTAAGATCGAAATAAGCGGTTGTATCTCACATTATTTAACTACAGGTAAAGTATTAAAAAACAGTTCTCATCAAAAGGTGAGTAAAGCTTCCCTATCCAATAAAGATCTTTCCCTGCAAACGATTATCACTGAAAATCATCGATGTAGCGAAGATGTACGTGCTTTTTTCAAAGAAAAAATTGGAGAAAACTTCCGCTTTACAGTAGCTCTTCAAAAGTTTTTTAAAGAAAATATCGGAAAAACATATGAAGACGCTATAACGTTTTGGTATGAGGAAAACGAACGTAAAAAAGACCCTACGTATAAAACAACTATTGGTACACAGTTTGAATACAATCGTTTTACTCGCGATTTTTTTGAAGATCCAAATAACAAAGGAAAATCAAAAGCTGACGTTATCGCTGCTTGGAACGAAATAAAAGTAAAACCTGGTAGCAATGCCTATATTCCTCAAAAAGTAGAAAACTAGTTATCTTGCTAGTCTTCTACTTTCTCAAATAATAGAGCAAGTCCTATTCCGCCCCCAATTCCTAATGTCGCCATTCCATATTTCATAGAATCTCTTTTTGCCTGATAAAACAAACGTGTCACAAGCATAGCGCCAGATGCACCGTACGGATGCCCGAGCGCAATTGCACCACCATTCACATTGAGCTTCTCATATGGAATTTGTAATTCCTTTGCACAAGCAACAATTTTCGAAGCGAACGCTTCATTCATCTCAATACAATCAATATCTTCTATTGCTAAATTCATTTCTCTAAGTAGTTTTTGCACAGCAAATATCGGACCAGTTCCCGGGAGGTTTGGATCCACTCCAACTACAGCACTGCGAACGAAACGAAGAACTGGCTTATATCCTAATTTTCGAGCTTGCCCCTCTTCCATTACAAGTACAGCACACGCCCCATCATTTACACCACACGAATTCCCTGCCGTCACCGTTCCATTTTGTAAAAATGCAGGTTTTGTTCTCTTAATCATTCTTTCATACTGCATTTCTCGCTTTATTACTTCATCTAGTAATCCATTAAGTGACAATACTTCATCTTGTATATATCCATTTTCTAATGCTTGTAGCGTCCGCTTATAACTTAAGCAAGCGTACTCATCTTGCATTTCTCTCGTTATGTTATAACGCTCTGCAACAAATTCAGCCGCTACTCCCATATCAGGATCACCTATTGTTTCAGGTGAAAATCGCGCTCTATTTTGAAAAGGTGACGTACTTGTACTCTCTACTCCCCCGGCGATATAGCACTTACCTGCCCCACCTTGAATGAGATGACACGCGGTACGAATCGCTTCTAAACCAGCACCACATTGCCGATCAATCGTTACACCAGGAATATGATAACTAAGTCCTGCTTCTAAAACAGATAATCTTGCAATATTCCCCCCTGGTCCAACAACATTCCCTAATATAACATCGTCTATTTCCCTCTCAATTCCTTTACCTAGAAATGAAAGAAGTGGTGCTACTAATTGCTGAACTTCATAGTCTTTCAATATCCCATTCTTCTTACCAATGGGCGTTCTTTTCGCCTCTACAATAACTGCTCTATTCATGTATCTTCTCCTGATTTCTAACTATACTTTCGGCTGCAATGCGGGCTACTTTCCCGCTATTTGTATAAGGTATTTCATCTACAAAATACCATTCTTTCGGTATTTTAAAAGAGGATAATCTCTGTAAGCAAAAGCTCTTTAATTGTTGCTTCGTAGCACTTCCTTTTACGATAGCGACAGGCTTTTCACCCCAATAACTATCTTTTACACCAACAACAACAATTTCTTCAACAGCTTGATGCGTATATAACACACTTTCTATCTCTTCTGGATAAATATTAATTCCACCAAATAGAATCATATTTTTCTCTCTACCAACTATATATATAAACCCTTCCTCATCTTGATAGCCTACATCATGTACTGTCATCCAGCCCTCTTCATTTAGCTCTGGAACTAAAACACCATCTAATATGTATCCCATAAAAAACTGATCACTTTTCACATAAACTGTTCCTATCTCACCTAGCTGTACTTCTTCTCCTGCTTCATTACATATTCGAACTTGCACATTATGACAGGGTTTCCCTACTGAATTTGGCTTTTTTTCACTCTCATCATCGACTAATGCTGTTACAAAACTTAGTTCCGATGCACCGTAAAATTCGTATTTTTTTGCATAAGGAAATATACTCTTTATTTTTTCTTTCGCTTCAGCTTCCCATTTTGCTCCTGACGAAATAATTTTCATCTTATTTTCTATTATTCTATTTTCTTTATATAAAGACTCCAGCATTGTTGGTACTGTATACATGACCGAAATATTTTCAGTCTCTAACTTATCCAACACTTGATCTGGAATAAACTTTCTCATAACGTGCACCGTTTGTCCTTCATATAATGCACTTATTGCGCCGTATAAGAAAAGAGAGTGAACGAGCGTTCCAGCTATTAAAATAGAATCCTCCTTTCTCATATGAAAGTCATGTACATTACAATCAAAACTATGAACCCACGATTGTTGTGCACGCAAAAATGCTTTTGCCTTTCCAGTCGATCCTGATGTAAACCCCATATAAAAAGGGGCATTTTGTACATTTTCTCCGAGATAATCTCTAGGAAGGTAGTTCTCTATTATTTGTTTCCATTCATCAATTGCAAATACTCTTCTTTCTTCATCTAAAATATCATTTAACTTATACCCTTCCGTCACAACCATATCCGAATTACTAATTGCTAGTCTTTCTTTTAGCTCATCCTTTTTCCATTTCACATCTAATGGTACACAAACCCACCCAGCCATAGCAGCACCCGCAAATAGTTGTAAAAACTCCATACGATTTTCTAATACAATTGCTATTGTTTTATTCTTCGATTCTGTTACGCGCAACCAGTTTGCTACTTTACAAACTGATTCAAACCACTCTTTATATGTTAAAGCTCTATCATTTTCCTTTATCGCTATTTTATTCGGTTGTAAAGAGGCATGCTTTTTATATTCTTTTATAATCCCCATTTGAGATGTCCTTTCTTTACAAAATAACAAAAAGAAACACGTAATGAACGTGTTTCTTCTCTTTATCATCCCGCATTTGTATATTTTTCATTCTTTAAAGCGGGCGTAATAATGTGTTTCAATGAACGATGTAATTTTGTCACAAGAATTGCTGCAATAATTGCTTTTATGCAATCCCCTGGTAAAAACACAGCACTCACTTTCATTGTCTCCCATACAGAAACATCCATTAAGAAAGCTTGTACAGTAATGCCAAATACGTAAACTACGAAAATACCACCAATTATATTAATACATAATACTTTTATAATAGAAACTTCACGTAAACGCTCAATTAAATATCCAATTACAAACGCTCCAACGATATAACCAAGTAAATATCCTGCACTTGGTCCAACAAATACACCTGGACCCCCACGTCCACCCGCAAGTAATGGTGCTCCAACTCCAACTATAAGTAAGAAAACGAGCTGACTTAATGCCCCAAGACGTGATCCTAACAGGCCACCTGCAAGCATAACACCAAGTGATTGTAATGTAATCGGAACTGGTGTGATAGAAAGAGCAATTGGAGGTATTAACCCTAACACTCCCATAATAGAACTAAATAAAGCGACGAAAACTAAATTTTTTGTATTCATATTTGCTTCTCCTATTTGTAAACTTAAAATCGTTTTTAGATAACATATTATAGGAGTTATATTATCTTCCTACTTTTCTTTTGTCAACCATAAATTAATGTAAGTTTACAAATGACAATTCTGTTATTTCTCTTTATGCAAATGCTCAAGTTCTTTTCGAAGTGCCTGTTTTAAAAACTTTCCAACAGATGTTTTCGGTATTTCTTCCATAAATACAATATCATCTGGTAACCACCACTTCGCAAACTGCGGTTTTAAAAACTCATATATTTCTTCTTTTGTAACCGTACTATTTTTCTTTTGAACAACGCAGGCAACTGGGCGTTCTTGCCACTGCGGATGAGGAATTGCAACGACAGCCGCTTCAAATATAGCATCATGTGCCATTAAAGCATTTTCAAGATCGACTGAAGAAATCCACTCGCCCCCGCTTTTAATAACATCCTTCGTACGATCAACAATTTTCACGCAGCCTTCCTCATCAACTGTAACGACATCGCCAGTATATAACCAACCGTCACGGAATCCTTCGACAGTACGATCATCGTTATAATAGCTTTCAGCGATCCAAGGTGCTCGTAAACATAATTCTCCCATCTCCGTACCATCCCACTTCACTTCACCATTTGTACCGACTACTTTCATCTCTACACCAGGTACAAGATATCCTTGTTTGGAGCGGATTTCTAATTGCTCTTCATATGATAATTCTGTTTCATAACTTTTTAAACGTGCAAGCGTTACGAGTGGACTCGTTTCAGTCATACCATATGCATGTACGAAAGGAACATTATATTTTTGCTCAAATGCTTTAATAACGCTTTTCGGTGCAGCTGCACCACCGCATAATATTCTCGTTATACTAGATAAATCGTAACTATTATTTTCTAACTCTTGTAATACACCGAGCCAAATTGTCGGCACACCTGCTGCTATCGTTACTTTTTCAGCTTGAATCATTTCTAATAAAATTTTTGGCGTAAACATCGGTCCTGGAAGAACTTGTTTTGTTCCAAACCAAGTAGCAGCGAAAGGAAGCCCCCAAGCGTTCACATGGAACATCGGTACAATTGCCATCGCCGCATCACTTTCCGATAAAGCAGCTGTATCCGCTAAACCAAGTGCCATACAATGCAATACAGTACTACGATGCGTATATACAACACCTTTTGGGTTTCCTGTAGTCGCTGACGTATAACACATACCAGCAGGTGTATTTTCATCAATATCTTTTACAAATTGGAAATTTGGATCGCCTTCTTCTAATAACTTTTCATAATGATATACAGGTTCTAGCGTAGTATTTGGAAGTTCATCTTTATCAGTCATAATAATGTAGGCTTGTACAGTTGATAATTGTGATTGAATATTTTCAACGAGTGGTACGAGATCTTCATCTATAAGTAGAATGCGATCTTCTGCGTGCTGAATAATGTATGAAATATGTTGAGGAGATAAACGAATATTAATTGTGTGTAAAACGGAAGCAATACCTGGAATAGCAAAATACGCCTCCACATGTCGATGATGATTCCACGCTAACGTTCCTATACGCTCGCCTTCTTTTATTCCTAATTTTTTTAGCGCACTTGAAAGTCTTCTCGTCCTTTCCCCTAACTGCTTATACGTTAACGTTGTAACTGTATCATGTGTCCGTGAAACAATTTCTTTCTTCGAAAACAGTCTCTCTGCTCTTTCCATCATAGAACTAATTGTTAGCGGTACATTCATCATCATATTGTTTACAGCCTCCCTTTAAAGCGTTTTCATTTTCGTATATTATAACAGACTTCTACAAATAATTACGATATTTTTCTGTATTTTCTGAATTATTTCTTTGGAAATAATTCAGAACAATAAAAAACATGTTTTGAATACAATGATCCAAAACACGTTTTTCTCTTGCTTATAAACTATCTACCTTTTTTCTTACTTTCTTTTTGAGTTTAAAGATAAAACGATTACTATATTCTTTATTTTCTACTAAAATTCGATACGTCTCTAACACGCCTAACACACGAACAAAAAGATAAACTCCAATAGCAATAAGTACAACACAATAAGGGTAATACTGCACGAGCTCTCCTGACGTGATTCGTTTTTTCTCAAATAAAAATGGTATTGCTCCTGCTGCGATAAAACAAAATCCAACGATCACTACTGCTGCATACTTCTTCTTAATAGTCGCATATCTTTTTGTCAATTCTTTTAGAAAGTTTTGATCAAACAGTAATTCTTCCTTTTTTAATACATTGTATCGACTCTCTTCTAGTGTTACAGGTGCCATCATTGCTCCAATTCCAAGGACCGCAATGATAATGACAAGGAATGTAGACAGTGTTGCATTTTCTTTAAATAATAAATACGGTATTGTAGATAAAATAAGCAAGCTAAATCCTAATGCGATATATTTAGAAATTTTTTGTCCATACACTACATACCCTTCCGCCATTTCCTTACTTACATAATAACCATTTTCCTTTTCATTACTTTGCTCGGCAGTTTCTTTTAATAAGTAATCAAGAGAGACTTCAAATACATTTCCAATCATTATTAACTTTTCAGTTTCAGGAAAACCTTGACCGTTTTCCCATTTACTAACTGCTTGCCTTGTCGTGTTTAGTTTCTCAGCTAACGCTTCTTGAGAAAGGCCCTTTTCCTTTCTTAATTTAAAAAGCTTTTCACCAAATCCCATATGTGTGTCCCCCTTTATTTTCTTAACTAAATTGTATGTAAACATTGTCTTTATCTCTATCTTCCTGCGGTTGCACTTTGTCAACTTACGGTTGCGATCATGTTATATAGAGGTTTTCTATACGATTTAGCTAGTTTTCTTCTATAATTGTGATATTTAGAAACACAATACCTTTCAATAACCAATTATAACAATTAAAGGTAATTATTGTTACAAAAAAATAAAAACCCCCTTATTAAATTAAAGGAGTTTTCAATATAAAATATTTCATTGATTCATATATCTTTCCCTAGATATACAATATCTTTTCGTATCACGATACTTACCTTTAATGAACAAATCCTTTTGAATTGTACATTCGTATTCCATATTCAAACGTTTCATTAATTTTTCAGATGCTTCATTTTCTGAATTACATCCTGCTTCAATACTATTAAGACGTAACTCATTAAAACCATAGCTAAAAAAAGCTGACGCCGCCTCAGTAGCTAATCCTCTACCCCCATATTTTCGTGATAAGGCGTATGCAATTTCCGCTTTATGTTCAATTACATCATATTTTATAAATCCACAAGTCCCTATGAGTTTTTGTTCCTCTCTTAATACAATTCCAAGGGGGGCTACTTTTTCTTTTTCATATTGACTCACAATTTCTTCTATATATTTTTGTGTGTCATGTAACGATTGATGAGCATCCCATACAGTATACGTTGACATTTCTTTATCTGAGGCATACTCATATATATGTAAAATATCACTCATATTAATTCTCCGTAATATAAGATGTTTCGTATACAACGCTGGATATGACCACCTCTCAACAATCATAACGGCTTCTGCTTAAACTTTTCATAATTCCGTACCTTCAATGAAAGGATATTCCCGCAATCTGTACAAATATAAGCATCTACTGGTGAAGATGTGAACATCGTTTCCTTTTTCCGTATTTGTGCATAACCGATAAACTCACCTTCTCCTATGTTTTGAGAGCCGCAATTAGGGCATGTCTGCACGTCTTTCTGTTTCATGAGAGCACCACCTTTAATCTGTTTCCACTTCCCTTCGACAGTTCACTTCCATTTCCCTTCCAAAAAACCTCTTATTCTCTTACATTTCAACAGGAATCTCAGAATAAAAATCGTATATGTACTATGAACTATATTAATTGACGGAGGAATCTTATGAGTATGATTATGACATTCAATGTAGCACAAGAAATTGAAAACGCAGAAATAGATATGCTCTCTTCTAGATTAGCGCTACTACAAGCAATAAGCGGAAATCCAATGCAAATACAAATGAAAAATTTCGGGAGTGCCACTGCCTTTTCATCAAAAGTAATTACTGGTCCAGCTTTTAATACAGTAAAAGGCATTACATATACAAATACAGATGCGATAGATGAAATCATCTCTTATTATGAATCACTACAAATCCCTTGCCGTTTTGAAATTACACCAGCGCAAGGTACAGCTGAACTATTTCAATACTTATCAAAAAAAGGTTTTTATCAATCTAGCTTCCATACCGCTTTATATAGTATACCGAAAGAAGATCCATCCCTTATTCCTTCTAACATTTCAGTGCGCCAACTAAAAAAAAATGAATTTGATATTTTTGCAGACATATATGTACGCGGATTTAATATGCCTTCCTTTACAAAGGATGGTGTACGTCAAAATAACGAAATTCTTTACAATGAACCAGGCTGGTATTTTTTCATAGCAGAAGTTCAAAATATTCCTGCGGGCATTGGTGTCCTATATATAAATAAGGGAATTGCATCATTAGCTGCTTCTGCTACTTTGCCAGAATTTCAGCGTATAGGCTGTCACACTACATTAATTCAAAAAAGAATTGAGGCAGCTATTAAATCCGATTGTAATTTAATAATTGGACAAGCAAGGTTCGGTAGTAGTAGTCAAAATAATATGGAACGCGCTCATTTGAAAATCGCTTATACAAAATCAATATGGACTGCAAAAGACATGTAATTAACATTCTTTCTCTTTCCATTACAATTTTATACATTGTTTGACAATTCCTTTTCTATCCTATTAATCATTTGAATATTCAAACTAGATTTGTTACGCTATTATTAGATACATCATTCAACTTGCAATATGAAAAGAGAATTCTAATCAAACTACAAGGAGGAGAAATGTATGACAAAGCATGATCATGGTTTAAAAGAAAAAGTAGAAGGTGCCATTGATAAGGTAAAAGGTGAAGTAAAAGAAGTTGTCGGGAAAGTAACGGATAACAAAAAATTACAAGCCGAAGGAAAATGGGATAAAATAAAAGGCAATGCAAAAAGCACTGTCGGTAATGTAAAAGAAAAAGCACACGAGTATAAAGAACATAAAGAAGACAAATAAAAAAAGAGCCATTCGGCTCTTTTTTTATTTCCCTTCATTCTTCTCTAACACATACAAATCTTCTTCAATATTCGTTAATTTCTCGCTTACAAGCTTTCTTGCATCTCCAATTGCTTGATTATAGGCAAATGGACCAACTAATTTTATCATTTCTTCTATTAAACGTTCTGCTTGGAAACGTCCAATTTCATCTAAATCTTCTTCCATGAAGAATTGCTGAATTTGTGCTACAAGCTCTTCTTTTTTATCATTTGGTATTTTTATATTCATCATCATTTGTTACTCCTCTATATTTAAGATACTATTTTTCTTAACTCTACCATAGAAAAACGATTTCCAGGACAACTTTTTGTTACTCCTACTAGCTCCCTATGACCTAGTATATTTTCCTTCTTTATAGCAAACTGTTTCATAAACATTTTACATAAAGAATATAATGCATTCATTTGTGCAGTAGTTGGATCATACTTATCAAAATTACCCGTCATACATATTCCAATTGTATCTCGATTATTGTCTTTCGCATGTGCTCCAATATGTAACCCTCTTCCTTCAATTACCGTTCCGTCCTCTTCAATAAAATAATTGTAACCAATCCCGCTCCACCCTCTTACAGTTTGATGAAATTCATGTGTTTTATACACATCCCATCCATCTTCTGACGTATGGTGAATAATAAGTTTATTTACTTTCCCTAAAGGAACTAACTCATCTTGAAATATTAAATTTACACATTTAATTTCCATATGAACTTCCTCCTCTTAAAAATCGATCATAATAATTGTCTTATCATCTGGCCTTATTCTCTTTTTCCCTTCTAACTCTTCAATGATTGCTACGTATTCGTTTATACTATTCTTTCTTATATATGCAACAGTTTGTTCGAGTGACCAATCTGGATGAAATAACCCATCTGAACAAATAAAAATCCCACTCACTTCATCTATATGTAATTCACCGTGTTGTAAATAATGGATGGCTTCTTTCATTCCGTTTGCAACGGAATACCCGCCCTCCATATTTGCAAGATAACGGTTGTATTTTAACTGTTCTCGAACATCTTGAAAAACATGTTCTTCTGGCACAAATAAACCTTTTTTACGATCTTCTTCTCTCTTCTTTTTAGCTCGTTTACTAATTCCTTTAACTGTGTCTTTCGTTACTACTTGCATCGTTCCATTTTGAAGAATTGCAACGATCATACAGTCCCCTAACTGCGCATATTCAATTTTCTCACCATTTATTTGAACTGCTGCAATACATGTACACCACAAATGCTCTTTTTTTCTCGTATCAACCTTATATTCTAGCATCTTGTTCTGCAATAACTCATTTGCTCTTGCAACTGCGACTTGTAAACTAAGATTTTCCCGTAATGAAGTAAAATGTCTTGCAAATAAATGTGAAGCGATGTATGCTCCATTATGTTCCTTTTCGTCACGAAACGGAACGAGCGGTGTTGCACCATCACATACACCATAAATATTTTTGTCTTCATTACAAAAATAAGAATCCTCACACTCTTGCTTCAACGGGCTTTTTTGTTGATAAGTCGTTATCCTCATTTCTGTATCCCCTTTCAAATTACAAAACAATCAAATTGTTTCGATTAATCTAATTTTCCGAAATAAACTGTTTTTACCCAAAACTTTCAATATCATATATAATCTTGAAATAATATGAATTTTTTAGTGAAGGACGGGAAAAAGATGATCAGATTTCTCGGTGTTATTATTGGTTCTTTTATTATTGCGATTGCCTTTAATCTTTTCCTTATCCCCCACAAAATTTTAAGTAGTGGAATTGGCGGAATTGCTATTATTTTAGGGATTGTAACTCCTGTAAACACAGGTATTATTAACTTCGTATTAAACTTACCTATCCTTATTTTAGGATACATAGGTCTTGGAAAAAAAGTAATTTTTAACACAGTTATCTCTGTAATTGTATTATCTGTTGCATTATACTACGTTCCAGTAAAAATCGTAGCAACAGATCCACTTTTATCATCTATCTTCGGAGGTGTTATTGCCGGAGCTGGTATTGGTCTTGTTTTTAATTGTAATGGATCCACTGGTGGATTTGATATTATCGGTATGTTGTTATCTCGTAAACGTGACATTAAACTTGGTGGATTCCTTATTGTTTTAAATGCAGTCGTTGTAGTAATTGCAGGATTCTTCTTCACTTGGGATGTTGCACTTACAAGTTTACTTTCAATTTATGTAACTGGTAAAGTAATTGATGCTGTTCATACGAAACATCGTAAAGTTACACTTATGATTGTAACAAATGAAGCGGAAAAAATGAAAAAACAGCTTCTTTCAACTGTTGTACGTGGTATTACATTACTTGATGGAGAAGGTGCTTATTCAAGCGAGAAAAAACGTGTACTTATGACAGTCGTTTCTCGTGAAGAATTAGCAAGTATGAAACTAACAATTTCTGAAATTGATCCGCATGCGTTCGTTAATATTACAGAAACTGTAGAAGTATTAGGGCTTTTCAGAAGAGGTTAAAGACTAGGTGGGAAGCCACCTAGTCTTTATTTTGCATAAATTCAATTCTATTTCCAAATGGATCAGACACATAAAATCTAATCACATCTGGCCGGGCATGATCATCAATCACTTCAATCCCTTGTTCTATAAGCATTTGCTTAAATTCATTAATTTGAGTCACATAAAAAGCTGGATGTGCCTTTTTAGCTGGTGTAAAATTCTGTTCCACACCAATATGGATTTCTTGATTCCCACACTTAAACCAACATCCACCTCGTTTTTTTAACTCTTCTGGCTTTGGAATTTCTTCCATACCAATTTTTTTACCATAGAATGCACGTGCCTCTTCTTCACACCCTACAGGTGCAGCTACTTGTACATGATCGATTCCTTGAATATAACTTTTCATTTTCTCTCCCCCTCTTCTATTCTAATATTATAAAGAAAACACACCCCTGTAACTTACAAAAACTTTATAAAACAATATAAGCTTCCCTTATTACCACCTTATATTCCTTTTGCAAAAAATAAAGAAAATAAATTTTTTTCTGTAACTTCCATTTTTTATAGAAATACACATTACATCTATATTATAGTTATTATTAGACAAATCTTTTAGATGCTAGTTGTACGGAGGAAATATTATGAGTCGTAAAAAATATTCATCAACTCTAAGAAAACGTCATCCGAACATTTCTGGACGTTTGCGAAACCATATACAAGATCGTTCTTTAGCAGAAATGTACGCATCTCTGTTCGAACATAATCCTGATAGTATTATTTCATTGAATTTAGAGGGAATTATTCTACATATCAATCCTTCTGCAGAAAGAATACTAGGCTACACTTCTTTAGAATTAGAACGGAAAAACATTATCTCTATTTTAGAAGCTCATATTTCTGAGCAAGTATTACAATATATAAAGAATACCGAAGCAGACAATCAGCAAGAGTATATCCTATCTATTTATCATAAAGATGGCTACTTATTAGACGTCGTAACAAAACTAGTTCCTATTTTTGTCCAACATCGTCTAACAGGTGTCTATGCGATTATGAAACCTCTTGAAAAATCAGAAAGAATCGAAAAAATGTTACAAGAAAGCGAGAAAAGATTACGTACATTAATGAATGCAATGCCTGCGTTTGTTATATTTAAAGATCATGAAGGTCGCTGGCTTGAAGCAAATGACTATGCACTTTCCTGCTTTAATTTCCATCATGTACCTTATCATGGGAAAAAGGACAGTGAACTCATCCAATATAATGCAGCGTACCGAGAAGCTTTTTTACACTGTGAAGAAGTAGATGAACTAGCATGGCAACAAAGACAAATTCTTCACGGGGAGGAATTTATTATACACAGAGATGATTTCGACCTCATCTTAAGTATATCAAAAGTCCCTCTTTATCATCCTGACGGTTCCCGTAAAGGCCTTATCGTGATGGGAAGGGACGTTACCGAGCTAAAAGAGACTGAAAAATTATTACGGAAATCAGAAAAGCTCGCCGTAGTTGGACAACTGACAGCTGGAATTGCCCATGAAATTCGAAATCCACTCACTTCTCTAAAAGGTTTTTTAACATTGCTACTTCCTGAAATAAATGAGGAGAATAAATGGTATGTAGATGTTATGCTAAGTGAAATATCACAAATGGAATCCATTACGAGTCAATTTATGGCGATGTCTAAACCTCAAGTTTTATCCGTTCAAACTTACAACATACAAACTTTAATTGAAGAGGTAGTCACATTTCTTTTACCGACTGCCATCATGCATAGCGTCCATATTATTATGGATCATTTTAACCATAAACATGACATTCAATGCGACGGTAATCAATTAAAACAAGTTTTTATTAACATATTAAAAAACGCAATAGAAGCGATGCCAAATGGCGGTAATATTTTCATTCAAATCAAATCGTTAGACAATAATTTCATCGTAATTCGTATAATTGACGAAGGCTGTGGCATTCCAGAAGATCGTATATCACGTTTAGGTGAACCATTTTATAGTTTAAAAGAAAAAGGTACCGGCCTAGGACTCATGATGTGTTACAAAATAATTGAAGAGCACCATGGTAAATTACACATTTCAAGTGAACTAAACAAAGGTACCATCGTTGATATTCAATTACCACTTTCTTCATCCCATCTTGCAATCCAGTCTTAAATAAAAAAGAAGCATCTGCTAACGATTAGCAAATGCTTCTTTTTTATTTCCTTCTATAATACTGTATTGTCATACCATTCTTTTGCTTTTTCTACTTCACCCATTGTTAATTGATGCCCTCTATTTTCCCAATGCATTGTTACATTAGCGTTTGCATTTTCTAATAACGTCTTCAATTCTTCTGACTCAGAAGGCGCACAAATTGGATCATTTGTCCCAGCTGCGATAAATACCGCTGTTTCTGCTAAATTAGGCAATTGGATTCCTCTTCTAGGCACCATTGGATGATGAAGAACAGCAGCTTTTAACGCATCTTCATAATGGAATAATAAGCTCGCTGCAATGTTCGCTCCATTTGAATAACCGATAGCTATAATGTTATTTCTATCAAATTCATATGTTTTTGCCGCTTCGTTTAAAAATTCATTTAACTCCTTCGTACGGAAAATTAAATCTTCTTCATCAAAAATACCTTCTGCTAATCTACGGAAGAAACGTGGCATCCCATTCTCTAATACATTTCCACGAACACTTAATACCGAAGCTCCCGGATCAATTATTTCTGCAAGTGGTAATAAATCTAGTTCATTACCGCCCGTACCATGAAGTAATAACAACACTGGTTTTGAAGTATCTTTTCCTTTTTGAAAAACATGTTTCATCATAATCCTTTTCCCCTTTCAATTACTTTAATCTAAATTTCTCACTTCAAATGGTAAAAGTGTTTGTTCAATCTGTTTTCTATTTGGTTCATATCGCTCCGGTAACTTTAATTCCTCACCCATCGTCTCTAACGATTCGTCATGAGCAAAACCAGGAGGATCTGTTGCAATTTCAAATAAAATTTCACCGTGTTCTCTAAAATAAATTGCATTAAAATAATTTCGATCTTGTACAGGAGTTACACCGTACCCAAAGCGAGATACATGTTCTCTCCAATCTAGTTGATCAGCATCGTCGCTCGCTCTCCAAGCAATATGATGAACTGTACCAACGCCCATCTGACCGCGTCCAATTGTTGATAATTTTAAATCAATAATATTTCCAATATCAGCAGAAGAACGGAATCGGACAAATTCACCCTCTTCTCCAATTTTCTCAAGACCCATAACGTGTTCTAACAATTCAGCTGTTTTTTGAGGTTGTGCAGATAAAAGAACAGCACCGCCAAATCCTTTAATTGCTACTTCTGGCGTAACTTCTCCAAAAGTCCAATTATTTAATTCGTCTTCTTCTCTTTCAACTAATTCTATATGCAAACCATGTGGATCATCAAATTCTAAATATTGCTCCCCAAATCGAGTCATCTTTGTATATGAAACATCAAACTTTTCTAGTCTACTTTCCCAAAACTCCATTGCACCTTTTGGTACGACATATGAAGTAATGCCTACTTGACCGTCTCCAATAATTCCTTGGCGAGCACCTGCCCATGGGAAAAACGTAATAATTGTTCCAGGTTTTCCTCCTTCATTACCAAAATAAAGATGGTATGTACCTGGATCATCAAAATTCACTGTTTGTTTCACTAAACGTAATCCTAATACACCAGCATAAAAGTCTACATTTTCTTGTGGATGCCCTACAATTGCTGTAATATGATGAATCCCCATTGTTTTCTTTTCCATTTCTGCCACTCCTTTTTATTTCATTATAAAAATTTGTTTTACATTCAAATTCATTATTCATTTTGTCCATACTGCAAAGTAAAATCCGCTATTATAATTTTATCTCGAATCCGAGATAAACACTTTAAAATTACACATTAACATTCGATCCACTGGAATTATCTCGAATTCGAGATAATTCACAAAAATATATTTGTTCGATTTATAATCATAATAAGTCTTTATTTAGAATACGATTTATCTCGAACTCAAGATTTATTATAAGTTACTTATTTTTCATTGTCAATCAGTTCCTTATTTAAATTATTGTTCTCTTGATTAACTTTATTATCGAATAAAAAAGTCATACAAATGTATGACTTTTAACACATATATTTTATCTCCTATTTACTATAGGGAACAATTCTGACAGCGGTACAATTCCTCCTCTTTCATCCTTAAATATAATATGCTCCCTCGTTAAATGGCGCGGGCTTTTCACCCCCGCTGCTGCCGCTAATGAAAACAGACTATATCTCATACTAATAATGTAATTCATCACTCGCCATTTCTTCTCATACGGATCTAACGCTTTTTGGTAGTGCGGATTCGTCGTTGCAACCCCAGATGGACACTGTCCGGAATTACATTGAAGCGCCATAATACAGCCGCTCGCCATCATAAATCCGCGGGCTGAATTTACAGCATCCGCTCCAATTGCTAAAGCAATTGCCACCTTATCCGGTGTTATTAACTTCCCAGAAGCAAACACTTTGAATTTATCACGGACACTATAATGATTCGCTGTATCAATAAATGTAAGTAATGCTGGAATAAGCGGCAGTCCCATACTATCTGCCATCGATTTATACGTTGCCCCTGATCCGCCTTCTGAACCGTCTATTGTAATAAAATCTGGATAAATGTTTAATTCTTTCATTGTTTTTATTAAATCTTCCAAAGGCTCCTGCTGACCAATTACAATTTTCATCCCGACTGGTTTACCACCACTTTCTTGCAACTGCTGAATAAAAGAAAGTGTATCCACTGCATTATTTAAAAATGAAAATCGATTCGGCGAATTAATTGTCTCTCCTTCTCGTACATTCCTAACAGAGGCAATTTTCTCATTTACTTTTTGTCCCTCTAGATGACCACCACGTATTTTCGCACCTTGCCCAAATTTTAATTCGAATGCCTTGATATTATTTTCTTTCGCTTTCTCCATAAATTTCTCCATTGAAAAATTGCCATTCTCATCACGGTATCCAAATAATCCAGGGCCAATTTGTGCAACGATATTCGCACCTGTATGTAAATGTTCTGGAATTACGCCACCTTCTCCAGTATTAATCCACGATCCGCCTGCCATTTTCGCACCAAAACCGCTCGCTAAAATATAATTCTCTCCAATCGCACCGTAAGATGTTGCTGATGCTCCAAACATTCCATGTAATTCCCATTGGTATTTGCGATTTTCACCGACTATAATTGCATCGTCATCTTCATATAACCAAAGATTTGTTGTATCCGCTGTCAATTTCTCTCTTCTTGAAAATAACCCTTCTTTATGAATCACATATTTTTTCCCCTCACGTTCTTGCCTAAGATTCACACTTAATTCATCTGTTAAAATTGGAAACAATGTATTCGCAATATAATAGCCCGATGCATCAAAATCTCGTTTCGATCCAAAACCAAGTATTTCAGAACGATATTTCGCTAAAAACATAACACTTTGAAAATCGTAACGTGAAAAAGGTTTTCCATCCGTATCATGATCAAACCAATATTGCCGAAATTCCGGCCCTATCTTTTCAAGTAAATAGCGCATTCTCCCTAAGTATGGATGAAGTTTTAATATAGAGTGATGCGTTCTTTTTTTTATAAAAAATGTAATAATAAAAAATACGATTAAAAGCAACATCAAAAAAAGCAATATACTAATAATAACGAGTAGCGTTTCACTCATCCCGCTTCCCCCTATGAAATTCCATAATAAAAGGAGAACACTTTATATGTTCTCCTTTTATCTTTATTCACACTAATGTAGCAAGATGCTCTTTCGCGTCATATTCAACTAAACTTTCAGCATGTTTAATTCGATGAACAAAATCTGGATTAGCGATTAATGGTCTTCCGAATGCCACTACATCAATCGTTCCTTCTTGCAACGCTTCTTCAGCCTCTTTCGGATTTAAATTACCAACCCCAACAATCGTACCATCCCAATATTTTCTTACTAATTGATGAAAATTTTTGCCATCAGCAATCACTTGCGTATAATTCATCGTTGAAGGGTGAATCATCGTTAATCCAACTTCTTTGAACATATTTACAAACGTTTCAATTGCAAGTTCTGGATTTCCCCACATATAAGTAGGATTATCACCTTTGAAAGCAGAGAAGCGCAGAAGTGTTTTATCAGCTCCAACTGCTTCTATTACAGCCTCAGTTACTTCTTTCATAAATGTTAACCTTTGCTTTAAATCGCCACCATATTTATCTGTTCGCTTATTCGCAAATTCATAAGTAAATTGATCTATTAAATATCCGTGCGCACCGTGAATCTCTACACCATCGAATCCTGCTTCAATCGCATTTTTCGCTGCTTGTGCGTATTGACCAATAACCTCTTTTATTTCTTCTATTGTCATTGCTTCTGGTGTATCAAACGGTTTACGGAAACGCGGAACATTTCCCTCTGCAGCGATTGCTGACGGTGCTTGTGGTAATTGACCACCAATTATTTCGTGATGGCTCATACGTCCAACATGCCATATTTGAGCAATAATAGTCCCGCCTTCTTTATGTACTGCTTCCGTAACAGGTTTCCAAGAATCTATTTGTGCTTGTGTATACATACCTGGTACCCCTGGGTTCCCTTTTGCTCTTGGGCTAATGACAATTCCTTCTGTAATAATTAACCCGATGCTATCAGCAGCACGCTTGCGATAATACTCAACTACGTCAGCACCAACTACACCCGTTTCACTGTCTGCAAAGCATCTCGTCATCGGTGCCATCGCTATGCGATTACGAAGAGACCAAGACCCAATTTGTATCGGATTAAATAACTTCATTTCTTCAACGTTTTCAAAAGTTCCACCAGCGTTTATATTCGTTCCTTCATAAATACTTGCCGTTTTATTATTTGAACTTGTCATTTTTCTTCCCCCTAAAAAAATCTTACTATAATTGCATCATACTTACTTTTAAATAGTAGCGTCAATTTATACGACTTTGCCATAAAACATTCGAATATCATAAAAATAGAATGCTATAAATAAAATGAAAAAGGTTTCCTTAGTAGGAAACCTTTTTAGTTGACCATATATGGCTGTCAATTCGTCTATCTCTTTAACATAAAGAATCCCTTATCAATAGAAGTGAAAATGGTTCCGTATTCTTCTAAAAATAATAACTCATATACCTAAAACAATGAAAGCCCTACCTCTCTTTCATCCTTACGGCTCCTCGTCCGTGCCAGTGTGAATCAGGATTGCAAAAATCAAGTAACTATTTTATCGAAGTATTGAATTAAACTTCGAACATTCGTAAAAGAAATTTAAAATAAAAATGGATTTGATTGTAGTAATAACAAAAGAGGTTAATGCTTTAAAAGTGGTTTGAAAGAGTTGAATGTCTTTGAAATGATTAATTGCCTATAATTATGTTCCCAAAAAATTCAAGATCTTTTTTGGGATGCAATACATTATTTGTAATGAACCTTAACAAAAGCTTTTTATTTGATTTTCTGTGATACCTTCAATTAATCCAAGTTCACTAATCAAAAATTCATGTGCGTTATCTAACATTTTCTTTTCGCTTGCATTAAGTGCTTTTTCTTTCTGTATACGCATTAAATCACGCACAACTTCAGCACCTTCTTGCATTTTACCCGTTTTTATTTTATCAGTGTTCACTTTATACCTTTGTTTCCACGTAAGTAATCTATCTGATTCCCCATGCTGAAAAATATCTATTATGTGTATTAATGCCGTGATATCCGTAACTGGTCGTATATTTGAATTCAATATTTTCCCTTCAGGAATCATTATTTCCATATTATTAGCCGACATTTTTATAACATAATATTGTTGTTTTTTTCCTGCGATTTCTTTCTCTTCTATGGCTTTAATTATACCTGCTCCCTGCATTGGATACACAATGTTATCGCCAATTTGAAACAAATAATCCACCTCCATATATGGTAACCTTCTCAAGTTTAACATATATTCATTTTTTTAGCAAAATTTTTATTTTATCATAAAATTATTTCCTGTGTCAATTCATTCAAAACAATTTAATTAATCCACAAAATAACACTGCAAAACCGCAATTCCTCCAACTTTTTCATAAGCACCCATTTTAATTTTACAAACCTCTTACAATACAAAAACACATTACTACAATATAAGTAGTAATGTGTTTTTATAAGACATAGCTAAAAATTCACTTTTAATTTCCAACCTATATACTAACTTGCTTACGAATCGTTTCTCGCGCTAAAAGAAAACTCATAATTACTTGCGCAGCTACTCTGCTCGTCATATCCCTGAAATCAAGAGTTGGATCAATTTCTACTATATCCATCCCTTGCACGAGGGGTTCTTTGCCAAGAAATTCAATCGCATCAAGTAAAGTTGAGCTATCCATTCCTCCAGGGCCAATTGCTGGACAACCTGGCGCGAATGCTTGATCTAGTACATCCATATCAAGAGAAATGTAAATAGAAGTCACACCTTGTTTTCTTAATACTTCAATGCTTTCTGTCATAATATCTTTTATTTCTCTCTCTCGTACATCTTTCATTGTATACACTGTCACACCGTGCTCTTTTGCATATTCATGGTACGCACGTGCATTAGAAAAATTACGAATACCGATTTGAACGAGTTGTTTTCCTGTAATGACACCATTTTCTAGTAAACTACGGAACGGTGTACCATTTGATGGACCACCATCATCTAAATTACGCAAATCATGATGAGCATCAAATTGAATAATACCGACCTTTCCTTTACTATTTGCAAATCCTGTTATACTCGGAAAACTAATCGAATGGTCCCCGCCAAGAACGATTGGTATCATGTTCGGATTTACTTTCGTTAGATGCCCAACTGTTTTCGCAATTCGGTTATGACTTTCTTTTATATCTGTCACATGCATTGTAATATCACCGCAATCATATAAGACACTTTCTTTCATATCGTGTTCTTCTGTAATTGCATACGTGCTATATGCATCTAACATCGCACGAATTGTTTTTGGAGCAAAACTTGCTCCTGAATGACTAATAGATGGTTTAGAAAGGGGTGCTCCAATTAAGGCAGCACCGAATATTTCCACGCCTTCCTCCCAATCTTTAATCATCTCACTCCATTTCGTCACTTCACGATCAATAAACTTTGCATTTTTCTTTAAATAGTGGCCGTGCTCCACGATTGTTCACCTCTTGTATATGCGATATTACCATTCTTCCATACTGTATTCACATGACTTACGCCGTAATGATACGGTACGTAAGCATAATTGTAAGCATCCCATAAAACCAAATCTGCCTTGCGACCAATTCTAATTTTCCCAGCTACATCGCCTCGATTAATGGCATAAGAAGAGTTAACGGTTACGGCATTCCAAACTTCTTCTGGTGTCATTTTCAGCTTCAGCATTGCGATGCTCATAATAAGCTGAATGTTTTCAGTTGGACAGCTACCTGGGTTAAAGTCTGTAGCTAACGCAACTGCAACACCTTCATCAATCATTTTACGACCGCGAGCAAAGCTTTCTTTATTTAAATAGAAAGTTGTTCCTGGTAATAGCGTTGCTACTGTATTAGAGTTTGCAAGCATTTCAATTCCTTTATCAGAAGCGCCAACTAAATGGTCCGCTGATGCTGCACCAATTTCAGCTGCTGCTTCCGCACCACCAAGAGGGTCGATTTCATCTGCATGAATTTTCACGTCAAAGCCAAGTTCTTTCGCTTTTAATAAAAACTCTTTTGATTCTTCTACAGAGAACACACCTGTTTCGCAGAAAATATCAACGAATTCCGCTAATTGCTTCTCTTTCATTTCTGGCAGTAGGTCTAGCATCCATTGTAAAAATTCTTTTGATCTTCCTTTATACTCTTTCGGAACTGCATGGGCACCTAAAAATGTTGAAACTAAATCGATTGGGTGCTCTTTTTGTAATTGTGCAGTTGCCTCTAATTGTTTCCATTCCGTCTCATCATCTAATCCGTAACCACTCTTCGCTTCTACAGTTGTCACACCGAAAGATAGCATACGGTCTAAATGGAATTTCGCTTTTTGAACAAGTTCTTCTTTCGATGCTTGTTTCGTTGCGTTTACAGTCGAAAGAATGCCTCCACCTTGTTCTAAAATTTCTAAGTACGGAACTCCTTGTAATTTTAGCGCGATTTCATTTTCACGAGATCCACCAAATACAAGATGAGTATGCGGGTCAACAAGACCAGGAGAAACCATTTTACCGCCGCAATCAATAACTTCTTTCGCTTGTATTCCTTTTGCTTCTTCCGCTGTTCCAACGAAAGTGATTACGCCATTTTCAATTCCAACCACACCGTTTTCAATAACAGGAAGCGTGTTCATCGCTTCCCGTCTTAACAAGCCATCTTCTTGATCCATTGTTAGTAATTGACCGATATTTATTAGTAAAGTGTCCAGCATGTTTTCTCCTCCTTATTTCATCATTGGAATGTTAACGCCTTTTTCTTTCGCTGTTTCAACAGCTAAGTCATATCCAGCATCTACGTGACGAACAACACCCATTCCAGGGTCAGAAGTTAATACGCGCTCAATACGTTTTGCTGCCGCTTCTGTTCCATCTGCAACGATAACCATTCCAGCGTGAAGTGAATACCCCATGCCAACGCCACCACCGTGGTGAACAGATACCCAGCTTGCACCGTTTACACTATTAATTAATGCATTTAAAATTGGCCAATCTGCTACTGCATCACTACCGTCTTTCATAGATTCCGTTTCACGGTTTGGAGATGCTACTGATCCGCAATCTAAATGGTCACGGCCGATAACGATCGGTGCTGATAATTCACCATTCGCCACCATTTCATTAATAATGCGGCCAAACTTCGCACGCTCACCGTAACCTAACCAACAAATACGTGATGGAAGTCCTTGGAACTCAACTTGTTGACGTGCCATACGAATCCAGTTACATAAATGTTCATTATCAGCGAACTCACGTAAAATTACTTCGTCTGTTTTATAAATATCTTCTGGATCACCAGAAAGTGCTACCCAGCGGAATGGTCCCTTTCCTTCACAGAATAATGGACGAATAAATGCTGGAACGAATCCTGGGAAATCGAAAGCATTTTTCAAACCTTCATCAAAAGCAACTTGGCGAATGTTATTTCCATAATCAAATGTAATTGCGCCTTTTTCTTGCATCGCAAGCATTGCTTCCACATGTTTTGTCATGCTTTCTTTTGATAATTGTACGTAACGTTCTGGATCTTCTTCACGAAGTTTTGCTGCTTCTTCTAATGTGTAGCCTACTGGAATATAACCGTTTAGTGGATCATGAGCAGATGTTTGATCCGTAACTAAATCTGGCGTAATATTACGCTTCACTAGTTCTGGTAAAATCTCCGCTGCATTTCCTAATAAGCCAATAGAAATCGGTTCTTTCTTCTCTTTATACTCGTTCGCAACAGTTAATGCTTCTTCTAATGATTCTGTATACATGTCACAATATCTCTTTTCAATACGACGATCGATGCTGCGCTTATCAACATCAATAGCAATGATAACACCGCCGTTCATCGTTACAGCAAGAGGTTGTGCACCACCCATCCCACCTAAACCGGCAGTAAGTGTTAATGTACCTTTTAATGAACCACCGAAATGTTGACGAGCCGCTTCACCAAACGTTTCATATGTTCCTTGTAAAATACCTTGTGTCCCAATGTAAATCCAGCTACCTGCTGTCATTTGTCCGTACATCATAAGACCTTTTTTCTCTAGTTCACGGAAGTGATCCCAGTTCGCCCACTTCGGTACTAAGTTTGAGTTCGCTAACAGTACGCGAGGTGCATCTTCATGTGATTTAAAAATGGCAACTGGTTTTCCTGATTGAACAAGTAATGTTTCATCGCTTTCTAACGTTTTTAATGAATCTACAATCGCCTGATAGCTTTCCCAGTTACGAGCCGCACGGCCAATTCCGCCATATACAACTAATTCTTCTGGCTTTTCAGCAACTTCAGGATCTAAATTGTTCATTAACATACGAAGTGCAGCTTCTTGAACCCACCCTTTCGTTTGTAACTCCGTACCTCTTGGCGCGCGAATTGTTTGTTTTACTTTTTCCATTTCAATCTCTCCCTTTTCTCATTTTATAGTGCTGCTTTTACATCTAATCTTTCTTTTATCGAATCATTCGTTTTTAACCAATGCGTAATATTTTCAATATCTGTTGAGAATATACGGTCATTTGTAATAGAAGGTACTTGCTGACGGCCTTGATGGTAGAAGCTCTTCGTCACTGTACTCATGTTTTCAATTCCGCGATATTCCGCTGCTTGCATCGCACAAATCATCTCAATTGAAAGAACACGTCTTACATTTTGAATAATTTGATGTGCATGGCGTGAAGCGATTGTTCCCATACTTACGTGATCTTCTTGGTTAGCTGATGACGGGATTGAATCAACACTCGCCGGATGTGCTAACGTTTTATTTTCAGAAACAAGTGAAGCAGCTGCGTATTGCATAATCATTGCACCAGACTGCAGTCCTGGTTCTGGACTTAAAAATGGAGGTAAATCATTTAATTGCGGATTTACTAAACGCTCAATACGACGCTCTGAAATATTTGCAAGTTCCGCCATTCCTACTTTTAAGAAGTCCATCGCAAACGCAATCGGTTGACCATGGAAATTACCACCCGAAATTACTTTTTCTCCGCCATCAAAGATAAGTGGATTATCTGTTGCTGCATTCATTTCAATTTCTAATTTTTCTTTCACATAATTTAAAACTTGCCAAGAAGCACCGTGTACTTGCGGGATACAGCGAAGTGAATATGCATCCTGTACACGTAGTTCTCCTTGTTTTGTTGTTAACTTACTATCTTGAAGGATGTCACGAATTCTGCTCGCGACTTCCACTTGCTCTTTATAACCACGTGCTTTATGAACATTTTCATCAAATGCATCAATAATGCCTTGTAATCCTTCAATTGTCATCGAAGCAATTAATTCCGCTTGATATGCAGTTGCTTCTGCTTCTATATAAGAAAGAACTCCTTGCGCTGTCATCGCCTGCGTACCATTGATTAATGCAAGCCCTTCTTTCGCTTCAAGTTCAATCGGTTCAAGACCTTCTTCTGTAAGAGCAACCATCGCATGAACGCGTTTCCCCTTATAGAACACTTCACCTTCGCCTAATAATACAAGCGCAAGATGAGATAAAGGTGCTAAGTCTCCACTCGCACCAAGTGAACCTTGTTGCGGAACGACTGGGTGAATTTTGCGATTTACAAACTCAAGAAGCATATTTACAACAAGCGGTCTAACGCCAGATACTCCTTTAAGCATCGTGTTCGCTCGTAAAATTAACATACCGCGAGATACTTCTTCCGGGAATGGATCACCTATCCCGCATGCATGTGACTGAATTAAATTATGTTGAAGTGCCTTTACATCCTCTTTTTGAATAAGCACATCACTAAACTTTCCAAATCCAGTTGTAATACCGTAAACAACTTTTCCGTCTTCTACGATTTTCTCAACTACTTCGCGGCACTCCGCCACCTTTTGCATACTAGTTGGGCAAGCTGTTACACCTTCCCCTTCAAGTAATAACTTCTTCATTTCTTCAACTGTCAATGTATGTCCTGTTAACGTAATCATTCTTTTTTCCTCCTTAAAAAGGCAAAAGGGGACCTTATCTTTTTAAGACAGACTTCTGTCCTAAAAAGTAAGGCCCCCTTCTAACTAATAGACTATGGGCAAATCATATGTGATTAATTCCTAAACCAATCGCCTCATGCTCAGATCCTTTTACAGGTGCACCAATCGTTCCATAAAGTGCAACAGCAACCCATTCGCCTTCTTTTTTTCCGTCGTATGGTGTACCGCGCACAATTGCAAAACGAAGTCCTACTGTACGAAGAACGTCTGCTAACTGAATTTGACCTCTCGTCACTCCGTACAAAGCTTCCATTATTGCATGATAAAGTGCATGTGTTTCTCTGTAAACATCCGTTTCAATAACTCGGTTGCTTTTAGCCGCTGTTTCCATTGCCGCTACGACCTTTTGCGAATTCATAGAACCCACTTTCCCTGTACAATATTTCCAACCTTTTGGAATAGATAATACAGGGCTTTCATTCTCATCCGCAAGTGCCAACAGCATGGCCATACGACCAATTCGATGTGTTCCTTGAAGAAGCATGTGACTCTCTCATTTCTTTTAATTATTTGAATATTTCTTAATTTAAGAATAAATGAAAACGGTTAAATCGTCAATAGTTTAAACTCATATTCAAACATTTTTTCACCTCCCCTAATTTTATGTACACAAATTATTTACACAAAATTTCCAGGCATGCTATATTTTCACTAACAGATGAAAAGGGGCGAAATTTCAGTGGCGAAACGAAAAGATATTCATTTTCGAATTGAAGAAAATTTACTTGAAAGGTTTGAGGCAGCACTCCATTACGAAGGCTTAAAGAAGACAGATGCATTAACACATGCGATTCAGCAATTTTGCACGAAGGTGGAATCCGAAAAAATGAATGATGTAAAACGCCAATACAGCGTCAGCAACCATTTACAAACACGTATCCATACGCATAAACGTTTCGAAGAGAAACAAGTGAATTTAGATGAAGTCGTCCTTGAACATTTACAACTTCAAGGAAAAGAAAACATATTAGAAGTTGGGTGCGCGAGCGGAAAATTCCTTTCCCTTTTACAAACTAACGGTCATAAAGGCCAATTAACCGGATTTGATCAATCGAAAGCCACGCTTTCTGAAGCCGCTAAAAAAAGTACTAGAATTGAATGGAAACAGGGTGATGCTAGTAAACTTCCATTCGAAGATAATTGTTATGACTGGATAATCGCAAGACATATGTTATACCACGTGAAAGATGTAAAAAGAACCATTCAAGACTTTTATAAAGTCATTCGTCCTGGCGGTACACTTTTAGCTACAACAAATTCTAACGTTTCATTACCTCGTATAGTTGAAATGTGTAACAAGATGTTAGCCGCATTTGATTTACCGCAAACATCAGCAGCGGTTTCTCCATTTTGTTTAGACAATGGTAAGGAGATATTACAATCTGTTTTTCCAACTGTTGCAGAAACAGTTATTCATAATGCACTCGTTTTTCATCACGCTACTCCGATCGTAAACTATTTTCTAGCATGTTCCCATCACTGAATATACCAGACAATATGTATCTTCACGCCGAAATGAAGGAATGGCTACAAAAAGAAATAGAAAATGAATTATCACTTCATAACGGTATATGGCATGATCCGAAAACGGTAGCGATTTATCGATGTAAAAAAGAAAAAAGCTAGCAAATGCTAGCTTTTACACGTTTTCTCATAAAAGTTTCTCCATCACTACATTGCCTTTACCACAATAAAAATTTGTATTATGTTCGTCTGCTACTCCAAAATAAGAAGCAATCGCTATTCCGAATGGTACAAATGCATGCCCTTGTGCTGTAATGATATTTGAGTGCTGCACAACTTCTTTATACACGAAATTTTCTACTGGAAAACAATCGAATCTTTTATAATCTATGGTCGCTGTATAAGATCCCCCTTTCAATAAGCCTGCCTTTGCCAATGCATACGGTCCAGCACAAATTGCTGCCACTAATTTTTCCTGTTCATAAAATTGCTGAATGATTGAAAAAAGAGGTTTTGCATCTTTCAACTGTACTTCTTCTCCACCTGGAATAAGTATCCCCTCATACTCATCTACACGCACTTCACTTAATTCTATATGCGGCTGCACTTGCAACCCCGTTTCACTTATAACCAGTTCCTTAGTTAAACCTGCTGTAATGATTTCATATTTATTTTTCAGCAATGCCGTTGCTACCGTTATTTCAAACTCGGCAAATGTTGGGTACACAAATAAAAGTATTTTTTTCATAACCCTCTCTCCTTCAACCATTTCATAAAATATGCCTCTAATTCGTCCACTGTTAATCTATTCGTGTCCACATAAGTTACAGGAAATTGTTTATACCATTCTTTTTCAGTTTCTACTAATTTAAGTTGTTCTTCAAATGTACTTCGGTTTCTTACCCTATCATTATTTTTTCTATCATATACATTCTCTTTCGAAACGTCTAAATAAAAAATTGCATCCGAACGGCATTTTCTTAGTTCACATAAATCATCTTGCAATTCTGTTTCTATATCCCACTCTTTCCCTATTAATTTCGGATAAAAAAGTGTATAGAACTCAATATCTTCTGGCCCACGATCAAAAATCACCGTTGATTCCTGGATATTTTGAAACTCTTTTATTTTTGCTTCAATGAACATTTTTTGATTTGTTATAAAACCATCTTTTGAATTCATATCTAAATTTAATTCTTTTCGCTTTTCTACAATTCGATATGGATTTTCATATATAACCGATAACCCATGTTGCTCTAGCCTTTTAGCTACTGTTGTTTTCCCACTTGCCATCGGTCCTTGTAGTGAAATTACATATGCCATCCCACTCATTCCCTTTCCATATAATATATTGATAATATACAGAATTTTGAAAACTATCAACAAAATATATATCATCTTGTTTCTTATTCTTATGTAACTTATAATAAAAGATAGAGATTATGACGAACGCAAAAATAATGTAAGCTTGGAAATCCAAGCTTACATTATTTTTTGCTTTCCCTTTTCTAATAAAAAGAGTATACTAGATTAGAACGTATGTTCTTAACGATTACATACAGTAAGGAGATAGAACAATGGTATACGACACAAAAGCAATTTCTTGGAATGAATCTTTAAAACAACTTCAACGCCGCTATACAAACAAACAAGTTGACCGAAAAGAATTTGAAGATATTGAACTAATGGAATTCTTCCGCGATAACGACTACATTTCTTTACCTACACATATAAGCGGCCTATCAACAGCACGTTTTACTTCTTACTCTATTTTCACAACTGAAGATAAAGATCGTAAAGTTGGCACACTTATTATTGAGTATGTTGAAGACGATAATAATAATTTATGTGTTGAACAACTATACTTTGTTTAAATGATTACGCTTGGTCAAAATGACCAAGCGTTCTTGCTTTCTATGAATCTCAATGTTTATAATATGAATAAAAGAAAATCGAAATCATTTAAGGGGGGATATACTTGCTCGAAGGATGGTTCAGTTGGTTCATTGTATTATGGACTGTCATTTTATTAGGACTTATGTCTATCGGTGGATACTTTATGTTCAGAAAATTTTTAAAACGATTACCAAAAGAAGATGGTATGTCCATTTTAGATTGGGAAGAACACTACATAAATAAAACGAGACATTTATGGGCTGACGAACAAAAACAATTGCTAGAAGAGCTTGTAAGTCCTGTTCCAGAACTATTTCGCGACGTTGCCAAATCCAAAATCGCTGGTAAAATTGGAGAACTTGCATTACAAGAAAATGCCTCTCAAATTACACAAGACTTAATTATTAAAGGATATATTATTGCCACACCAAAGCGTGATCATAAATTTTTAGTAAAAAAGCTACAAGAAAAAGAGATTGATTATTCAAACTACAAGTCTTTACTCGCAAAATAACTTCACATTATTTTCGATAAAAAAGACAGCGCCTTTGACGCTGTCTTTTTTATTTTATACATATACAGTTTTAAGTTAGCTTCATATCTTTTTCATTATAAAAACCATCTTCTTTTTCCATTTCCTTCTGTAATTTCGTAAAGGAACGGTACATCGCAATTCTCCATGATACAATCATCGCAAACGCAAGTAAGAAGAACATGCCGCTAAGTTGTCCTAAATCAAGAGATTGACTTAAGTATGTTTTAAATACAATCCGTACTACAAGTAATCCAATTAATATAAAAACAAATGCTTTTGAACGCTTCAAGTAAATCTCTTGTCCTCTAATTTCAAATTTAGATGTTTTAATAAGAAAAATAGAGAAAATCAAACCAACACCAATTGCTTCTAACATTTCTGCTGGAGTTAATCGAAATTCAGGAAAAACATACATCAATGCTCCCGTACTCATAAAAAATGGCGGAAGTATAATTTTTTTCAATGTTGCAGGTTTCTTAGCTGCTTTTAAACGAATAAACATCGCACCGACAGCCATACAAACAGCAACGATACTTGATAAAAGAACTATGTTCATATTTTCTCATCCTTTTTTGTGGCTATATGCAAAATATACTTTCATTATATGCTTTTCCGTTAGTATTTCCAACATTTTCACAGAATAATACTAAAAACCGGTAAAACCACCAAATAAACTTGAGAAATATACGATAATTTTCGTCATCCAATTAAAGTATAAGAAGATACCCATGACAATCATAATGTATCCTCCGACTTTCATAAAGGCCATACTATTTCTTTTAATCCAAGACATTTTCGTAATAAAGAATGAAAGTACGAAAAATGGGATAGCAAATCCAAGTATGTAAGCAATCATATAAATCATTGCTGATTCTGGGTTTGTTGCTGCTAATCCAATTACGGACACTAAAATAGGTCCAGTACATGGCGTCCATCCTGCAGCAAAGGCCAATCCAATTAGAACTGATCCAAAATAGCCACTCGGACGATTTTTAAATGTAAATTTACGATCTTGCATTAAAAACTTCGGCTTAAATACCCCAACAATAATAAGACCGAACACGATGATAAATATACCACCTAGCTGTCTAATTAAATCTTTATAATCTGTAAAGATTCCTCCGATAAAACTTGTACCAAATCCAATTGCAATAAATATAATTGAAAATCCAAGTAAGAAAAACGCTGTATGTATCATACTTCTTTTGCGAAGCATTGCATTTTCTTCTTTCAATTCAGAAACCGACATACCTGTTATGTACGATAAAAATGCCGGATAAAGCGGTAAGCAACATGGGGAAATAAATGATAAGAACCCAGCGCCAAACGCTAAAAAAATACTAATATCTTGCATAATTCCACTCCTCTCCTTACATATTGTAGCAAAAACACATAAAAATACTATGAACAATTCGTGAACTCACTTTTACAACGTGGTAATAAGAAAAACCACTCTTTCTCACAGTTTCTAATAAAACGTTTTCATTTCCTTCTATTATATAGAAAAATCTCAATTGGATTAGGAAACTCCTTTAATTGTTATTAACATAACAAAGGTAACATAGTTTCTCAAATGATTAGCACGTATACGTACGTTTATATGCATATTGATTTAAAAAATTTTTTTCAAATGCTGTCTTTATACAATACAAAGCTGATTTTACAATACTTTTATAATTAACAATTTCAAGATTATGCATAAATATCATACTTTTATTATTATTCTATAAAATGTCGCACTTTTCTTTTATTTGACCCTACATTTTTAATTTTGTATACTTCCCTCTAGATATATTTTCGTTACGGAACAACTTCACATAGATGGGAGGAATTTTTCATGCTTCGTTATTCTCTTTTAGTTTTATTAGGAGCGTGTAGTTATGGAATTTTAGCTATTTTTGTTAAACTTGCATATGCAGAAGGATTTTCACTTGGAGAGGTAATTGGCAGCCAATATTTGTTCGGTTGGATTATTTTGCTGGCTATTACACTTCTATTTTCTAGACACCGCGTTCCATTAAAACAAGCATTAATTTTATTCGTTGCAGGAACATCTGCAAGTTTTACTGGAATTTTTTATTATGCTTCATTAAAAACTGTACCAGCTTCTATCGCAATTATTCTTTTGTTCCAATTCGTTTGGGTCGGTATTATTATTGAAGCTATTGTAACAAAAACATTACCTTCAAGGGAAAAAGTTATTTCGGTTATTTTCTTACTTGTAGGTACATTTTTATCAAGTGGTTTACTGGAAAAATCGGCAGGTACTTTCGATACAACAGGAATCATTTTAGGGCTATTATCTGCTATTACATTTGCAACATACATTTTTGTGAGCGGAAAAGTTGCTGTTGAAGTACCTTCATTACCACGTGGTGTCCTGTTAATGGCTGGCGCTTTAACTTTAGTTATGATCGTATTCCCGCCAACATTTATTATGAACGGTGCCATTTCTCAAGGACTTTGGAAATACGGCTTAGGATTAGGAATATTTAGTATCGTTATTCCGTCTATTGCCTTTACAATTGGTATTCCAAAAATCGGTTCTGGCTTAGCGACTATTCTTGGTGCAGCAGAGCTACCAGTTACAACAATTATGTCTGTATTCGTTTTAAAAGAAGCTGTACTATCTTCACAGTGGATAGGTGTATCACTTATTTTAATCGGTATTGCAATTCCGCAAATTGCATATGCAATGCGTGGACGTTATCAAAAACATCATACACATAAAAAAGTGGCAGCATAAAGTGAAACTTTAATTAGTGGGGATTTTGTTCATCCCCACTAATTATTAGCTCACATCACTCGGGCATTAACGAGAGAGGATTTTCATTTGAGAATCCTCTCTTTTATTGTTGTATACTTATAGTAAATACTTCGCTTAAGAAAGAGGGCATAATACGTGGCATCTATTCCAAATCAACTAACAGAAAAACTTATTTCCATTCGCCGACATTTACATGAGTATCCAGAACTATCATATGAAGAGTTTGAAACAACAAAAGCGATAAAAAATTGGTTAGAAGAAGCAAATATTGCTATTATTGATTCCAATTTAGAAACAGGAATTATCGCTGAAATTTCTGGTAATCAAAATGGTCCAATTATAGCAATTCGTGCTGATATTGATGCCCTTCCTATTCAAGAAGAAACAAACTTACCATACACTTCAAAAATTCAAGGTAAAATGCATGCTTGCGGACATGATTTTCATACAGCAGCTATTTTAGGTACAGCTTTCTTATTAAAAGAAAAGGAATCTTCCCTAAATGGAACGGTTCGCTTTATATTCCAACCAGCTGAAGAAAGTAGCAATGGTGCTTGCAAAGTTATTGAAGCTGGACATTTACATGATGTACAAGCTATTTTCGGTATGCATAATAAACCTGATTTACCAGTAGGTACAATTGGCATTAAAGATGGTCCACTAATGGCTGGAGTAGATCGATTTGAAATTGAAATTCACGGTGTCGGGACGCACGCAGCTGTACCAGATGCTGGTGTTGACCCTATCGTCGCATCCTCTCAAATTGTTATGGCACTACAAACAATTGTAAGTCGAAATATTAGCTCTTCACATAATGCCGTTGTAAGTGTTACAAACATTCATTCAGGAAATACGTGGAACGTTATTCCTGAAAAGGCAACATTAGAAGGAACAGTTCGTACATTCCAAAATAAAACACGAGAAAAGATACCAGCTTTAATGGAACGTATTATTAAAGGAGTTTCTGATGCATTAAGCGTAAAAACAGAATTCCGTTTTTATTCAGGTCCTCCTGCTGTTCATAACGATACATCTCTAACCGACTTATCTACTCAAGTTGCCGAAAAAATGAATTTAAATATTATTTCTCCTAACCCATCAATGGCCGGAGAAGACTTCTCCTTTTACCAACAAGAAATACCAGGTTCATTCGTCTTTATGGGAACGAGCGGTACACATGAGTGGCATCATCCTTCTTTTACAATTGATGAACGAGCACTCCCTATAAGTGCAAAATACTTTGCTTTGCTAGCTGAAAAAGCTCTTAAACAATTCTCATAGAAAAAAAAAGCCGTTAAGGGGTACTTAACGGCTTTTCTTATTAAGTTAAATCGCGTTTTAAAAATACTGTATAGGAAATACTTAAAAATACAAATAAATACAGCAATAACATACATGAAGCAAATGGGAAGGTTACTCCTTCAATAAAGCTTCCATTCTTGGCAATACCGTATAAATCTGTGTTTGCCGGCAATAAATATTTCACCCAATTATATCTAGTTGCTGCTAGTAACGCAATATTTCCTGATAAAGCAAGAAACAGTGAAATACCGATCGCGCCCCCACTAGATCTTGTTAACACAGAAATCATAAATGCAAACGCTGCGTACACAAGAGTTGGCAACCACGATAAAATGTAATATTTACTTACTTCCACAAAAATATTTTGTTTTATAATATTTCCATCTTGAAAAATAAATTCACTCCATGCAGGCTGTTGGAATTTATAAATAACAAGTCCACTTAAAGCGGAGAAAATCATATTAAATATAAACAATAAAGCTGCAAATATAACGATTGCTAAAAATTTTGCTGTTAAAATTTTAAATCGACTCGCCGGACGGATTGTTAAAAATTTATATGTTCCCCAGCTATATTCATTCGCAAAAATTGTACTTGCATACACGAGGATAAATGGAAGCAAAATTGGAAATACGATAAAACCTGTATCTCTCATGAAAGAAAGTGGAGAACTGCTTGCTGGTGCTATATCCGTATCTAAATGCTTCATTTTAAGCTGATATTCCTTTACAAGCTCGTCCCCCGACCTTTCTGCTAAAATAGCTTCTTTTTTCATACCAAGCTTTTTCTCAATTTCTACCGTACGTTCTGTATAATCTGCTTTCCAACCCTTTGTTTCTGGTTCTAAATACTTTACCGTAACCCATCCTAATCCAATTATTAATACTGCAATAACCGCAAAAGGAATAATCGTTCTTTTACGCTTAAATATTTTATACAGCTCGTTATACACTAAATTAAACAATATCTTTTCCCCCTGTTAATTCTAAAAATTGCTCTTCTAACGTTTTTCTTTCTTCATATACACGATAAACTTGAATATTTTTCTCAAGCAAAGTACGAATAACATTTGGGATTTCTTCATCTTTTACATTGATAAGTAGATCATTACCTTTTATTACAACATCACATTCTAACATTTCCGCTGCTTTATTTGCATCATCTACACGTATACGGATCGTCTCCATCTCTTCACTATGACTATGCTGAATATTTTGCGTCGCTACATATTCTCCGTGTTGAATAATAATAACTCTGTCACACATTAATTCAACTTCTGAAAGTAAGTGACTAGATACAAGTACTGCTTTTCCTTGTTCATGTGCAATTTTCTTTATGTACATTCTCATTTCATGTATTCCACTTGGGTCTAGTCCATTCGTTGGTTCATCTAGTACCAATACATCTGGATTATGAATAAGCGCCTGAGCAATCCCTAAACGTTGTCTCATACCGAGTGAATATGCTTTTACTTTACGGTCAATTACTTGTCCCATTCCTAACAATTTCACTACTTCATCGATACGTTCTTCTGTCACATTCCCATTCATTCGGCCGAAATATGTTAAATTTTCGTAGCCGCTCAAAAAAGGATAAAATTCCGGTGTCTCAATTACTGCACCAATTTTCGCAGCAGTTTTTTCAAATTGCTGTTTTACAGATTGACCATCAATCCATACTTCACCTTCTGTCATACGGATCATACCGACCATCATTCTCATTAAAGTCGTTTTTCCAGCACCATTTGGTCCTAGCAGGCCAACAACTTCACCTTTTTTAACTTCGAAACTAATATTTTCTACAAGTGTCTTTGAACCGATTCGCTTCGTTAACCGCTCAACTTTTACAATTGATTGTTCATTTGTCATTCTATACAACCTTTCCTTCCCATTCTTTGTCAGGTCTTTTCACTCTAACACGATTATTTTCATGTGTAAAATAGAAAAAGGCATGATTTTTCATGCCTTTTTCTCAAACTGAAACAAATTTCCGTCTTTTAAACTTCGAACAAATCGACAACATTGCATCATCGATAATACGACGACAGCCATCATAATTATACCAACAACTGCTATTGCATATATTGTAATTGGTGCACTATTTATTCCTTGTATCCCTGCTATTTTCATAAAGATAATCGTGAATAATTTCAAAAATAACATCCCATGAACTAGACCGAAAACAAACGCTGCTCCATAAATGAATAATTGCTCCTGACATAATAAACATAGTATTTCATTTCTTTTCATATTCCCTACTACATAAGATTTAAATTCCTCTCTCCTCACTTGCAGAAGAGAATTCGTCATTTTATACGTAATAAAAATACATATAAAAATCAATACAATAAACAGCGTGTAAAAACACATTTGAAACAAAAATGTTGCCCCTACTTTCCCAGCCGCTAGTTCATTAAATTGTAGCGACATCATAAAAAACAAAATTGCAGTACACATGGCAATCCACATGAATTGCTTTATCCTTTTGGCAGCAAATGTTCTTATATTTTTTCTCGCTAACCGACATAAAGACATAAATTTCTTCCCCTACCTTATAACATACGCATTCTATACTACTAGTGTATAAAAATATGACATTACAAACATCGCACTATAATCTGAATCTTTTCTAAGTCTTTAGTCCTAGAAAGGCAAATGGGAATTTATTCATATTTAAATTATAATTGTAAAAAGAGGAGGGTTTATACTATGCGTATAAACGTATTATTTATCTTATCTTTACTTTTCTTTACTAGTTGTAACCAAATAAAAAATAATGAAGTTGCTTCTGTAGAAGCTTACAAGTTAACAAAGGAACAGTCTTCTATTTTACAAATGACGCCTATTCAAGAAGGAAATAGTATGTTTTATAACGTTACACTTAATAATGATAAAGATGAAATAAATGCTACGATTGATTATTATCAAAATGGTAAAAAAGTAAAAGAGATTACTAACATCGCTTCATCACATTTTCTAGAAAAGAAAATAAAACTCTCTTTCATACCACCACATTTCCAATTTGATAAAGATGTAGAAGAAAAAGGTCAATGGTATATTAATATTGACGGTGGTTCAACGCTTGCTCCTGAAGAAGCACCTCTAGGTGTAAATAGTTCTGTAACTACTACAATTCAATCTGCAAAAAATTTAAGATATAATCAGAAAACAATTTTAGCTACTGTAATCCAAACAAGTAAAGAAACTGTAAGCGTCCCTACAATTGATGAAGAAACAGGTATTGACCTACTCTTAAAAGAAAATGAACACGTTTATCTTTTCAGTATCGAGCTAAAAAAAGAAAAATAAAACGGAAATGCACTTAAGCTGCATTTCCGTTTTATTGTTTAATAAGGTGTACTTTTATATATTCGAATTAAATCTATTTACCGTTACTAATATTACTCATCTTCTACTTCTATTCGTTTCTTCTCTCTTGCAATTTTTAAAAACTCTAACAGCTCTGGATTACTATTCATTTTTTTATAAGCTACCGACATTTCTGCAACAAAATTAGAATCATATAACTCTTTATATACAACTTCTGTTTTATATAATTTATTTGCCGATACAGGGATTACTGTAATCCCAATCCCTGCTGCTACAAGCCCCATAACTGTTTGATATTCTGTTGCTTCTTGTACAATTTGAGGACTAAAGCCAACCTCTCGACAAAGAGATAAAATTGTATCATACAACGCCGGCCATACTGGTCTCGTAATAAATACAAACGGTTCATCGCGTAAATCTTCTATATGTATTTCATCTTTCTCTGCAAGTGGATGTGCCTTTGGCAAACATAAAGTACAAGATAACCTTTGAATTGGTTCTAACTCTAATAATTGTGTTGAAATTGGCGGCCGTAAAAATCCAATATCAATACGATTATCATGAAGTGCATGCACTTGATCTGGTGTAGATAATTCATGTAATGCGACAGACACTCTCGGAAATTTCTTTCTATACTCCCTGACGATAGACGGTAAAATATCATATATCGCCGCACCTACAAAACCAATTGAGAGTGATCCAACTTCTCCCCTTTGCGCACTTTGTGCAACTTCTACTGCTTTTTCAATTTGCTCAAACGCTTTTTTTACTTCTTTTAAAAACATTTCTCCTGCTTCTGTTAATTCAACCTTTCTCTTCGTTCTTGAAAATAACAAAACTCCCATTTCTTTTTCTAATTGCTGAATTTGTTGACTAAGTGGCGGTTGTGTCATTTGTAAACGAGCAGCCGCTCGTCCAAAGTGTAACTCTTCTGCCACAACAACAAAATATTGCAAATGCCGTAATTCCATTTTAGACACCCTTTTCACTTTCAATTAATACGTCTAATATATTAATAACATATAATTTATATATTAGACAAATATTTTGAATGAACGTATAGTAGAAATTGTTAATTCTTTTTTACAATTTTTATGTAAAAAAAGAAAGAGGTGGTTACTGTATGAAATGGTGGAAGTTAAGTGGACAAATTTTATTATTATTTTGTTTCGCTTGGACAGGTGAATGGATCGCAAAACAGGCACACCTCCCAGTTCCAGGAAGTATAATCGGTATTTTTTTATTATTAATTTCATTAAAATTTAACCTAGTTAAAAAAGAGTGGATACAGGACGGAGCAGACTTTTTATTAAAAGAACTTATTTTATTTTTTATTCCTTCTGCAGTCGCTGTTATTCGTTACAAAGATACACTATCACAATATGGAATCGATCTCATTTTAATTATTATGATTAGTACACTTTGTGTTACTCTCGTAACAGGACTATTAACAGAATTGCTACTTAAGCGGAAAGGATCAACGCAATGATCGGCTTTCTTTGTTTACTATTAACACTATTGACATATTGGATATCTAAAAAAATGTATCAACGTTGGAATTGGAGCTTACTTTCTCCTCTCCTTGTCTGTCCCATTATTTTAATCGCTTTATTGCTTGGACTAGACACACCTTATGAAACATATGAATCTGGTGGTCAATGGCTAACAGAATTATTAAAACCTGCAACAGTTGCTTTTGCATGGCCAATCTATAAATACTTTGATTTATTAAAGAAATACGGAATCGCCATCTTACTTAACGTCATCGTTGGTTCATTTTTATCAGTTATTACTTCGGCACTACTAGCAAATTATTTTCAAATTGATTCGTCACTAGAACATAGTTTAGCACCGCATATTGTAACGACACCAATCGCAATGGCTATTTCAGAAATGATTGGTGGCATGTCACAATTAACAGCTGTATTTGTCGTTTTAACTGCCTTAACAGGAGCATTACTCGGCCCTTCCCTTATACGTATTTGCCGCATTAAAACCGCGCTCGCAAAAGGTATTATGTTAGGAACGAGCGCAAATGGAACTGGTACATCAAAAGCATTCGAAATCGGCCCTGTTGAAGGAACAATCGCAAGTTTATCCATGCTTTTAACAGCGGGTGCTAGTTTAGTTATCGTTCCGCTTTTCTTATCTTGGATACATTAAAAAGCAAGTATTTACATACTTGCTTTTTCATTTATATATTGACATATTAACTCGTAATCCTCCGGAAAAGCTAACGATAATTTTTCAACTTCCTGTATCCCTTTCCAGTCAATTTCATGTATTAACTCATCAGGATCTTGAATTTTCATACTACCGCCTATTTTTTTAACAAAGTAATAATGAACATACACTGGAATTCCGTATGTAATACCTTCTTTTTCGTATATTTTATTTACAACTTCCACATTGTAGCCTGTTTCCTCCCAAACTTCCCTGATACAACATTCTTCTAGTGTTTCTCCCTTTTCAAGTCCTCCACTTGGTACAGACCACCTTTTTTCTTCCCCTTCTTTGCCTTGCAGCACCATTAAAATTTCATTTCTGTCATTCATACATATAGCTGCCGTACCTATCCATCTCTCCATAAACATCCCTCCCCTACTAAAATTCGCCTTCTTTTTTATTTTTCCCTTGAAAAAAGAGGAAAAAAATAAAACGGTGACGAAAGAATACATCAACTTCATAGGCAGTCCCTTCTTAGAAATTAAAAACGGAAGGATGAAATTATGATTTCTAAATATGTTGTGGAATGTGTCTTTTGTGAAGAAAATCGAAAACCTCGCCAAGCTACCGTCACAGTTCCCGCCACTTCTCAACTACTAGCTATTCAAAAAGTGCGGGCTGAATGTAAACGCCGCTTTGGAAAAACGTTATTATTGCAAACAGAGGTTAAAGAAGAAATAGTTTTAGAACAAAAAGAAAGCTGACCATCAGTTGGCCAGCTTTCTTGTCCGATCATATTTTCACATGAAGATTAGGGGCATCCTCTTTAAGGATCGGGATTTTCCCATTATGTACGTTCCATAATGGTCATCGAACAATATATTTCTATGCAATTAAGTATTGAATAGAATAGGGCAAAACTTGTTCGCATTTTTAGAAAAGGGATAGGGATATAATTCAAGTAGTACTTCGAATACTCGAACTTTATACTCATAATATTAATGCAAATTCTTTTATATGGGAAATATGAATTACTTATATAATTCATTCGTAAAATATATTAATACCTTGCTATAGTAGTTTTATTCCATCAATAACATACATCCGGCTAAAACTGGCGTCATAATCATTGAAAATCTCAACAGCATGCGTGGTGCATAATTTGTAAACTTCGCACCGATATATGCTCCTAACATCGTCCCAATTAATACTTGCAATAACAATATATAATCTAAAT
Source organism: Bacillus cereus group sp. N11 (assembly GCF_016483605.1). NCBI lineage: Bacteria > Bacillati > Bacillota > Bacilli > Caryophanales > Bacillaceae > Bacillus > Bacillus cereus group sp. N11. The sequence goes on from NZ_JAEHBN010000012.1 coordinate 145,381, forward strand.
ACCCTTCCGAACTATATCCAATCCCGCCTCCAATTGCAATCGGTAATATAACAAGCATAGTCGTTCCTACAGATTGCTGTATCTTTAATCCTAAAAGAACCATTAGTCCAAGTTGTATAAAAGGGGCTGAACCAATCCCGAATGAACCAGCCAACATTCCAGTAACTAATCCTAAACATATACATCTCATCAAGTTGTTTTTTGAAAGTTTTTTCTGTCCACATAAGGGTGGCTGTTGCTTATTTCGAGACATAATCAATTTAATAAACATAAAAATTGCTGATAAAAATAACATCCCAGCTGTAAACCAATGGAGAAGATGTGCTGGTATAAGCGAACCAAACTTTGAACCGATATAAGAACCAAGCGCTCCAAATCCACCAACAATCCCGCCTATCATAAGTACAACATTTCCTTCACGATAATGACTTATAACTCCAGATAACGTCGTAAATGCCATAGCAGTTAAAGATGTTGCAAGTGCAACGTGAATAGGAATATGAAATACTAAAGTGAGTATCGCGATAATAAATCCAGCTCCCCCTGCTCCAACAAATCCTAATAAAATACCCATTAATAACATCGTTATAATAATTGCCACATACTCTCCCTCCAGTATCCCAATTATCTACTATACGCCCTCTTCCATACAAATAAAAAGCATCCTATCCGGATGCTTTCACTACTTTTCTATATTGAAAATATGTAATCAATCTTGATTAATTAAAATAACAGCAGGACCAGCAACGACTACTCCAGCTACTTCTATCTTTTCAAATTCCTTTACTGTAATAGATATAACACCTTCTCTTTCCATCAATTCTTTACTCAGGACTTCAGTCGGTATCGTCTTCACCGTCTTACCTCCTTTTCATTTATACAATATGATAAAGCGACACTTTAATCAGTGGGGGTTTTGGCCACCCCCACTGATTATTAGCCCTCATCAACCAGGCTTTTGCGAGATAAAAACAACCCAATACATCCATATATATGCATCACCTCCACTTTCATTCCTTATTCCATCCAAAATTCATATTCCCTTTCTATAACATATTGAAAAATAAAAAGAAGCTATAACATATAGCTTCTCTCTAAGTTTCTTTACCCTCTCTGTACCTTATATGTCAAAACTCTACCATCTCTATCAAATTGGAAAATAAGCTGTTCACTATCTATTGGAATGAAGCCACGTTCTGTCCCAAGATAGTACAAAGTGATGACCCCTTCTTCCTCATTTCTCGTTTCAGTAGGCGTTCCTAACAATTGTGTAATTTCTTCATTTGATTTCCCTATTAATTTATATTTTTGCATGAAATCATCTACCATATGTACCCGTTTCTCTTCGTCATTTAACCACCGATCTCGATTAAAATTGGAAGTGTACTCATTCATACTTAATTGTACAGCACACACTATTAATGGAATGATCCCTACTATCATTACACGTAACATTTGTTTCTTTTCTTTATTACGACTTGTAGAAGCACGTAAGATGACTCTTTGAATCATGACTAATAAAATAAATGGCATAACTACTACAAAAATACTCTTTACACTTAATGACATATGAACTATATCGATAACGAAAATAAACGCAATGTACATGACTATATACAAACAAAAATAAACATACAAAATCCCATGTAATAGAGCACCCAGAAAAATCTCCCCCTTTTTAATTCACCTGGCAAAGCATTTCTCTTATCTTTTGTAACTCTTGCGCTGTATATATTACTTCCCCTGTTAAAACTTCATTTTTGAAAAACGCTACGATTTGCTCCCTATCTTTTAATCTAGGTGTGTCCTCATTAGAGAGATCTAGTACTTCTTTACCACTCTCATTATAAAAATATACAATTGGCTTTACGTTTTCTTTTACAATATCAACTTGCAATTCTTTCAAACAATTGTATAAAATTTGAGATTGTTTCTTCGCTTTATATACTGGATTCCCTTCATTTTTCACTTGTATAGTTAACGAATCTTCACCTGTAATACATTCAAGCGTCTCTTCTTTTTTAATTTCTTGTTGATACTTACCTATTTCATCAAGCATAAATGAATATATACTAGCATTCTCTTTCGTTACACCATGAATTAATTTTCCTGTCCACTCTCTCGTCTCAAGTAAATACATACCAGTTTTATATAAGATAAGATGATGGATTCGAATATCGTTTATTCCAAGTTTATCTCTAATAAAAACATTCGGCATAATATGAAATTCATCTTCTTGTATGATTTCTTGTTCTAAAAATCCTTGCTTCATATAATGTAATGTTTCATGCGTATTTACTTCAGCGCTATTTTTAGTATACTCTCGTAAATCTGCAATTAACTTTTGAAACATATGTATTTCATTACTATGTTTATCTTGCATTTCACTACGTTCTTTACTATGTTGCATAGCTAATTGATTTTTCATCATACGCATATTTTCAAGTTCTCTAGCTGTACTAACTTGTAAATCATTATACTTTTTCTGTTCCATATTTTTTAACGTATTTTGTTGCTCTTTATGTTCTGTAACCGTGGCTGCAATTTCACTTTCATACGTTTCAATCGCTTGCTTTTTTTCAAATTCCACCTGCTGGCTCTCTGATTCCAACTGTTTATTTTTATAAAACAGTACGAATACTGCAGCTAATAATATTAAAATTACACCTATTAGCACATAATCCATATTTTTACTCCTTTATTTCAATTTTTGATTATTTTTTATAAATATCCCCATTGTATTATACTATGCTTTTAATATACAACTTGTGAAAATTACTTTTTTCATAGAGTGACACGTTAATCAGTGTTTTGTTCTATCACCCACTCATTATTAGCCCTCACCAATCGGCCTTTTACGGGCAACTCCCACCTATCTTCCTCGCATTCGCCGAGATTCTTACTGCCTGCAAATCGCGGGATAAAAGGTATCTCAGGCGAGATACCTTTTACGTTGACTTTATTATACACCATACTGAATATAACTCGAATCATAATATATCCATTCATTTCCACCTAATCCGAGCCAGCCATCTTGCTTACACCATACTCGATATGCCTCACCATGATGTAACTGTCTTATAACATTTCCACTTAATGATGGAGCATCCCGTAGATTCACATTGTCACCAGTAATAGTCGCCACATAATGTTTATACTGAATATAACTCGAATCATAGTATATCCATTCATTTCCACCCAAAGCAAGCCAACCATCTTGTTCGCTCAAAACTTCATATGATTCACCTCGATTTAGCTGGCGAATTACACTAGATTGTAAAGATGGTCCAGTCCGTAAATTTACATTATCGCCATTAATTACAGCAACACCGTAAACTGGAGTTGCATTATTAGGCGGAGAAACATTCCCTCCACCACTCGATCCATTCCCTTGCAAAGCTTCTAATGAAACTGCTGCTGATACATCACAATTTCCTACACCTGAAATTTGACCAGAATCAGTGTATTGCCACGCTGTCCACTCTGTCCATCCACCAGCATCAGCAGGCGGTGTACTAGAATATCTAGCAATCCAAAGTGGAATATCACTTAACCCGTTAATTCCAAACTCATTAATATACCAAACTCCTGTATATAACATTACATTTTTTCCAGTAGCCTGTTTCACATAATTTATGAAACTTCTTGCCCAATTAGATATAGCGGTACCAGTTAAATTACTATTACTCGGATCTGTTGGTGACTCTAAATCTAGAACTGGCATTAAGTCTGTTTGATTGCTTTGTAATATACTCACAAAATATTTCGCTTCTGAAATTGCATCATTTTGTTCTGGATGTGCAAAATGGTATGCACCGATTAATACATTCGCATTTCGTGCCGCTTGTACATTTTGAACAAAAGTAGGATCAAGATAATTTACACCTTCTGTCGCTTTTGCATATGCTGCTGGAATGCCAGATGCCTTCACTGCATTCCAATCAATACTCCCTTCCCAATGAGACACATCGATAAACGTAACATTTGAACTCGATCTGTTTTGCATATAAAATCTCCTATCAAATTTTTTCATTCCGTATACATACAATATGTACAACTTTACTAAATGGACACGACATGTATGCTATAAAAACAAAGAGTAAATATATTTTATATACAAAGTAAAAAAGACCTTGTATATTACAAGGCCTTTTGCAAGCTTCCTTTATTTTGTAGTAAATACATATTATAATACAACCCTTGCTCACTCAGTAACTCTTGATGTGTTCCCCTTTCTACTATCTCTCCATCATGCATAACGAATATTTGATCTGCATCTTGAATTGTAGATAACCTGTGAGCAATCGCTATCGTCGTTCTACCTTTTCTCATTTGCTGCAACGCTGTTTGAATAGCCTCTTCTGTTTCTGTATCGATATTAGCTGTTGCCTCATCTAATACTAACACTTTCGGATTAGTTGCTATCGTTCTAGCAAAAGCAATTAATTGTCGTTGACCACTAGAAAATGCAGCTCCTCTTTCTACTACTTCTGTTTCATACTGCTTTGGTAATTTTTCAATAAACGTATTGGCTTGCACAAATTGCGCAGCTTCTTTTACTTCTTCATCTGTAATTTCTTCATTGTACATACGAATATTTTGCTTTACATTTCCTGCAAATAAAAATGCATCTTGCAATACGAGTCCTATTCTCTTTCTAATTTCTCGTTCTTCAAATTTCTCTAAATCTACATCGTCTATTACAATGTTTCCCGACTTAATATTATAAAATCGCATTAGTAAATTCATAATGGTACTTTTTCCGCTACCAGTATGCCCAACAAAAGCAACCGTTTGCCCTTGTTTCACATGAAAAGATACATTTTTTAAAACATCACGCTTTCCATCATACGAAAAAGTAACATTTTTAAATTCAATATCTCCATTAACTACTTGAGGATTCCCATCCCCTTTTTGAACCGGCGCTAAATCTTTCTCATCTATTAAATGAAATACACGTGATGATGAAACAAGTGCCTGTTGGAAAAATGATAATTTCATCATCATCTCATTTACAGGTTGGAAGAAACGATGAATATAGTTAACAAACGCATATAAAACTCCTACTTCAACGGGACTCTTTAAAGCGTCAATTCCGAATAAACCAAGTACTAATGCAATTGCTACAATATGAACTAAATCCGTTGCTGGACGTAAAAGTAATGCGTCTAACTTTAACGTGCGTCGTCCTGCACTATAATGTTTATTATTCACTTCTTCAAATTCTTTTCTCATACGTTTTTCTTGTCTGAATACTTGAACAATATTCATTCCTTGAATGGACTCATTTAACTTCGCATTTAATACGCTTAATTGATTACGTACTTCTAAATAAAAAGCTGCACTTTTCCGGCGATATAGCACCATAATAGCAAACATAATTGGAATTAATATAAGAGAAAATAGTGCTAATTTTACATCTAATAAAAACATCGCCACTAAAATCCCTACTAAAAACACTACATTTTTTACGAATGTTGATAGTACACTTACATAAAAATCCTTAATCGCTTCCGTATCATTTGTTATGCGAGATACGAGTGTACCTATCGGCGTACGATCAAAGAAACTTAATGACAATTTTTGAACGTGTTCATACACTTCAACTCGCATATCTTGAACAATCTTAAAAGCTATATTTTGAAAGTACAATAAATCTAAATACGTAAATAATACTTTTAATAAATGTGCAATTATATACACTACAAATAGAGTAACAAGTGCTGATTGATCAAAGTTACGCGGTACTAAATGTTCATCAAGAAATTGTTTAATTAAAAAAGGACCCATCATTTCAGTTACAGTTGCACCAACTAGGAATAAAAATGCTAATGCTAATAACCTTTTATATGGTCTCATATAAGAAAGTAATCTTCTTAAATCACTCCGCTTTTTCTCAGCCATCATACGCCTCCTTTCTCTACTAACGCCTCTAGTTGCTGGCTTTCGTACATTTCTTTATACCAACCATTTTCTCCCATCAATTGTTCATGTGTTCCTCGTTGCACTACCGCTCCTTCATTAATCACAAGAATAATGTTTGCATGCTGAATTGCACTTAAACGGTGTGCAGTAATAATCGTCGTTTTTTCTGCTCTTTCCCGTTTCAATGCGGATAATATAGTTTCTTCGGTTTTTGCATCGACAGCTGATAAACAATCATCTAAAATTAAAATTTCAGCATTCGTTAATAAAGCACGCGCAATTGAAATCCGCTGTTTTTGACCTCCTGATAGTGAAACACCTCTTTCACCTACTACCGTATCATACCCTTCTGAAAATTGAACGATATCATTATGAATACAAGCAATTTCAGCAGCACGCGCAATTTCTTTATATGTAGCATCGACCTTTCCGAATGCAATGTTCTCTCCAATACTCGCTGAAAATAAAAAATGATCTTGCGGCACGTATGAAATTGCAGAACGTACACCATGAAGTGTTACATCTCGAATATCCCGTTCACCAACTTTTAATTCACCATTAAAATGATCATATTCTCGAATTAAACATTTTAACAACGTCGTCTTCCCTGCACCGGTACGTCCCACAATACCTAGCGTTTCACCTTTTCTTAAATTAACATAAATATCTTTTAAGTTTAATAGTTCATTTTTCTTATAAGAAAATGAATCAATAGCAAATGAAACATCACCACTTGCTATAGTATTTATAGCGTTTTCCTTATTTACTACATCTGAAGTTTGTGAAAGTATTTTCTCCACACGATCATACGAAGCGCGTCCACGTTCCATAATATTAAACAACCATCCAAAAGCTAACATTGGCCATACAAGAGTCCCTAAGTATGTTGTAAACGTTACTAGCTCTCCTACAGTTAATTCGCCCCGTACTACTAATAAAGATCCGTAACAAACTGCGATTAAAAACGAAAACCCGACAATAAGTGCAATCGTTGGATCGAATAACGAGTCAATACGCGCGACTAACATATTTTTATGTACGACATCTTCTGATTTCTTCCGAAATGCTTCCAAATCCTCTTTCTCTTGTCCAAGCGAGCGAATTACCTTCATCCCACTCATACTTTCTTGTACTTTATCGTTGATTTCAGAAAACGATTGCTGCGCTTTATGAAATCTTCTATGCAATAAAGTTCCATAATAATTTGTAGAAATCGCTACAATTGGCATCGGAATTAAACTTAATAATGTCAACTTCCAACTAATTGTAAACCCCATCGCTACAAGTACACATCCTCCAACTGCTAATGAGTCAACAAGTGTTAAAACACCCGATCCAGCAGTTTGCTGAATTGCCTGAATATCATTGGTCGCATGTGCCATCAAATCGCCTGTACGACGTGATTGATAGAAAGTTGGACTCATCTTTGTAAAATGTTCATATAAATTCTTTCGTAATTGACGGGCTAATTTTAAAGAAGATCCAAAAATCATAATACGCCACAAATAACGCAATATGTACATAGTAATCCCTACAACAACTAACAGAATAACCCACTTCAACAATTTTTCAGATGTTAATGTTCCATTATTAATTTCATCTACTACAATACCTAGTACTTTCGGGGCTACAAGTTCAAGAAGCGCGACACCAAATAACATAATAATCCCGATTATGTACGCTCGTTTCTCTTGTTTAAAAAACCAAGCTAAATTAAAAAATACTTTCATATTTATCCTCCTCCCTTAAAATGAGCGATGTTTTCAGTTTAACAAAAATACAGAATTTTTAAAAGTTTTAAACACTTTAAAATTCCAATAGGAAAGGGCACTCTTATCGAGTGCCCTTTAGCGCTTATTTTGTTTGTTGCTTGCTCATCGCGCTCATCATTTGATTGATTTTCTTTTGGGAAGGTTTTTGTCCCATTTGCATCATCATCATTTTTAACATTTGTTCATTAATTGGTGGATTTTTTTCTAAGTAGTTCATCATGTATTTGCGGGCAATGAAAAATCCTAACGCCACGCCTGCTACTAGTGCTACTACGCCCACTAGAATACCTAACCAAATTGGCATATATTTTCCTCCTTCATGTTGTCTACCTTACAGTGTACTAAAACCTTTTCAATAAGACAAGATAGAATTCGACATTTTTTACACATATGTTCGTACTTGTTTTAAAGGATTCAACCATCCGTATTTTGTATTTTCATAATCCATAGCTAAAAATGTTAGTTCACACTTTCTTAACACCTCAAAGAAAGTCGTTTCCATAGAGACATTTCCAGAGGTATTCATGCGAATATAGTGTGGTTTCACTATTATTTCGCCATATTCCGCTCCCGTAAAAAGTGTATGCGTATGATGTGTTCTATCATATTTACCAAGAACACGCAAAGCTTGCTCTAATTTATGATGAATTTTCATTACTTGTAATGGCATCGTTATATACATCATTTGTTTATATAACACTTTTTTCTCCGAAAGGGACCCAGATTCTGAAAATCGAGCAAATAAATCAAAAAACAAATATTCACGACCAAAATAAGCTTTCGCAATATCCTCTTGAATTAAATACAATTCATACGTTTTCATTTTCAGCCTCCCAATCTGGACAACCTTTTCTCTTCATTATATAGAAGAAAATTTGCAATGATTGTCTGACTGCGGAGAGATAAAAAACTTTTTCTGTCGAAAAAACTCATTTACATAGAAAAACCTCTCCATGCCGGAGAGATTTTTCTAAAATCATTAAAGCATTTCTTTTACTTTACGAACAACGTTCTCTACAGTAAATCCATACTCTTCCATAATCTTCTCACCAGGAGCAGAAGCACCGAATGTATCGATACCTAACACATCTCCTTCAAAACCTACGTAACGGTGCCATCCGAATGTAGCACCCATTTCGATTGCGAAACGTTTTGTTACTGCTTTTGGTAATACAGATTCTTTGTACTCAGCAGTTTGAGCTTCAAAGCGATCCATAGATGGCATGCTGACAACAGCTGCGTCAACGCCGTCTACTGCTAACGCTTTTTGTGCTTCAACAGCTAGACTTACTTCAGATCCAGATGCAAGTAAAATTACATCAGCTGTTTCTTTCTTGCTTGCAGAAACTACATATGCACCTTTTGCAACTTTTTCATACGTATCGTCTTTTGCGCCTTCTAATGTTGGAAGATCTTGACGAGTTAATACTAAAGCAGTTGGTGTTTTTGTAGATTCTAAAGCTAATCTCCAAGCCGCAACAGATTCGTTACCGTCAGCTGGACGAATAACAGATACATTTGGCATTGCACGAAGCGCTGCTAATTGCTCAACTGGCTCATGTGTTGGACCGTCTTCACCAACAGCGATACTGTCGTGTGTGAATACATACGTTACTGGCAATTGCATTAATGCTGCAAGACGAATTGCTGGACGTAAGTAATCAGAGAATACGAAGAACGTACCACCGTAAGTTTTTAAACCACCATGTAGTGCAATACCGTTCATTGCTGCACCCATTGCGAATTCACGTACACCGTACCAAATGTTTTTACCGCTGTAATCTTCTCTTGTAAAGTCTTTTTCGTTATTCATGTATGTTTTGTTAGAACCAGCAAGGTCAGCAGATCCACCGAAGAATGATGGTACAGACTCTGCAATTGCATTAATTACAGCACCTGAAGAATTACGTGTTGCTGCTTTTGATCCTAATTCATAAGTTGGTAAGCTTTGTTCCCAACCTTCTGGAAGAAGACCGTTCATTGCTGCTTGCAGTTCGTTTGCTAATTCTGGATATGCTTGTGCATATTCACCTAACATCGTGTTCCAAGCTGCTTGCGCTGTTTCACCAACATCTTGTACTGTTTTACGGAAGTTGTCATATACTTCTTCTGCTACATGGAAGTCTTGTTCAGCAGTCCAAGCGTATGCTTCTTTCGTTAATTTTGTTTCGTCTACACCAAGTGGAGAACCGTGTGAAGCTGATTTTCCTGATTTGTTTGGAGAACCGAAACCAATTGTCGTTCTTACTTCAATTAGCGTTGGGCGTTTTTCGTCAGCTTTCGCTTCTTCAATTGCTTTCGCGATTGCTTCAATATCGTTTCCATCCTCAACACGGATTACTTGCCATCCGTATGCTTTGTAACGATCTTCTACACTTTCAGAGAATGAACGATTTAAATCGCCATCTAATGAAATATCGTTTGAATCGTAAAGCACAACAAGACGACCTAATTGTAAATGAGCAGCTAATGAAGATGCTTCAGCAGAAACGCCTTCCATTAAATCTCCATCACCACAAATAGCGTATGTATGATGATCTACTACATTATACGCATCACGGTTATATTTAGCCGCTAAATGTCTTTCAGCCATTGCCATACCTACAGCAGTTGCAATACCTTGTCCAAGTGGACCAGTAGTTGCGTCTACACCTGCAGTATGACCGTACTCAGGATGTCCTGGAGTTTTACTTCCCCATTGACGGAAGTTCTTTAAGTCATCCATTGTTACATCATAACCAGATAGGTGAAGTAGGCTGTATAATAACATTGAACCATGACCTGCAGATAATACGAAACGATCGCGGTTAAACCACGTTGGGTTATTTGGATTATGTTTCATAAATTGAGTCCATAATGTATAAGCCATTGGTGCTGCACCCATTGGCATTCCTGGGTGACCAGAGTTTGCTTTTTCAATCGCATCGATGGATAATGTGCGAATCGTGTTGATAGAAAGTTGTTCGATTGAATGTGACATGCTATTCTTCCCTTCGCTTATATTAGTAAACGTTTTATACATTTATATGATAGCTTCCCACGCAAGATTATACAACATGTATCGACAAATATGTTGATGTTTTTTTGATTTTTTATAAAAAAACCAATGATTTCGGGAATGTATGGGTATTCAATATGACATACTTTTTTATTGTTTTTATTTTAAAAAGAAAGGGAATTGTCTGTATATTTATACAAATGTACAGACTTCTTTTAATAAATACTTAAAAAGACAAAAAAGCATCTGACTTCGATGCTTTTAAAATCCGTTAAACAATCCGTTTTCGAATCGAACTTGAAATAAAATCGATTATAATTACCATTAGAATGATGCCCAATAAAATAATTCCCACACGAGACCAATTCCGTGAACTTAATGCAAAAATTAATGGCGTACCAATACCACCTGCTCCAATTACACCTAAAATCGCAGCGGATCTTACATTAATTTCGAACCTGTATAACGTATACGATAGAAAATCTGGTAACACTTGTGGTAATACTGCATACCAAAGTATTTGAAACCGATTTGCACCTGTTGCTATTAACGCCTCGGTCGGTCCCTTATCTATATTTTCAATTCCTTCCGAATATAGTTTCCCTAACATTCCGATAGAGTGTAATCCCAAAGCTAGAACTCCGGCAAAAGAGCCTGGCCCAACAGCTTTTATAAATAAAAGAGCCATAACTAATTCAGGAAATGTACGAACGAAACTAAGTACAAATTTCCCAGCACCTGAAGTTAATTTTCCACTACTCATATTTGTTGCTGCCCAAAAAGCAAATGGAACAGATAAAAAGGCAGAAATAAATGTACCTAATACCGCAATTGCCAACGTATCAATCAAACCATGTAATAAATCTTCACCATCAGGCAAAGATACATACGACCAATCTGGGTTCAACACGCCTGTCATAATTGCTTTTGTAATTTCTCCCGCTGTATTCTTTATTCCCTCGAGTGGGACACCTGAAAAGGCCCATACATATATAACTGTTAGTGCTATAAAAATAATCCAGCGATTTACACTCGGTTTCTTCGGTTTTGGTACGATTATCGTCGTTTTACTCATTATAATTTCTCCCGCAACAATGTACTTATGTAATCAATTAACAATACAACAACAAGGGTATAAATAATAATGGAAGCAGTTTGTTGATATTGTAAAAATCCAAGTGTACGATCATAATATAAACCAATGCCACCTGCTCCTACTAAACCTAGAACGGCTGCGGCACGTACATTCACCTCAAATGTATAAAGTACGTAGGAAACAAAGTGCGCTTTCACTTGCGGAATGACCCCATAAACAATCCATTGCACCTTATTCGCTCCTACAGCTGTCATCGCTTCTAATGGACCTGGATCAATTGATTCAATTGACTCATACAATAATTTCGCTACGAGCCCAACCGAGAAACAAGTAAGAGCCAAAATACCTGGAAGTGGTCCTATTCCAAAAATCGCTACAAAAATAGCCGCTAATAATAAATCTGGTATCGTTCGTATAAAATTTAAAATCAATCGAGCTGGACTGTACAAAAATACACTAGTAAATACATTACTTGCTGCAAATAGTGCAAGTGGAATGGCTAAAATCGCTCCTAAAGTCGTTCCAATAATCGCCATGCGTATTGTATCTAACATTGCTGTTGTAATAACTTGAAAATAACTCCAATCTGGTGGCACCATTTCCTTCAATAAATCCACCATATTTGGAAAACCAACTACTAGTTTTGAAAATGATGCGTCGACCTGTACACTACTACCCCACAACAGTAAAATAACTAGAATAACCGTTAACATATGTTTCAATTTACTCGGCGGCTTCGGTATCGATTTCGAATATATCGTCACGTTATTCATTTAGCTGCCACCTCTAATAGTGAGCTTTTCTGAGCTACGTCCCCATAAATTTCAGCAAATTTTTCATCCGTTGCCTCATCTACTACACCATCAAAAACAATTTCACCTGCATGTAATCCAATAATGCGTGTAGCATATTGCCTCGCTAAATCAATAGAATGTAAGTTTACAATTGTCGTAATTCCAAAATCTTCATTAATTTTTTTCAAATCATCCATTACTTGCTTTGTTGTCAGTGGGTCTAACGAAGCAACAGGCTCATCTGCCAATATAATTTTCGCTTCTTGTGCCAATGCTCTAGCAATCGATACACGTTGCTGTTGTCCTCCTGATAATTCATCTGCTCGTGCATATGCTTTTTCTAAAATATTTACCCTGTTCAAAGCCCGAAATGCAAGTTCCAAATCTTCCTTCGGAAACAAGCCTAACGTTGTACGTAATGTCGAATGATATCCAACACGCCCGGCTAATACATTCTTCAGTACCGTGGATCGCTTTACAAGGTTAAAGCTTTGAAAAATCATACCAATATCTCGGCGCATGCGTCGTAACTCTTTGCCTTTTGCAGCAGTAATAGACTCACCTTCAATAATAATTTCTCCTTCTGTAATCTCATGAAGGCGATTTACTGATCTGAGGAGTGTAGATTTTCCAGCCCCAGATAGCCCGACCATTACAACAAATTCACCTTTTTGAATTTTTAAATTTATGTTTTTCAATCCTTTCGTACCATTTGGATACACTTTGGAGACATTTTGAAACTCTATCACACATCTTACCTACCTTCTATGTATTATCAATAACTGAAAAACGGCAAACTAACTGAAATCACACACTTTCCAGTTAGTCGCCATTTCCATATGTATTATTGTGTTTTCACTTTCTTTCCATAGTCACGAACGATATCAAATTTACTATCATCAGATTTCACATATCCTTCGTGTGAGTATACCTCTTTAATGATTTTGTGCCCTTCTTCATTCTTTCCTATTTCAATGAAAGCATCTTGTAATTTCTTGCTCCACTCCGCATCTAAATCAGAACGTACAGAAATCGTATCGTTTGGAATTTTCTCCGTAAATTTTACTATTTTCGTTTGATCGAATATATTCGGATAATCTTTTTTTACAATATTACGAGCATCTTGGAATACAACAGCTGCATCAATATCACCATTTAAAAGAGCAATAAGTGACTGATCATGACCTTTTAATGTAACAGGTTTCACATCCTTTAGCGGATCGACTCCCTCTTTTAACAATACAGCAGCAGGCCATACATACCCTGCTGATGATGTTACATCTTGATAACCAATTTTTTTACCCTTTAATTCTTTTACACTGTTAATATTAGAATCTTTCTTAACAACAAACTCTGATTTATAAAAATCTACTAAGTCCTTTGTGGGAGCTCCAGTTTCATCATCTACCCCAAAACGTTGCGCCTGTAATATTACGTTTGCAGCCTTTTTCTCATGCGCTAACACATACGCTGTTGGAGGTAAAAATCCTACATCTACTTGTTTTGATGCCATAGCTTCTACAATTGTATTGTAATTCGTTGAAATACTAACTTTTACCGGAATGTTTAATTTATCACTTAATAGTTTTTCCAATGGTTTTGCTTTTGCCTCTAACGTATCTGCATTTTGAGAAGGAACAAATTGAACATTTAACGTCTTTGGTACATAACCTTTTTTCGTATCCTCATTTTTACTTGCACTTGATTCCTTCGTTCCACAGCCACTTAATAACCCCGCTGCTAGTACAACTGTTGTGCTCATTGCAAAAACTTTTTTCAACATGTGAATGCCTCCATTTTTCGTTGTTATAAAATAACCTTCCGTAAACATGAAGAAATATATCACATATTTTTACAAACAATTACCTATTTACAGAATCTTTACACATTCTATACATTCTCATTAAAATTCTTTTCATATATTTGATATGATTAATTGAAAGATAACAATAGAAAAGGTGAATGGTATTGAATCAAAATCAAATTGTAACTTTAAATATTTTATTAACAAGCGATGTACATGGTACTGTGTATCCAATTCACTACCAAGATAACTCCAAAGCAGAAATTGGTTTAGCTAAAATTTCTACTCTTATAAAAAAAGAACGTTCCAAAAATACAAACGTTCTTTTAGTTGATAACGGTGATTTCATACAAGGAACACCATTAACTTATTATTACGCTACATACGAAAAAAATAAGAAAAATCCAATGTCCTTATTGGCCAACTATTTAAATTATGATGCTGCAATTATCGGCAATCATGAATTTAATTATGGAATGGATATATTAAATCATGCTGTAGAAACTGCAAACTTCCCGTACTTATCAGCAAACATTTTAGATAAAAACATAAAAGAACCTTATTTCGGGAAACCTTATATAATAAAACATATTGAATCAAATATAAAAATTGCTATTTTAGGGACAACAACACATTACATCCCGAATTGGGAACAGGCCCATCATATTAAAGATTTACTATTTGAAGATGCATTAGAAACAATAAAAAAGTGGGTTCCTTACATCCGTAAACATGAGCAGCCCGATTTACTAGTCGTAGCCTATCACGGGGGATTTGAACGCGATTTTCAAACAGGAGTACCGACTGAAGTTTTAACAGGTGAAAACCAAGGATACGCAATGTATGATGAAATTGATGGTATAGATATTTTACTAACAGGCCACCAACACCGAGAAATTGCTCAAACTTTAGATAATGGTGTAACAATTTTACAGACCGGATGCAATGGACACTCCGTTGGAAAGGTAAAAGTAATATTCGAAAAAACAGAACAAAAATGGGTAAAGAAAAATAGTTACGCACAATTATTGCCTGTGCAAGGAATCGAGGCCGACAAAGATGTTCTTTCCTTGGTCGCCGATTATGAAGAGAAAACACAAAAATGGCTTGATCAGCCTATCGGCATCATTCATGGAGACATGCGAATTTCAGATGCTATGCAAACTCGTTTGCAAGACCATCCTTTTATTGAATTCATAAATAAAATCCAGATGGATATAGCTAACGTTTCTATTTCTTGTACAAGTTTGTTTCATAATACATCTCCAGGATTCCCGAAACATGTCACAATGCGGGATATCGTTTCCAATTATATTTACCCAAACACATTAAAAGTTATTCGAGTGACTGGAGCTGATATAAAAGATGCTCTCGAACTTTCTGCTTCTTATTTCACATTAAATACAGTTGGAAATATAATTGTTAATCCTGCATTCATAGAACCAAAACCTGCGCATTATAATTACGATATGTGGGAAGGGATTTCGTATGTATTAAACATTTCAAAACCAATTGGTGAAAGAGTAGAGTCTTTACAGTATAAAGGCGCTACACTCGATATAAATGAAGAATATGACGTTGTTATGAATAATTATCGAGCAAACGGCGGAGGGAACTTCTTCATGTTTCAAAATAAACCAGTAATAAAAGATATTCCAACAGATATGTCTGAACTTATTGCTAACTATATATTGAAGCATAAAAGAATAGAAGCAACGAGAAATAACAACTGGAAAGTTATTAAATAACAAATAAAAAAAGATGGGCTTCGCCCATCTTTTAATTTAATTTTGCATTATCTTTCTTTTTTAAAGCTTTTAATTTCGCTGGTGTAACATCTGTACCTTCTTCGTTAACGACTTTAATTCCTTTAAGTTCGTTTAACATATTTTGACGAAATCCTTTTAAATATTGTTCTCGTAGCGATTGACGCTCACGTTGTTCTTCTTCAGTTAAACCTTCAGCTTTTGCTTTTTTCGCTAAGAAGTTAATGCGTTCAACGAGTTCGTGATTAAGCATCTCGAATCCCCCTTCTAATCAAAACTGATTATTATCATACAATAGTTACTCTTCTTTATCAAGCAATTGCTTTGTATACTCTACGTATCTACGATGTACAGTCGCTTTTGAAACATTATGACCAAATCCACGAAGCGTTGCCGCAATTTCTTCGAAAGTGAGTTCACTCTTGCGCAAACGTACAATTTCCTCAATTGGCACTTCTTTTTTCTCTCGCCCTACGCTTAAATGACGATTTTTTAAATTATTTTCTGGCCGATAGCCTTTTTCTACCGCGCGTTGCATACCACGTTTAATTTTCAAGTTATGAATCTTTCTTTGATATTCTTCAACAATACTAATTATATCTAATACCATCGAATCAGAATCCGACAATTGTAATTCACCATTATGCGTATGTGTATATACTTTTATTCCCTCTTTATGTAAACAATGCATTAATGCAATCTTCGCATTCCCTCTACCAAGACGTGTTTCATCTTGTATTAGAAGTACATCAACTTGTTCATCTCGAATTGTATCTAATACTTCTAATATGCCATCACGTTCAATTGTATAGCCACTAGCCTGTTCCTCAATCACTTTTGTCACATTCATTTCATAGCGCTCAGCTAAATGCAATAATTCATCCTTTTGACGCAATAACGATGTTTCTTGTGCTTCTTTTGTTGTACTCACACGTGCATAAACAATTGCATTCATTTTGAACCCTTCTTTCTCGCTATATTTTCTCTCTAGTGTATCATAAATCTCCCTTTTGTTCGAACTTATGTTTGTAGAATGTTTTTTCGCATGTTATACTTATTAATAAGAAAAACGAAAGAAAACGAGGTGTTAGAAAACATGGAAAAGTTAACGAAACGCCAGCAAGACATTCTCGACTTTATTAAGCTAAAAGTACAAGAAAAAGGATATCCACCTTCCGTACGTGAAATCGGTCAAGCAGTCGGCCTCGCTTCTAGTTCTACAGTGCACGGACATTTATCACGACTAGAAGAAAAGGGCTATATCCGACGCGATCCAACAAAACCACGAGCAATCGAAATTTTAGGCGATGACCGAATGGATACAGAAACACAATCTGTTATTCAAGTTCCAATCGTCGGAAAAGTTACTGCCGGTTTACCGATTACAGCAGTCGAAAGTGTAGAAGAGCACTTCCCACTTCCAGCTAGTATCGTTTCTGGATCAGATCAAGTATTTATGTTACGTATTTCTGGGGATAGCATGATTGAAGCTGGTATCTTTGATGGAGATTTAGTTGTTGTCCGCCAACAACAATCTGCATACAACGGTGAAATTGTCGTTGCCTTAACAGAGGATAACGAAGCAACTGTTAAACGTTTCTATAAAGAAAAAGACCACTTCCGTCTACAGCCGGAAAACTCGTCATTAGAACCTATCATTTTAAAACAAGTGTCAGTTATTGGAAAAGTAATTGGCGTATATCGTGATTTACATTAAAAATAATAAAAGAAGATAATTCCCTTATTTATATAGGGAATTATCTTCTTTTATATATTGGTAGATTTTAATTCATTCCAAAAAACTCGAATGAATGAATCTATCTTCTCATCTATTATTAACGTGTTTCTATAGTAACATCTCCAGCAGCCGTTTTGCCGCTAATCTTTTTACTCCCATTACCAATTGTTACGTTTTTATTTTCCTCATTAAAAATTGTCACATCTCCAGCAGGAGTTTGCCCAGTTATTACTGCATCTTTTGGTTTTTCCGATAAAGTAATAGTTATATCTCCAGCAGTTGAGCTTGCCTCTACATCATACTTAGGATCATGATCCATAATATATACATCCCCACTAGTCGTTTTTGCTGTTACTTTCCCCATAACCTTTTTAAAGTTCACCTCACCAGCTTTTGTAGATCCCTCTACGTTCTTAGCTGTTACATACTTCAAATCCACTTCTCCTGCCAGCGTTCCAACATTTACGCGGTCACTTTTCACATCACTTATTTCTATTTGTCCAGCTGCTGAATGTACTTTGATCTCTTGGTAAGAACGTTCTGGTACAAATATAGTCAATGTAGACGTTTGAAATCCGAAATTGTAAAAGGAAAAATCAAACGAAACATCTTTTTTTCTTTCCCCAATAACTTTTAATGTGTCACCATCTTCAGTAATACGAATTTCTTGTTTACTTACATCTCCTGTTTGCTTTACATAAAAAGAGGCATCCGGAGATTTTTGGACGACAATATCCCCAGCACCTAACTTAACTTCTATATTTTTTAATGTTTCGTTTTTAATTACGTCTTCTTTATCGCCTTTTTCTGCAGTTTGCACTGCTTTTTCATATGTTTGTGAAATCCCTATTACTCCAATAATGATACAAGCGATAGCTACTAACAATATTTTTTTCATCATCTACTCCCCTTTTATCATTTTGAAGTTCCATATCACATAACGTACGCACAATCTTTTAAACCACTTCGTACTATAATACGCTATCATACATAACAACAAACCTACTCCAACAAATGTTATACTAACGAAAAGATCCAACCATATAAAAGTGCCCATAAATACTTTTACGATAACGAAAAATGGTGTCACTACACTAGCAATCCCACCGACCCAAAAAGAAAATATAAAACCGATAATTGCAACTAAAGGGCCTAACACGATAATAAAATTAAATAAACTAAGTCCAATCGCCGCCATGACAGCTCTTGTAACATTTGAAGTCGATGGATCTTTTTTCATTTCATCGAAACGATACATCGCAAGTAATTCTTTTGCAATTACTTTAGGAGAACCAAGTCCTTTTATTATTTCTAATTCAGTTTTCCCCTCTTCTATCCCAAACTGAAAGTGCTCTTCATAATCAAATAAAATATCTTTCCTCTCTTCTTCCGGTAACTTTCTAAGCTGATTCGATAATTCTCTAAGGAATTGTTCTTTATTCATCCCAATTCACCCCTTCAATAATTTCTTGTACCCCTTTCGCAAAATCACTCCACTCTGTTACTAACAAATGAAGTTGCGTCTCCCCTTGCTCTGTTAGCTGATAATATTTACGAGGCGGTCCTTCCGTGGACTCTTTTAAATACGTTTGAAAATATCCCTCTTTCGTTAAACGACGTAATAATGGATATACTGAACCTTCCGATATTAAAAATTTATTTGAAATTTGCTGTACAAGTTCATAACCGTAACTATCTTTACGTTTCACAAGTGCCAAAACACATAGCTCTAACACACCTTTTTTAAACTGAACGTTCAAATGTAATCCTCCTTTCTTAGTTTAGTACTGTTCAATACACGGTACTAGATATATCCATAATATACCACTTGGTACTATTTATTGCAAGGTACTTGTTTATATGTATTCACTGACTTTAAAAACGCGCAAATAAAATCCCGAATAAGAATCTGTTGTAGTTCACCATTATTCGAGATTTTATTCGATTCGAACTGCATTCATACAAAGCTTCATTCAATTTTTCTCCTCTAAGAACCAACTTCCATTTGTGACCCTAGTAAATTTCGAAATACACCTTTTCTTTCTTTAGCTAGTTGATTAAATTCACCTTTTTGAACAATTTCACCTTTTCCTAAAACAATAACTTGATCTGCGTTGCGTATAGTAGATAAGCGATGTGCAATAACAACAATAGTCATTGTTCCTTTCAATCTTTCTATTGCTGATTGGATTTTCACTTCATTTTCAGTATCTAACGCACTCGTAGCCTCATCTAATACTAAAATCGACGGTTTTCTTAAAATAGCTCGAGCCAATACAAGTCGCTGATGTTCACCACCTGAAAGCCTCACCCCACGATCTCCAATCAGTGTATCAAGTCCATTTGGAAGCATTCGTACAAATTCAGTTGCTGCCGCAAATTCTAATGCAGCCCAAATTTGTTCTTCATTTACATTCGAGTCAATCATCATTAAATTCTCTCTTATACTAGCATTAAATAAGAACGGATCTTGTGGTACATAGCTAATAGCCCGTCTTAATGATAATAAATTATCAGTTGTAAGAGGGATACCATCTATTAACACTTGACCTTTTTCTGGTTGGATTAACCCCATTAACACATCAATTAATGTACTTTTCCCAGCACCAGAATGTCCTACAATTGCCGTCATACTATTTATTGGAATTTGTACATTAATGTTTTGAAGTGCATATAAAGCTTCTTGCTTATTATAACGAAAAGAAACATCCTTACACTCAATACCTTGTTTTATACAAATCGGCTTTATATGTTTTTGCATGTATATATCCTGCATTTCAACCGCTTCATTACACTCCTGTTGCAATTCCCATAATGACTTAAAGGCAGGAATGCTTGCAGCCAGTTGTTCTAAATTTGACTGAATCGTCATGAACCTTGGCCATAATCTTGAAAAAATGAGAATGATTAATAGTAACTGGGCCGTTTGCGCTTGAAACATATTTACTGACAAAAATATAAAAAATGCAATTAATATAGCCATTGAAATTTTATAAAACAATTGAGAGTTTGACCTTATTCTCATATACTCCATTTGTTCGCTACTCATCTTTTTTGTTATAGATTGAAACCAATCCAAACGTGATCCTTCCAAAGTATTGCTCTTTATATCTTTAATTCCATTGAAATGATCTGTTATACCAGAAAGATAGTCTTTTGCCAATTCTGAGGTCTTACCGCCTAGTATCCGTGCTTTTTTTATAAAAACACGAGAAGCTACCAAGAACAATAAGCCAAAGCCCAAAACAAATACAGTGACTTGGGGAGATAATAAAAACGCAAGCCCTACCTGTATGAATGTAAATAGAATAGTAGCTAGCAATTGTAAAATTAAATTAATCCCATAACTAACACGAGCTAATTCTGTAGTTAATATATTAATTAGATTTGTTTTCCTTTTTTCTAAAAAAAATCTCCACTTTGCTTTTAAAATCATACTATATGTTTCTACTCTTAACTTTCGTACAAAAACTTGTTGCGTTCTCGCATCTCTTAACGTTATATTTCTTTGCAGTATATTTTGACTTAACACTATTAATACATATATACCTAAAATAGAAATTAAACTTGTTGTTTTAGGGAAATTCTGCAAAATTCTATATACAGGTGCAATAAAAGAAGTCTCCTCACCTGTATTAATTATTCCAGTCATACTTATCATAGGAAGTAATAAAATAATACCTATCCCTTCAAGTAAACTTATTAACACCATACCAAATAAATTCACATACAGTATTTTTCCTGCTGAAGAATATAATTTCTTCATAAAATATATAATATAATTCATCGATGTTCCCCCAATAACAAAGCAAACTTCTTCGTTTTTCTCCAAATACATAGAAACGGACGTAAAGGAAAATATAAAAAATGAAGAAATTTAGGTAACGGCAATGTTTTCGCATCAATTGGATAAGGATATAGTTGGCTCATAATAAATAAAGTTTTTTGCTGATTAGACATTAACGAAAATAAATGTCGACTATGATAAGCAAGTACTTCTTCAGGAACCGGATCGGTATGCAAGTTTATCATTTGCTTGAAATAAAACAAGGCTTCTTGCGCTAACTGTTTTGAATGTTTTTGAGCTACTAATTCCATCATTCTTTCATCCATCCGTACACCTAGCAATTGAGATGACAAAATTAATGCTTGTCCTCCTAAATGTAGCATTTGATATGTTTTCATTAGTTTATGAATCTCACTCCAATTAAGATCTTGATTGACAATTTTTTTTATATCTACTAACCAGCGTAATCTGGACCAACCATGTCTAGCACCATGAGATACAAGAAATAAAAATAAATCTTCCTTCCCTAGCATATATACAGAATTACTCGTAAGGGTGCTTTTTCTCTTTCGCTTCCAAAGCTCTTCAAACCCAGGTTCCTTACTAGGTCCGGGATTTAACCGCCAATGAATCTCAAGCTTAATCTGTTTTGTCGGATGAAAAAATGTTATATGATGATGCCTCCATTTCCAATCATTTAATATCGTTTGAATATAATCGTCTTTTACATATCCCTGCTCTAAAAGTAGCATTTCTACTTTTTCTAAATTTTGAATTGGAATAAGAACGTCCAAATCACAGGATGTTCGTAAAGAAATATCTCCATATAAATCCTGAGATAGTACAGGCCCTTTTAGAAAAATCATACGAATCTCATTTTCATTACATATTTTATTTATTCGTTCCATTTCAGCACTTAAATAAAGCATTTGAAATGTATTTTTTTTATATTTTCTATTCAAGGATTGTACAATATGTGAAGGAATTATTTCCTCATCTACCTGTTTAAGTTTTTGATATATCACCGGATAAACGCGATGATGCACAACCTGTTCAAGAAATAATTCCCAATCAATATCCGAAAACCATTCATTGCTGTAAGTTTGCATTGTTTCATCATCTTTTAACTTCAAAATTGCAAAAAGAAGTTTCAATTCCTTAGACATGAACTCTACATTAAGACCAAAATCTTTCTCCATTTTACTCTCCTTTAATAGTGTTCTCACTTAGCCTCTTTGCAAATGATCCAACGACAGTGAATTTCTCCATTCCTTCCGATCCAGTAACATAAAAAGAACCGCTACGTAACCATGCATGTGCAATTAGTGCCCCACTATTATCCTTAGCAGTTCCTAAATAAAGAGTACTCTCAATGTCACGTTTTTCAAGCATTTTCATCCCAGCTATCGCTTTAACGAGACATTGACTTTCCCAAAAAGTATAACGACTCATAATAGAAATTGCTTCGGACACCTCCTTTAGTGTATCCTCGTGTTGCTGAATTTGCGCAACTGATGTTTCGTTCATGTAATCCCCTAAAGAAGGTGCAACTTTGGAAAAGGTAATACTTTTTAGTACACGCGCCCATCCTAAAAAAATAAAAGTCTCTAAAAATAAAAGCTTTGTTTCCATGTTCAGCAATAAAAATACCCTTAACCTTTTCACAATATTCATTAATCCCTTCCTAACAGTTCTATTGAAATTATAAATCTATCTATTAGGCTGATCTTTTATTTGAATTAACCCTTCTTGAAATAAACACTCTAAAAAGGTAAGAACTTGCTCTTCACAATCTTTTCGTTCAATATCATAGTTGGATACTAGCATAGTAACAAGCTGATTAATTATTATTGGCTTTTCAATAAGCTCCCATATTTCTCCGCCTATTTCACCTAAGTTATAGTAATTTCCTTTCTGGACATTTAACATAACTTTTTCCCCATCCATATCGCTTACTATATTACCTTTACTTTGGACAACGTTATGTTTTAATGATATTTTTCTCGAGTGGACAACCATCAACCATACTCCCTTTCTGTATAGTATTTAAAATAACTTCCACAAGCTCATGAGCTGTAAATCTTGAAGTCGGGCGACTTACTTGAAACATTTCCATTCCACTTGCAATATGAGTTGAAGTTTCAAAATGCCATTCCATCAATCCTAATTTAGAAATCAAAGAACTCCTAAAAGTATGACGGTATAATTTATACAAGCGTGCGAGCCCTTCTATACGGGTCATCTCAATATCTTCTCCCTGTGTTTTTACTAATTCAATAACACCAGCAAGAGGTAATGGTTCTGGAAAAAATTGAGAATTAACAGGAACAGCATACTTCGTTTCTCTTTCAAATAAAGCGCTAAATTGCGCTACTTCCATTCCTAACTCATTTATGCTCTCTTGCCATAATTTTTGTTGTGCGTAAGAAGGATGAACTATTGCAGTATTTTTATTCAAAAGAGACACAGCAACTACATCATCACTTAAAAGCTGATATCCTTTATTCAAAAAAGCCGAGGCTAACGTTGATTTTCCAGCCCCTGAATCACCAATTAATGCATACGCTTTTCCATCTATGGCAATTACACTCCCATGCAATGGGAGTGTTTTACGTTGCATTAAAAGCGCCCCCATACAAGTGCCCAGAATATATAGGCGAATTTTATCTTCTTCTGCGTCTGCCATAGGTGAAAAGGTGATTTTCTCGCCGGCTTGTACAGAAAATATTGCAGTTTGAGGAACATGAAACATAACTACATCATCCTCCACTACAATTGTTTTTTGCTTTTCTACGCTATATTTACTCCACTGTTCTGACAAATCCGTTATTTCAACTTGAACATCTGCCATCTCTTTTTTTTCATTCAGCTGAGACAATTCGGGTAATGGAATTTCACTTACTATTTTTAACCCGAAGGCTTGATATAACACATTCCCCACAGAATCAAACATCCTATCCCCCACATTGTCAATTTTTTGAAAGCTCTTATATAATAAAGCTATATAAGAGCTTTATTTTTCCAGTGACTTAACTGTACTTCACTGGGTCATCTGGGTCAGGTTGAACAGCATCTGGATATTTATGCCCAGGCCCAGCCATAGTCATATTAATATTAAGTACTTCTAATACAGGTTGTTTCCATTCCTTTTTCATACGTATCACCTCCTTTCATATTGCTTTTTTTATAAATCGATAAAAGATTAAGCTGCGCATTAAAACTCTAAAATCTAAATCAAATGCATATTCTGGTCGAGGTTCTTTACAAATTTTTGAGATAGCTTTCTTAATTACCTCTACATTTAGAAATTCAGAGATAACTGGATCTACACTAAGTTCTTCAACTTCCTCAATAAATTCATTCCAAAAAGGAGCCATACGGTAAACACCATCTGCACCTTGAATACCGCGAACCCGTTGATTCAATCGTACTTTATCAGGAAGGAAGCTCTTTGTGGCTCTCCGGATCAGGGCTCTATCTAAACCATTTTGAACATACTGTTCTTCTGGGACTGATAAACAAAATTGAATCAATCGTAAGTCATTTGTGGGATCACGATCCCATAAGGCATAACGTAATGATAATTTCGTTTCATACGTGCCATTTATGCTCCAATAATATGGTTTTTCAAACTGTTCTCTTTTCATGTCATATGCATTAGAAATAGAGGTGCCTGTTATATCGATTTCTTGTTCTCTAAGTCTGTCAAAAACATTCATTTCCCTTGCAAATTCCGGATTAATTATTACGGAATTTGCATCTTGTTTTCCTGAAAAAAGTAACTGATGCAAAAATGGAAATGCCTTTCGTCTTACCACTTCAAAAACACGTGATTTTTTTACTCCTATATTTCTACTATATAAATATAGTTCACGATAAAAACGAATCCAATGTAGCTTTTTCAATAACATTGCCTGGTAATCTAAAATAGGTCCCCATGATACTGTCCAATTACCTCTTTGACCACTAAGAAGTACTCCTATTCCCTGCTGAGCTGCTTTTTCATAAACTCCACTCAACCAAAAAGTATTCTCAAAAAATTTATATGGCATCTCCATTGTTTCCAGCCAATCATCAATTTCCGATAGTGGGCTTCTCTCTGGCAATTCTAAATAATAATCCTGTATATTCCCTACATGCTCTACAGTCGATTGAATAAATGGTCTTTCGTCAGCTATCCTACCTTTGTGTGTCCAATCTTCAAATCCTTCTACTGGAACATAACTATACGTATGTAATTTTTTATTTTCAGTCCGTAAATCCCTTGCAGCAAAACTAACGACAGAACCTGAGTCTAACCCTCCACTCAAATGGGCTCCGACTTGGTGGTGTGTTCGCAAACGTGCCTTCACTGCACTTTTATACACCTCTCGAAACGCCTCTTCATACTCTTCATTTGATTTTAAATTAAGCATTTTCCCAACAGTTGGTGTATAGTATCGTGAAAACTTCACTTCGCCTTCCTTTACCAAAATAGTGTGTGATGGAGGCACTTGTTCTATATATTTGTAAACTGTTAACTGTGGATCTACCGATTCGAAATTTACAGGTATAGCTAAAAATTCAGCAAGCCACTGCTCATTCAATTTTTTCTCAATATACGGTAGAGTAAATAACGGATTTATAATGGTACAAAAAGCAAATTTTTCCTCACCACGATAAAAATAAAGAGTCCGACTTCCTGAAAAATCTCTGGCACCAAAAAGAATTTGTTTTTTCTCATCCCAAATCATAAAAGCAAAATCGCCTACCAAATATTTCGGAGCCGATTCCCCCCATTTCTGATAAGAGAGTAAAATCAACTCACTATCTGTCATGTTTTTTCTATCCGAATAATCCACTTGTAATTTTTCAAATAACTCATCACGATTATCAATAATAGCATCTGCTGTAATTGCCAATTGCTTTTCATAATTATAAAAGGGTAATTGTTCACCAACTGACTCTGGTGTAATCCATTGTGCATGACATCCTAGAAAAGCATTTTCTTTGTGCCATATTTGAATATCGTCAGCAGGGTACTTTTGTAATTCACTCATTAATCGTGTGCCATGTTCAATTGATATAGGTTCATTATTAAAGTGAATAATGCCAGTTATAGCGCTCATTTCTTCCTCCTAATATATGAAAAGTTACTACAATTACTATTTACATATTAAATTCGTTAAACATACCCCTTTATCATTCTTTTTAAAGAACGAAATTATTTATTTTTATTACTTTCTCAATTACATGCTTTAATTTACTTTCAGACTTATATATTATAGACATTTCCAAATCTATACTCCTCCCTTTTTTTATGTAAATTGAAACTGAACACTAGAAAGGATTCATTATAAAGAACAATTAGTGGTACGTATACAAATCTAATTCAAATTCCATTTTCACTTACTTTTCTTTTAATTCTTCCATTCTACAACTTTTAAAATGCTTTGAATTACCCTTTGTTGATCTTCTGCTAACATATTAGATCCTGAAGGCAAACAAATTCCACTTTGAAATAGGTACTGCGACACATCTTCATTTTTGCTATGCGGATAATACTTCTTCTCTTTAAAGAGCGACTGCATATGAAGTGGCTTCCACATAGGACGCGCTTCAATGTTCTCTTCTGCTAAAATTCTCAACAATTTCCCAATAGAAATCCCAGATTCCTTTTCATCAATTGTCAATGTAGTAAGCCAACGATTTGGGCGAGTATGTTCTAATTCAGGCATAAAATAAAACCCTGGCATGTGAGATAGCGCTTCGTAATACCGTTTATATACAAATCTTCTAGCTCTCACCCTATCTTCTAACACTTCTAATTGTCCTCTACCAATACCAGCTAAAATATTACTTAGTCGATAATTATACCCTATCTCACTATGCTCATAATGTGGAGCTGGATCCTTTGCTTGTGTCGCTAAAAATCTCGCTCTTTCCAATGCTTCTACATCATTAGAAACTAGCATTCCACCACCTGAAGTTGTAATAATTTTATTTCCATTAAATGAATAAACACCAAATTTTCCGAATGTACCGCTTGCTTTTCCTTTATATGTAGATCCAAGAGATTCTGCTGCATCCTCAACTATAGGAACATTATATTGATGACAAAGTGAGAGAATTTCATCTAGTTTAGCACTCTGACCATATAAATGAACAAGAATGATAGCCTTAGGCAAATTCCCCATTTTATTTGCTTCATATAATGCATGTGCCAATGCACTCGGTGACATATTCCAGGTTTCCGGTTCTGAGTCAATAAATACCGGTTCCGCTCCCAAATAAACAATCGGATTTGCACTCGCTACAAAAGTAAAACTGGAACAAAATACTGTATCTCCCTTTTGAATACCTAATAACTGCAAAGCTAAATGAATAGCAGCAGTACCTGAACTAACTGCAGTACCTCCCCTAACTCCTACAAAAGATGCAAGTTCTCGTTCAAACCCATCGACATTTGGCCCAAGAGGAGCAACCCAGTTTGTATCAAATGCATTTTGGATATATTTTTGTTCATTCCCACTCATGTGCGGAGAGGAAAGGTAAATTCGCTTTTTATGCTGAACTGTGTGCATGTAAACACATCCTTTATACATATTTAAATACTATGTATCTAAAAACATATGCTTTAATACAGATATATCAGATAATCTCCTTAAATTATCAATTGTATAATGTGCTTTATAAGCTTGCTCAACTATAAGATTATGGTAAATTCCATCTTCTCTACTAATATGGATCGTTAACCATTTCAATTTCTTGGCCGTTATAAAATCCTTACTTAAATTATCTCCTATATAGACACATTGCTCATGAGGCACCTGTAATTCCTTACTTATTTTTTCATAAGGAATTTTGCTTGGTTTCCAACATTCTTTTCCTAGCTTATCAGTGAGAATTATTGAATGAACCCTCTCTTTTAACTTTAATGCATTTATTTTTCTTTCTTGAGCAACTAAATATCCATCTGAAATAAGTCCTATTTTAACGGTATTAACCAAATTATTTAGTACCCAATCCGCTTCATCCAACAATTGGATATCTGGTTTATGGAACCTATACTGTTCTATCAAATTACTAATCAATTTTTCATCATAATCAATGTCTAACTTTTTAAGTGTTTTATTAAACACAAACTTTCTTTCACCTGAATTGAATAATCGAATTGCGATATTATAAAAACCAATTTTTCCATAGTTATCTTTAATCCAATCATCCACTGCTTTAAAGCCACTTACGACATAATCTTTCTCTTTATATAAAGTATCATCCATATCAAAAACAATTGCTTGAATCACCATATTAAATACTCTCCATAAAAACCGCTTCATCATATCTAAGCATTGTTAAATTTTCTCTCCAATTAAAGTCTCTATCTGTAAAAACATCTCCCTGACACATTTTAATTGTCCAAAGTGGAAAATTCGCTCCAGCTTCTATGGATAATGGAATTCCTCCACCAAAACGAGGATTTATTTCAATAAATGTAATTTGTCCATCCTTCTTTTTAAAACATTGTAAAGTAATACATCCAATAGGATTAGGAAGAGCTTTTATTACAGTTTCTGCTGCTTGGATAATGTCAAAATCTTTCTTGGTTATACCTTTACTTACCTCACCTGCTCGTGTCTCTATACGCAATCTAGGAACGATCGTTTTTATATTCCCATAGAAATCTACCATGACATCTATAGTGTATTCCTCTCCTGAAACGTACTCTTGTATCATAGCGTTAGGTATATACTCCTTAAAAAATTCCAATTCCTTTTCATTCATTATTTTTGTTACACCTTTACTAGAACTGCCATCATAAGGTTTAATCAATAGTGGAAATTGATATTCCTTTCTTCCAATCTCTTCATCACTATACACTCTAGGCGTTGGTATATTATTAGATACAAAAAAGTTATATGTGTATTTTTTGTTATTAGCAATTTTATTTAATTCCATACTAGAAACTAGTACTTTTACACCAATACCTTCAAAAACCTCCGAATTATTAGCCATAAGGATTAATTCTGTATCAATTAACGGAATTATTAGATTTATCATTTCAGATCTACATATTTTTAACAATTCATTTATATACCCTTCTTCATTTACACGCGGAACAATAAAATGCTTATCGCTAAAGTAAATGGTAGGAGCAGTTTCTTTTAAGTCTGCAGTAAAGATTTTCCCTTTTATTCCTACTTGTTCAAATACCTCCTTAAATTTTTTAATTAAAGTGACCCTCCTACCAGAGCTAGTAAACAAAATATTCATTTTATTCCCCCCCATGCTCGATTCCCCCCTTAAAAACTGGCATAGTCACATGCTTATTATTTGTTATCCCTTCCGATTTTAAAACCTTACTAAAAGTTAGATATAAAATTTTCAAATCTAAAAGAAAACTTTGATTCTCAACATACCATACATCTAATTTAAATTTCTCATCCCATGAGATACTATTTCTTCCATTAATTTGAGCCCATCCAGTGATTCCGGGTTTAACATTATGCCTTTTAGCTTGCTCTTGCGAATATAAAGGCATATATTCCATTAATAATGGTCGAGGGCCCACCAAACTTAATTGACCTTTTAGCACATTTATTAATTGTGGTAATTCGTCCAAACTATATTTCCTCAGGAATTTTCCAACTTTAGTTAATCTAGCGTAATCTGGTAAGAGCTCCCCGCTATTATCTCGCTCATTGGTCATCGTACGAAATTTATAAAGATAAAAGGGTTTTCCATGTAACCCTGGACGTTGTTGTCTAAATAAAATAGGTGATCCTATCTGGGTTTTAACTATAATTGCTACTAAAAGAATAATGAAAAAAAAGCAAATTAATAATAATAAAGAAATAAAGATATCCAACAGTCTCTTCATTACCAATCATTCCCCCATCTTAAATTATTACAAATGCTTTTCCAAAGTGAAATAATATATAAAGTATTCATTACGGGTTGAAATCAAGTATTTTCAAGTTGTAAGTAAAGAATTGTATTCAATTTTTCTTTACTTATCACCTGCAAACATTTTCTTTAGTACACAACTTTAAAACTTAATAAGTAGAAGAAAGCAATACACATAGGTGCAAAATATATTTTCCAAATGCTTATCCAAGAGACTATTACACACTGTAAAAATCTCAAAAAATATATTCACAAAAACAATTTTATAAACAACGCTTAATAGTATAAAAAAACATTTATTATTAAAACATTCTCCTACTCACTATTTTTTAGTATGCAGTTAACGTAATAACAAAAAGCTATTATGTTTATAAAAAACATAATAGCTTTTCTCTTTTCTATAGTAGTAACTAAAAGTCAATAAGCATATTATCTATTAGGAATTAGACTATTTCGAATGATTACATTGGACAAAACCCTTCCATGTACCATTATATAATACTTTATAGACATATTTATTAAGAGCCACTCTACTTCATTTCTCATAATTTTTTGAAACTATTCAAATTTAATTATCACCATGCATTAATTTGAATCGATTACACCATTAACAATATTTCCTTGTAAAAATTCCCTCCCCGTAATTGTAATTTTCGCATTATTTAACACGTTATTTTGAATTACTACTTGAGGTGTACTACTCGTTGTTCTATTATCTATCCCAACTTGCATCGAATTTGTAGAATTTATAATATTATTTTGAATTATCACTTGCTTACCAGTAAACGCTGCATCCAAAACAATAATAGCTCTCTGAAGAGTATCATTTGTAATTTTTATAGTATTTCCCCTTAACACTATTTCATCAGATACATTTTGAATATTCAAGACCGTACCATTTGGTTTTTCTATATGACAATCCATCATCTTGAATGCTTTGAGGTTATTCACTGTAAATAACGTGTTATTTCTATCTATACTAAAGAACTTGCAACCTTTTAATTCTAAAGTACTTCCTGTACTCGCTATCCCCAAAAAGGTTACATCCTTAAAAAAGCAATTTGTATACGTCCCTGCAACTAGGGTTGGGGGTTTAACATTATTAAATATAATATTTTCAAATATCCATCCTGATTTAACTGTTCCTACTGGTACATAATTTAAATACAAAACGTCTTGTCCTTCAAATATACAATTTGAGATAGTTTGCGGTTCATTTTTCAGCTCTAATGTCCACTGATACAATGATGACAAGGAATTAAGTTTATCTGTATCGTTTATAAAACGACAGGAATCAACTTTAACCGCATATGGAAAGGGAGTATCAATAATCATTTTACTATTAGAAAAAACATTATCCGATATATTAATAGATCGATTTACATATACACCTTGAACATTTACTTGCGCTCCGTATACATAATTATTGGAAAAAATAACATCTCCTAACAAAGAGACCTTGGTTAATCGGATATTATTCCCTGTTACGATTACCCTATCTGCACCACCATTAATAGACAACCCAACATAAGCATTTGTAATGGTATTCATAATAGAATTATTCGATATATAGATAAATTTCCCATTTACAACAATAATATTATAATTTTTATTATCATGAAAATTATTTCTTTCAATATATATATATTGATTTAAATCATATCCATCTTCAATATCTAGTCCACTTTGTGGATTGGTACCTGCGATGTGATGAATATCATTATCTCGAATATATACATTCTTTGCCCCACATACACTAATCCCTTGTCTACGGCAATCATGTAAATTACATTTTTCTATATAAGTATATTGCGAAAAAGAAGGTACCCGAACATTTATTAAACAATTTGCAGGAGCAGGAACATTCCCTTGATGCAAAACAACTTTAGCATAACTTGCTCCATTAGGGACTTCTACTTCATCAAAGAATTGTACATTGGTTTTTGAAGATAAAAATATATTGTTTGAAGTGTAAAAAATGACATCATAATAATCGCATTTTATTTCAGAACCCAATGCTCCAAATCCATTTCCATATAATCCAAAGTAACCATACTTTACAATAGCCACTTGGGTCATATCAATTTGCAAATTGGAACGTATCTTTGTTGTACTACTTACCAATGAACCATCTGTTGTATTAATTGCTCCCTGTTCAAATGAACTTGCTAATGCTGTAGGAAAAGGTGAAATCTGCCCAAAAGTACTGTTCAGTGTAATGGCATCTCCTGTACAATCTAAAATATCTAGATTATCTAAAGATACAAACCGTGTATTGTTCCCCCCATCAGCAGGTGGAGTAAAACTCCCCAATTCAATGCCGTACCCTGCCTCATGTGTTCCCCCACTAGAGTAATCATGTGTATATCTATCTCCTTGGATAATACCATTTGTTATCCTAGAATATACTTGATTTCTACGAAAACTTATAATTGCATATCCAGTCAAATTATTTGTTTCCATTTTTAATGTCGAACCGTTTAGATTCAAAGTTAAATGACTTGGTGGTTCGATGGGTGTTTGTTTATCAATCAAATATATTCCTCTAGGTAACACAACTTCCGTATAACCTTGTTGAGCCGCCCATACTAGAGCATTATTAATACCTTGGGAAGTATTGATAGCATCAGTCCCATCATTCTTAACATCCCATCTATCTAATTCTAATACATATATACTTGTAGGATTTGTAGCTTCAAATGATTTTGGAATCCATTTTAATTGCGTACTATCATAAGTTAAAATGTCATTATGAAAAGGAGGCTTGGACACCAAATCTAAATCATTCAAATTCCCAAGATTATCCCTTCTTCTCCACATCAATTCACACCTCTTTTTTGCTTTTCTACATCTTATGTTTCATAAGGTAAATTGATTGGATATAAGAGAAGTAATATCACTTTTTATTGTTTTTAGAGATCCATTATTTAGAAAGCCTTTTTACAATTCCTTTCTCCTTCCTAAAAAGGTCTATTCTTACTAGCTGTTTTTATTTCAATACTCTTTTATTTATACTATTTAAACTTACAATATTATTAAAAAGACACTATACTCTTTATATATCCCCCCCTATTATTACCTACTATTATTTTCAGAACAACCTAAAATCTCTTCCGTAAATAAAGCATTTTTTACTGTGATATGGAAAAAATAAAAATGCTGATTTATGGATAATTATTATTCGAAAATTTCCGAGTTAATATTTTCGACTTTATTTTTTTTATTAATATCCGGGTTAAATTAAGGAAATATCGATACTCTTCCACCTCTTTAAATACCATCCAAAAGATCAGATTTGGAATAATCAGGCACAAAACACTACGTATTGCCATGTCCATAAATATATTTATGTGAAAAATATAACCAATAAAATCCGTTGCTATAATAGAAAATAATACAAGCACTACAAACAAAATATATCTAATAAAATATACTTTTACAGATTTTTTGAAAATCATTTTAAATATAATATAAGGATCATACCAAAAGTAAGTACATAATCTACTAATAACAGTCCCTAAAAGCACTCCTGCTATTCCTATTTGTTTCGCAAGAATTATAGAAACTACAATATTTATAATTGCCGCTATAATAGGTCTGTACTTCCCTTTTTTAAATAAACCTGTGGTTTCTCTAAACATTGTAGTTGTATTTTGCATTCCTGAAGTGAAAAAATTAAGTAATATGAAAAATAATACATACTTATTAAACACATATTCCTCACCTAACCAGATTGTTATAAAAGGATTTATCAAATTCCAAAGGCAAACTGTACAAAATCCATATATCCAAAAATTAAAAAAGTTAATTACACGAAAAATAAAATATTTTTTTTCTGCATTTTCTTTCACATTCAAATTTCCAACACTAGCAGTGATAGAATAAAACAAATAGCCTAATAAGGTATTTAATGTATTTAAGATCAACAAATAATTTGAATAAACCCCAACCCAAATAACCCCAATAAATTTCGATATAACTATATTATCTGTTGCATTAATTACTACACCACTAATTTTATATAGCAACAAGGAATACAAATTCTCAAAAAACTCACGTCTGTCTGTCTTAGATAATTTCGCATTATTTTTTTCTTTTAAAAATGGATATAATTTATTTGCCTTATTTGCAATATATACATTCTCAATTACTTTTAATGTTAATTGAGCTACCAGTACTACAATGTAATCACTAATAATTATTAATAAAACAATTTGTAATGCATTAGATATAATCATGAACAAAGTGTGTATTTTAGAAATAATATAGTTACTTTGATCAGCAATAATAATAGATTGCTTATATACAAAATAATATGATGACACTGAACTTATTAAAAATAAAAGATAGATAATGTTAATGTCTCTAATCGTAGTATCTGCATTCACTAAATGATCAAGAAATGGCAATAGAGATAACCCTATTAATAAAACTACTACTCCTATTAATCTGTATGCTTTTTGATATAAATTCATTAATGCCTGTATTTTATAAATATCCTTCTCAGCTAATGGCCTATATAAACTATATATTATAGCTGTATCAAATCCTAAATTAGCTAGGGAAAACATCAATAGTATACTTGTAAAAAGCCCATCCACACCTAAATATTCTATACCGAGTGTAAAAATAAAAACAGTTCGAACAACAAATCCCATACCAATACTAATTATTTGTCCAGACAAACCGAATAAAATATTTTTTAAGGAGTTTTGTATTCTCATCGTAATACCTTCTATATTTTAATTGTTTTGCGTACCCACTCTACTAAATTTGGCACTAATCTTCCTCTTTAAAATCGGGAAAAACTTTGTTATCCTGTATTTTAATAACGCTTTTCTTCGTTGCGCCTTGAAATCATAATCTAGAAACCAATTTAGTAAATTTTTATCTGTAATACAATCACAATTTTGTTTCATTCGCACTTGGATTAAATTCCAATACATTTCAATGAATGTATTAGTAAAAAACTTCACCTCATTATTTAAAGAAGTTTTAACGTACTGATAAAGATTACTTGGAATATTAAAACCATATTCACGAGGGTCTCTCCCTTCAGCAATAATTCCCATAATTGTTCTTAAACATTTTTCACATTTACAACAATTTTCTTCATTTTTAAAACATACCCTGATATTAACAGGTTCTTTACTAGCTGAATAATGGTCCACAACAACTTTAATCTTTTCTTGCCTAGTAAGTTCGTATCCATCATGAAAGACTGTTCCAGATGCATATTTTATTTCATTATCCACAGTTGGATCAGATGCACAAGTAACTTGATATAATGGGGAATTAGAACTTGCAATATATATACATTTTATCTTAAGTTTAAAAGCTATTGGAATAGCTGCAGATATTATCGCTAGACCATGATGCAATCCATGCCACCATGTATCGTTTAACTTTTCTCTAAAATCATGGTCAATGTTCCCTGCAATTATAAAGGTCCCATAGTTAGATTGTATAAAAATATTTTCTAGTCCATTATCCTTTACAAAATTTACGGCATTTTCTTTATCTGCCTCCCATACTTTACTACCCTCTATTTCATTTTCATGCCATCCATATTCAGTAACTAGCAAGGGGTGTTTATCTTTTATTCTTATAAATGTAGTAAGTGCATCCAATCCACCACTAAATAAAGATGCCGCTTCAAGTTCCGGAATGTAAACATTATCAATAATTTCTCCTACAACCATGGATCCTTTAAATTTCACACCAGGAAACATGTTTTGATATGCATTTTTTATATTATTTAAACAAATATAAAAAGATTTATCTAATTCATTTATTACTATTGTTGAATTAGTAATCCATACAAGAGGAACTACATTCGCAACAAACGGAATAGCCAAAATACTTAAAGGGGTATCAGATACATCATAGTTATATTCAAGAAACATATGATTACTTGTCTTAAAATACTTTTGTAAATCCCCCTTAATACTAAAATAATAATCCACTCTATTATTTCTTACGACAATTTTATCGAGAATTATACTATTCATTTGAGCCTCCTAATAAATCGCCATTTTTATCACAATACATTTGTTAATTATAGAACTGTTTTAACCATTGATTTACTACATCAAAATTCACTTGAACATCCGTGATAAACTCTGCATTTATCATTTTTTCGAGATTATTTAAATCTTCTCTATCAATCAGATTTAAATTATACGTTTCCCCCATCCCCTTAGCTCTTTCATCTATAGAGATAATTATTGCACGTTTTTTATGACGCATAGCAAATATACCGCCATGTAAACGCGTTCCAATATAATCAACGGCTGTATTTAGGATTTTTTCATATGCCTCTATAGTAGGAGATATAATTTTTATACCTTGTATACCCTCTAAAGATTTTAAATATTCAAAATCATCAGCATCTTGTATCCAAAAGTAGACATTTTCATAACTTTTGTTAAGTATATCTATCAGTAATTGATCTTTTTCACGATCTTTAGAATGATGAGTTAATGTAAAAACAACCGATTCCGATTTTCCACTCGGAATTCCCCTACAAAAATCAGGCGTAAAAGACCACAAAGTTGCACAACCAGTATTTAGAGCTTTAAACCCCATTTCTTCTAAAAATTTTTTTGTTCTTTCATCTCTAACACTATGTATATATTCATGTGATAAAACTTTTCTATATAACATTTTTGTATAGGGATTTATTTTATTCCCTTTGCCTGCACCCACTCCAACCAGAATACTCCCCTTTAAAGGACCATAATTAAATATATTTATATTCCACTGCGGAAAATGAGTAAACATATCCATCGCTAGCAAATTCGAACCACCTACAAACTTATATTTCGCATCACTATAAATCTTTACCCTATTTGATTTTCTCGCTACTTGGTACCAATGAAAAGGTGAAACATGAGTAGGTAATGTTAAAACATATGCATTTTTAGTTATATCAGAAAGATGATGCTTTACACACTTCATTATTATATCGTCACCCTTGTTAAGAGAACCTACTGATGTATCTAATACTAAAACATTATCCATAAAAATAATTCCCCCAAGTATCTTTTATAAATAGTAAAAGATTTTTTAGTTTTATAGCTTAATCTATTCTAATTCAATTAACCTATATATCTTTTCCACTTCTATTTCATTACCATAATTTTTTTGGCTTACATTATTAACAATTTCATTTCTGAATTCAACATCATCAATCATTTTTTTTATTCCTTCGACAATTCCCTTTATACCCATTGGACAAATATATCCATCTACTCCGTTCTCCAACTGACTTTTGGCAGTTGAAAAATTAGTTATTAATACTGGTTTCTTAAGAATTTGCGCTTCCTGAACTGTTACTGCCTTCCCTTCGTACCTAGAAGGTTGTACATAAATATCACATGCTTTTATGTACGGGTACGGATTAATCTTCTTACCTAGTAAAACAAATTTATCTTGAAGTCCTAGCTTATCTATCAACAATTTAAGTTCCGCTTCTTGCGGTCCATATCCAACTATGTACCAATCGATATCATACCCTTGATCTAATAACTGTCTAAGCGCATATATAGCGTCATCAATTCCTTTAGCATGCGAAAGTCTAGCAACAGTAATTAACTTGATTCGCTTGCTATTTATTGATATTTCCTGAGTAATATCTCCTTCATTGGATTGTTCACAAACAAATTCAGAATCTATTATGTTTTCTATCACTTGTACCTCTTTATTAATATAAGGTAGACTATTCAGGAATGTCTCTCTACAACTTTCAGAAACCGCCACGATATCATCTATTTCCCCCCACATTTTACATTCCATTTCTTTGTTAAGTTGTATGTTCGAATAATCAGTATGAATCCACCCAATTTTTCTTTTCGCTCGAACTTTATCTCCTATAAAATAATGCGGCCATAAAAAACTTATCGCAACATCGTACTCTTCTCTCAATTTTGGAAGAAATGGAAGAGATATTCTCCATCCATATTGAATGACAAAGTATCCAGGTTCTTTACTATTTACAAACCTTCCATGCATAACACCCATGACTTTTCCTATCACCCTAGTAATTCCAATTGAGAAATGCCCTTCTTGTAATATCTGTTTAATTGATTTTCTAAAAGTAGTATATTGTTGCAATTCTTCTAATAAATTCGGCTCTTTGGGTAGTAAAGAGAAA
Source organism: Bacillus cereus group sp. N11 (assembly GCF_016483605.1). NCBI lineage: Bacteria > Bacillati > Bacillota > Bacilli > Caryophanales > Bacillaceae > Bacillus > Bacillus cereus group sp. N11. The sequence goes on from NZ_JAEHBN010000012.1 coordinate 184,102, forward strand.
AATCCTCCTTCATGTTTAAATAACATTAAATCTATATCATACTTACTGTAATCAATTGTATTTAATAAACCAATCAAACTTCTTTCTACTCCACCAATTTCCATATCAAAAGATGTAATTAATATTCTTTTCTTTTTCATAATAGGATACCTCACAAAATCTATTATTGATTTCTCTTCTTCATTTTATATTAGTATTTTGCTGTTATGCTTACCAATTTTCCTTATACATCAGACATATAAAATGAAAACAAATTAGATTACCCCACTTCTTCCTTGCACACAATTCCATATAACGATAGCCACTCGTAAATGTTATCGTTAATATCAAAGCCTAATTTCGATATATTGTTAATTATGAATTCCCTGTCTGGTCTTTCTTTTAACAAGGCTTTATAAATTTCTTTACACCATATTTCAATTTCTTCATCTAAGTCAACAAATGACATTATCCCTAACCCCATATCAGTATTATTAGGTAGTGTATCTGCTACAACACATGGTACACCTGCAGATTGCGCTTCTAAAGTTACAATACCAAACCCCTCAAACAAAGAAGGAAAAATAAAAACATCAAAGCTCTTCATGAGTCGTGGAATATCCTTCCTAACGCCCAAAAATCTAATGTTTTCAAAAATCCCTAATTGCTTTGCTTTTAATTCAATAGAAATCCTTAACGGACCATCTCCTACTAGAATAGCAACAAAATTTGAATCTCTTTTTAAAATTTGCTTTAAAACTTTTAGGATAAAAACATGATTCTTTGACTCTGAAAAACTTCCTATATGTCCTATTAATTTTGCTGTATTCGGTATATTAAGTTCCCTTCTTACGCTGACACTACTTCCAGCATCTATATCAGTAAATTGATTAATATCTATACCGTTTTTAATCAGTTCTATCCTCTGACTTTGAAGCATCCTTTCACCAAATAAAAAACGTGCTGCTTCAACGCTACACGCACAATAATTAGTTCCAGCATATTTAATAATAGATTGCAAAACCTTTAGGATAACTCTTGCTTTTATTCCAGAGTCTTGTGGCCAATTATTACTATGGGAATGACAAATCCTCTTTTTTACACCAGCTATTTTTGCCGCTACAGCAACGAAACCACCTTGATAATCCGTATGTGCATGTACAACTTCATATTGATTATCCGACATAATTTTCACAAGTTCTTTAACATAGGCAAAAGGTCCTATTTGTCCTAAACTAGGTACCTTATATATTCTCCCACCTAAGGCCATTATTTCATCTTCGTAATCATTTTTCTCATTTCGATGGGATACAAAATCAAACTGAAGCTGCTCTCTATCTATTTTCCTATATATATTCATTAATAACGTTTCAGCTCCCCCGCGATTCAGAGCGCTGACAATGTGTAAAACCTTCTTTTTATTTATAGGTTCAGGCTTAGAATCTATCCCCATTCAACAATCCTCTCCTAGCATTTTGCACTTTATTATCAAAGTAAATTACTCTTATAGATAATTCCCAAAGTAATTACATGTTCATATACAAAATAAATAAAATAGCACACTAGAACTGCATAATAAATCAACTTTTGATCTTTATCTGTAAATGACTTCACAACCCAAGAAATTAATATTAACTGATACAATCCAAAATATATGGAGAATCTAGCAAATATCCAATTCTGTGTTGAAATAATCATAAAAACAAGACCTAATATAGACATATTTACAATATAATCACTTTCAGGGAATAACGCCCTCATTTTATCTTTCCCAAGGTAAGCCAGTATAATTGGCACTATATTCACAGCAACCCTAAGTATATTGGCACCACCTTCATGAAATTCCTTATATTGACCATATTGAGTATTTCCAATAGCCGAAAATAAAATTTCCGAAAACTGATTAAAACCTATTACTACACATACCGCTAAAAAAAGGAGCAAATATGTCGTTCCTGACCAGGCTTTTTTTCTTACAAAAAAGTATATTGGCATTAAAACTAATGCACTTGCATGAAATGTTGATGCACATAATACAATAACTGTATATTTTTTCCATTTTCCTTCAGAAATATATTTTGTAGCAGCAAAAATAATTGCAGCGGCTAAATATTGCCTAATCCCATTCATTGATGTTAAATACATACCCGACGCAATATAAACATATAAACTCAATTCAATTAGTCTTGAATATTTATATAGTGTTGCTACAATGAGTACATTTGTTATCAATGCTGTAGTAAAAACCATTACTTGAGGATTATCCGTATATTTTTTCAAAACCATTTGAAAAATATTAAAGCCCATGTCTTTATTAGTTTGAACATATTCCCAATTAAACTCCGTTATTTTATATGCATGCATATAAAAATAAGTATCCCCGATATTATTTCGAAGCCCCGCCACCAACACAAGAGATAAAGCCGCCATTATAATCAACAGCCTATTGGGCTTTATCAATGTAAGACTATTAGTCACTGGTATAGCAAAATACCTTGCAAAAAATGCGAGCATGAATACTATAGCAAGATTCATCCAAAGTATGGTCATTATTCTGTCCTCTCATTTAATTACTAAATAAGTCTCTACATGTTTACTTTCATTTTTGTTTTCATTGTAATGTAACTATAAAGGATAGCTCCAAATGGTAGTGCGCAAAGTGTCAGTCCTTTACATGGCGATTCTTGTATAAACTTTCTATTTCTCGATATGAAACTACTAGATACATAATGTATAGCTTGCCTATATTTAAATAGTCGATTAGTAAATGGTAATTTCATAAGTTCCTTGCGATAAAAAGCAAAACCTTTTGGGTTTCTACGATATTGGTTTAGCATATTCATTGATGATCCATCAGCCATGTATTCCACATAACAAAGCGCTTCGTTCATTAGTAACATCTCATACTGTTGATCTAACATGTAATATTTGTATGCTAACCCTACATATTTTTCATTTTTAAAAATTGGGTATGGATATTTCTTAGTCAATTCTGTACGATAGACCAATTTTTTATCACCTGTGACACCATGTTTGTTGTAAAGATCAAAAAGCGTGGAATGTTTAAGGTTCTCTGGTAACTTTGAACCAATTATTTGTCCATTTGTATACAAATCCAATCCAATTATCCCGCTAACTTCTTCATTTCCATAGCTACTCCAAAAAGAAATGATTTTTTCTACCGCTTCATCGGGCATATAATCATCAGAATCAATACAAACATTTAACTCCGTATCAATCATTTCATATGCTGTATTATGAGCACCATGCATCCCTTGATTTTGTTGCCAATGATACTTAATTTTGATATATTTTTCAGCAATCCAACTATCGACCAATTCTTTTGTGTTATCACTAGATCCATCATCTATTATTAACCATACAAAATCCTTACATGTTTGACGTTTTAAACTCTCATAACAATTTGCAAGACAATACGCTCTATTATAAGTAGGGGTGAAAATCGTTAAATTCTTCAAATTACTCACCTCGAAAGTACAGAATAATAGTCTTGAGTCAATTTAGCCGTATGTTTTATATCATATCCTTTTGCGAATACTACTTGAGCTAGTGTTTTCCTCGAAAAATTACTAGTTTCTATATTTTTCATTTTTTCTATCCAAGCAAATTTATCTGTTAGAGGAACATGTTCAACTAAATTCATTCCCAAGTCCACTTCTTTCGTAATAGCATCCGATATAATACAAGGCAAACCAACTCCTTGCGCCTCTATGAGAGTGAGTGGCAACCCCTCATGTATGGATGGAAAAACAAATACATCAAATGCTTGAAGTATCCTTTCTATATCGTCTCGTATCCCAAGAAACCGTATATGCTTCTCCATATTCAATTCCCTTACTTTATTTTCAATTCCCACTCGAAGCGGTCCTTCGCCAGCTAATAAAAGAATTGAATCCGGCTTAAATCGAGTTAACTGCGTGAATAATTCTATAAGATAAGCATGATTTTTTTGATGAGCAAATCTTCCAACATGACCTATAACAAGAGCGTCTTTCTCAATTTGTAATTCTTCTCTTACTTGTTTTCGTATGTCTGGACAGAACAAAAATTTATCACAATCAATTCCATTTTTTAAAATTCTTGCTACATCGGCTTTATCTGTAAATAGCCATCTGGCAGCAGCATTTGAACATGCTAACAAATGTGTTGCACACATGGCTATTGATTTTCCCGCATACCATTTATAGATTTTTGCAGCAGTACCACCCTCACTACTAGTATTATGACTATGCGCAATCCTAACTGGCACCCTTGCTTTTTTAGCTGAACGAAGTACAAATCCGCTCATTTTATCCATATGTGAATGAACGATTTTATATTGCGTATGGGTACTAAAGAAGTTATCTAGCGTCTTTATATAGCCCCTATGACCAACATCTGTAACATATGGAATTCTATGAATTTCCCCGCCTAACTTTACTATTTCTTCATCAAACACTCCTTCCTTACAAGTTAAAAAATCAAATTGTACTTTTGAGCGGTCTATATTACGATACAAATTCATAATTAAAGTTTCGGCTCCGCCTCTATTCATATTTACGACTACATGTAGTACTCTCAATGGAGTGCCCAATTCAAATCCTCCATTTCATACATATACGTTGTATAAATTTCTTTTTTCTCTTTTAATACTTCATTAACTGAATATTTACTTGTAATAATAGTACGCCCACACCGTCCAAACTGAGCTTTTAATTTAATACTTTTAGAAATAGAATTTATTCTTTCAGACATCGTCTTTATATCATCACGATCTATAATCCAACCATTTTTATTATGAATAATTAACTCCCTATGTCCCCGATTGTCCGTGGCGATAACTGGAAGTCCACAAGCCATAGCTTCCATAATATTAACTGGTAAACCTTCCCGGTAACTCGATGCAACAGCTAGGTCACACATCTGCAGCAAAGGGGCTATATCATTTCTATAACCAAGAAAATGCACCATACTACTCACGCCTAGTTGAGCCGCTATATTTTTGCACTCCTTCATTAAAGGCCCTTCACCAGCAAGTAGTAACTTCGCATTCGGAATTTCATTTTTTAACTGTGCCAATGATTGAATTAAAAAGCTTTGGTTTTTGTTCTTATTAAATTCAGCTGCATAAAACATTAAAAAATCTTCAGAATTATAACCAATTTTATGTCTTAATTGCTCCTTTTCACTTTCATTAACAGGAATATATCGTTCTATATCTACTCCTACACCATGAACGAGTTTAATACTTCCCGCCTGAAATCGATGCTTTACTGCTAAACTGTAATCTTCATGATTAATTGTTATAAGACAATCCGTAGTAGTAGCTAAAATTCTTTCGATTGGATAGTATAAAAGCCAATTTATAAATGATGATCCTTTACAAAAATGAAATCCATGCGCTGTATATATAACCTTTGTGCCTTCTCTCCGCATTTTTCTAGCAGCTAGACGAGCAATTGCTCCTCCCATAGGCGTATGACAATGAATGATATTATATTTATTTCGATGAATAATTGATGTAAGTTTTTTATATGCATGAAAGTTTTTTACGCTAATCGGTGATCTTTGAAGAGGAATATTATATTTTTGAGTTACGTACGGAAGATGTATATTCCCATTCGCTGCAACATGCACTTCCCATCCTTGGTCTGCAAACCATTTCAAATACGGTAAATGAAAAGCTTTAAAATGATAATCCACAGTTGCACAAAACAGAACTTTTTTAGACACCATCCCACGCACCCGTCTTATAATAATTTTTTGCTATTAACCTGATACTGGTATTAATAGTTTTAAAGTTTTACGCTGATTCACTAAATTTAACAATCGCTTTCTTAATTCCATCTCATCTAACTCTGTATATTCCAAAATTAACTTTTCTATTTCTTCTATACGAACATTCATTTCTTGCCCTACATAAATTCTCGGGTGAACTTGCTTCTCATTCATTTCATCTTCTTTTAGTAATTCTTCAAAAAGCTTCTCTCCTGGGCGTATACCGGTAAATTCTATTCCTATTTCATCCAAAGAGTTTCCTGATAATCGAATGAGATTTTTAGCAAGATCAACTATTTTTACTGGTTCTCCCATATCCAGCACAAAAATTTCTCCTCCTTTAGCTAGCGCCCCAGCTTGCACTACGAGTCTTGATGCCTCCGGAATTGTCATAAAATAACGAACCATATCAGGATGAGTAACTGTAATTGGACCACCATTTTGAATTTGTTTCTTAAATAAAGGTATGACGCTCCCGCGGCTACCTAATACATTTCCAAAACGTACTGTAACAAACTTTGTATGACTTATTTTATCTTTGTGCTGAATGACCATCTCAGCTAATTTCTTTGTTGCACCCATAACACTCGTCGGGTTCACCGCTTTATCGGAAGAAATCATAACAAACGTTCCTACTCCATGTGTTCTCGCTGCCTCTGCTATATTCATAGTTCCAATCAAATTATTTTTAACAGCCTCTTCAGGATTGTTCTCCATTAATGGTACATGTTTATGTGCGGCTGCATGATATACAACATTTGGAAGATGTTTATTCATTATTAAATGCATCTTCTTTTCATCTTGTATATCCGCGATTTCTGGAATAAACACGCCTCTCATATCGTTATATTTTTCATTTAATTCCATTTCTATGGAATAAATACTGTTTTCTCCATGCCCTAATAAAATCAATTTTTTCGGTTTAAATTTCGCAACTTGTCTACAAATTTCCGAACCAATTGATCCACCTGCACCAGTAACTAAAATGACTTTATCCGTTATATAATCTGAAATAATTTCCACATCTAACTCTACAGGATCTCGCCCTAATAAATCTTCTACTTGAACATCTCTAAATTCATTTACTGAAACCTTACCTGTTACTAAGTCTTCTAACATGGGAAGGATTTGAGTTTTTACTTTTGTTTTTAAACAATCTTTTAAAATAACATTTCTCTCTCTCTTGTTTAACGAAGGAATTGCTAAAATAATTATCTCAATATTCAGTTTTTTAATAACATAATCAATTTGATCCATGCCACCTATTACTGGAATCCCCCAAATATCAAGATTATGTTTTTTGACATTATCATCAATAAACGCGACTGGCATTAATTCAGCAGTATTATTCTTCAACAACTGTCTTGCAACCATCGTCCCAGCTGATCCAGCACCAACAATTAACGTTCTTTTTTTATCACCCTTCTTTACATAATAAATATCTCTGTACATTCTCCAAATAAAGCGGGAACCACCAATTAATAAAATATGAATCATCCAAGTTACAACTAACAATCGAAAATACATTTTTTGCATAATGATTTGCTGCACAACCGCTGTAGTAAGTATTGAAAATGTAACGACCTTGCATATAATTAGCAACTCTCCTATACTTGCATATTCCAAAGCTTTTTTATACAATTTATAAACAAAAGCAAATAAATGATGACTAACTAATAGAGTGATAGAGCTAATAACTGATGATAAAGTGATAACACTAAAGCTAGCATTTACAAAAAAATAACTAAAAAAAACTGCACTTAATACAATCAGTGAATCCATTAAAAGCAATAACGATATCCTCCGGCGATACGTCATATAACTTCCTCCTTTAATCAATTCCTTACTGAACTCTTTCAAAGTTAAAGTTTCTAACTATATTCTCTTTATTAAAAGTACATAGCTAGAAACTTTAATAAAATATGGGCATCTAACCCTCCCTCACATTACACTTTTGATGACTCGCATCTAAGGTTGCTTTCACAACCCACAGCATAATCGAGTGCCTCCATTGATAGCGGTCAGGAGACATCACCACATCACAGTTCTATTGTTCTTTCTTTATAACGAACATTTTTATGTACGAAGGTTAAATCTATTATTCTAATCCCCTTTATACTTTCCCATTCAAAATTACCCCCAATATTCTACTTTTCGTGAAACTTAGTGCTCTTTTCGTTTCAAGCGCATCTTCGCTCACAGTACGATTGTATCGGATCACCAAAAGTACTCCTTCACACTTATCAACTAATACACTCGTATCTGTTACTTCTAATACAGGGGAAGAATCAAATAATATGATGTCATACTGTTCCATTGCCTTTTGAATTAACATATCCATCTCATCTGAACTAAGTACTTCAGATGGATTGAATGGTACTGGACCACTAGTTAATACATCAAGACGTTCCATCTCTGTTTTTTTTACAGCGCCTTCTAAATTTGTTTTTCCGTTCAATATATCAGTTAATCCAACTGTATTTTCTACTCCAAACATTTCCTGAATTGTGGGTGTTCGTAAATTTGCATCTATTATCAATACTTTTTCACCTTTTTGTGCTATTGAGACTGCTAAATTAACTGTAATCGTTGATTTTCCTTCACCATACCTTGGAGAAGTAATAACTATAGTTCTGCTTTTATGAATAGACGAAGATAATTGAAGGTTTGTTCGAAGCGAACGATACTGCTCCGAAATTTTCGATCTTGGAGCTGTATAAGCAATTATACTTTCTCCTTTAACTTTATTTGTTTTTCGTCTATTTTTGTAGGCCACTCCGTTCCATCCCCCAGTACCACTGTATTTTTTCCACTGAATTTGTCTTCTGTATTTTTCCTATTCATTTTAGCAATCCCACCCAAAACAGGGACATCTAACAATTGCTCAATTCGTCGTTCCGATTTGATTCTATCATCAAATGAATCCAATAAAAAAATAAAACCAATACTGAGCACCATACCTACAGAGAACGCAATTAGTATCGTCTTAAAGTGATTTATATTTATAGGCATCGAATGTTTTTGAACTGGGTCTTCAGGTAATATACTCACATTATTAAAATTTAGTATATTTGCTACTTCTTTCTTATAAACAGCCGCTGTCGTATTTGCAATTTTATGTGCAAGTACAGGATCAATATCCACTACATTTATTCTCATAATCTGAGAGCCTTGTACACTTTCTATACTTATTTGTCCACTTAATGCACCTGCAGATCTGTTAATATTTAATTCAGCCGCTACTTTTTCTAATATTACAGGCTCATTTACCATCGCTTTCAATGTATTCATCGTTTCAGCATTAGCTTGAACAATAACCCTTGCTGAGGAGGCATACAAAGGTGTTTTCATATACATACTATACATCGCTCCTCCTACCGTTGTGAGAGTCGTAAACAACAGTAGTATCCACACCCTTTTCCATATAACGGTAAATAGATTTTTCAAATTTATTTCCTTATTCATTACTTCTCCCCCTCATTTAATACCAATGAGATTCCAGTTGAAATTCCCATAAAAACAGAAATAAAAGTAATATTTTTTATTTTTTAAATATATAAACATTCCTAATTAATGTCATTTTAGTTCTTTATACAGAACGAGTCAATACAAATTATTCTTGTTAAATCACTTCTTAATTACCCCTCAAAAATTACGACAATATTCACTGTAATTCGCTGTAGATAAATGACGAAAAAGCCCTGATACCGTAGTATCAGGGCCTTTTTTCTTAGTAAAGAGACATATATTGATCGCGTTCCCATTGGTGAACTTGTGTACGGAAGATATCCCACTCAATCTCTTTTGCTTCGATGAAGTGCTCAAGTAAATGTTCTCCTAGTGCACTGCATACTACTTCATTAGATTGTAATGTAACTAACGCTTGCGCTAATGTTGCTGGTAAGTCAACGATACCTGCTTCTTCACGCTCTTCTTTTGTCATTACATAGATGTTACGGTCTACTGCAGCTGGTGGAGTTAATTTATTTTTAATTCCGTCAAGACCTGCAGCTAATAATGTAGCCATTACTAAATATGGGTTTGCAGCTGGGTCAACACTACGTACTTCTACGCGTGTACTAATACCACGAGATGCAGGGATACGTACTAATGGGCTACGGTTTTGTGCAGACCATGCTACGTAACAAGGAGCTTCATATCCAGGTACTAAACGTTTGTAAGAGTTTACAGTTGGGTTTGCTACCGCTGTAAATGCTGGTGCATGTTTTAAAATACCTGCGATAAAGTGACGAGCATCATCACTTAATTGTAAATCACCGTTTTGATCGAAGAATACGTTCTCACCATTTTTAAATAGTGATAAGTTACAGTGCATACCTGAACCGTTCACACCGTATAATGGTTTTGGCATAAATGTTGCATGTAAACCATGTTTACGAGCAATTGTTTTTACAACAAGTTTGAATGTTTGAATGTCATCACATGAGCGAATTGCATTTGCATATTTAAAGTCAATTTCGTGTTGACCTGGTGCAACTTCATGGTGAGACGCTTCAATTTCAAAGCCCATTTCTTCAAGCTCAAGAACGATATCACGACGACAGTTTTCCCCTAGATCCATCGGCGCAAGGTCGAAGTATCCACCGTTATCGTTTAATTCTAATGTTGGATTTCCTTTTTCATCAACTTTGAATAGGAAGAATTCTGGCTCTGGTCCAAGATTGAAATCTGAGAATCCTAAAGCTTCCATTTCTTTTAATACACGTTTTAAATTGTTACGTGGATCTCCGTCAAATGGAGCACCATCTGCAGTATAAATATCACAGATTAAACGAGCTACTTTACCTTTTTCAGCTGTCCAAGGGAAAATTACCCAAGTATCTAAATCCGGATATAAATACATATCAGATTCTTCAATACGTACGAAACCTTCAATAGAAGATCCATCAAACATCATTTTGTTATCAAGAGCTTTTGTTAATTGGCTCACTGGAATTTCTACGTTTTTAATTACTCCTAAAAGGTCCGTAAATTGCAGACGGATATACTTTACATTCTCTTCTTTCGCCAAACGGAAAATATCTTCTTTTGTGTACCTAGCCATTATAAATTCCTCCTTAGTCCCTCTAAACACCTTCAGAATCAGTTATCTTTAGTGAAAAAACCTTGAAATGTCACCTTGTCGCAATGAAGTTCGATTAAATCTACCTGTATGTTGTAGTTCATCTCGAAGTATTTTGCGAAGCTCCGTTTTTGAAATTTCTTTCGTTTCTTCTTTTACTTTCACTGCTTCTGTTTGATTTTCTTTCATTAGTAACACTTGCTTAATACCAGCCATATTTAAGCCTTGATCTAATAAATCTTTAATCTCTAACAACTTATCTACATCGTTAAATGAAAATAATCTACGATTCCCCTTTGTACGGGTTGGAGAAACAAGATTATGCTCTTCATAGTAGCGAATTTGACGTGCAGACAATTGTGTTAAATCCATAACAATACCAATAGGAAACAGCGGGGCAGAACGTCTATCTTCTTTCATTGTTTCAGTTCCTCCTTCGCCTTAACTGCTTCTCATTTTATATTATGTTATGTTTAGTGTCAATAGATGTTAGCTTTTCTTACATGATTTTTTTTAGGTTTTTTTCATTCTTTTTTCTAATGGCACAAATCATTACTTTTACACGAAAAAAGCTGCCGAAATCGACAGCTTCCCTTTAAGAAATTGTTAATAATTTTTTTTCAATTAACGCATCAATCGCAGAACAAATTGCAATCTTCACATGAGAATACGTTAATCCACCCTGTACATAAGCAACGTAAGGTGGACGAATTGGGCCATCAGCCGACAACTCAATACTTGCACCTTGAATAAACGTTCCTGCAGCCATAATTACATCATCTTCATAACCCGGCATATAGTTTGCGTACGGAGTGAAATGGGAATTAATCGGAGATGCATATTGAATCGCTTGACAAAAGGCAATCATACGATCTTTATCATCGAATTGAACAGATTGAATTAAGTCCGTTCTTGGCGCATTCCACGCTGGTGACGTGTTCATTCCTAACTTTTCTAAAAATGCCGCTGTAAAGATTGCACCTTTTAGTGCTTGTCCCGCTACATGCGGCGCTAAGAAGAACCCTTGGTACATTTCTTGTAAACTGTATAAAGATGCCCCTGCTTCAGCACCAATCCCTGGAGATGTTAAACGATATGCACATGCTTCAACATATTGTTCTTTCCCAACAATGTAACCACCAGTTTTAACGATTCCACCGCCTGGGTTTTTAATAAGCGAGCCCGCCATTAAATCTGCACCTACATGGCACGGCTCTTGTTCTTCAATAAACTCGCCATAACAGTTGTCAACAAATACAACTACATCAGGTTTAATTTCCTTAACAAACGAAATCATCTCTTTAATTTGAGAAATAGTAAACGACGGACGAGTAGCATATCCCTTTGAGCGCTGAATACCAATCATCTTCGTATTACTATGAATCGCAGCCGCAACAGCTTCAAAGTCCACAAGCCCCTCTTCCGTTAACGAAACTGCGTTATAACCGATATTATATTCTTTAAATGACCCTACACCTTTTCCGCGTACACCAACGATTTCCTCTAACGTATCATACGGTTTCCCCGTTATGTACAGTAGCTCATCTCCCGGACGTAAAATACCAAATAAAGCTGTTGAAATCGCATGAGTCCCCGAAATAATTTGCGGACGAACAAGACCCGCTTCCGCTCCAAATACATCAGCATACACTTTTTCTAATGTGTCACGACCAATATCGTCATATCCATAGCCAGTCGTTGGAATAAAATGCGAGTCACTAATTTTATGTTTACGAAAACTTTCTAATACACGAAATTGATTACTTTCAATCACTTCATCTGCACGTTTATGCACTTCTGTAATTTGACTTTCTACTTCTTTTACAATAGGAGCCATTTTTTCTCCATTTTTTAAACGATCAAACATTATCATTTTCTCCTTCTTCCACTAAAAATCTCTTTAACTGCCCATTATATGGCGAATAGGCAAATATATATCCTGTACAATTATATACAAATTTATCTTCCAGAAATTCCATCTTTGTTAATAGAGTTTCCGTCTTTAATAACGTTAACAACTTACCTTCACTCGGAGGAATCTCCACTTGATATGGATCCATTTCTTCCTTCATTTTCGTTTCTATCGCTTCTTTTATATGTAATAAATCGCTTTCTTCAAAAGCACTTGTCATTAAGAAGTCGCTTTTCGGAAACGGAATAAAATTTTGATGTAATGCATCTTTTTTATTGTATAACGTAATAATCGGAATATGATTAATTTCAAGTTCTGACAATAACTTCTTTACCGTTTTCTCATGCCCTACATAGTTTGGATCTGCAGAATCAACAACATGTAAAATAACATCTGCTTCACCAGCTTCTTCTAGTGTTGAACGAAAAGCTGCAATTAACGACGTAGGTAAATCTTGTATAAAACCAACCGTATCAGTTAGCAACACTGTATAACCAGAAGGTAACGGCATCTTCCTTGTTGTCGGATCTAACGTTGCAAACAATAAGTTTTCTTCAAACGTATCCGCTTCCGTTAATCTATTAAATAGCGTCGATTTCCCTGCATTTGTATATCCTATTAATGAAACTTGAAATACTTTATTGTCTTTTCTTCTCTCACGGTATCTTTTTCGATGTTCCACAACAACCGCAAGTTGTTTCTTTATTTCATCAATACGCGATCGAATATGACGACGATCCGTCTCAAGTTTCGTCTCACCCGGCCCTCTTGTTCCAATACCACCACCAAGACGTGATAAAGACAAACCTTGCCCCATTAGACGCGGCATTGTATATTGCAACTGAGCTAGCTCCACTTGAAGCTTACCCTCTCTCGACTTCGCACGTTGCGCAAAAATATCTAATATGAGTTGCGTTCGATCGATTACTCTTGCATCTAATACTGAGGATAAATTCCGAATTTGACTCGGCGTTAACTCGTTATTAAATATAATAACATCCGGCTCTAATTCTTCTGTTAACATTGTAAGCTCTTCTAATTTACCGTTACCTATATAAGTCACTGGATGAAACTTCGGTCGTTTTTGCGTTGTTGACACTAACACTTTCGCTCGCGCAGTCTTTGCTAACGATGCAAGTTCTTTCATGGAATGCATAAACTGTTCATCGTCATCTTGCTGTAATTGACAGCCTACTAATATGACTTTTTCTTTTTCTTCCATCAAATATGTTCACTCATCCTTTTCGAAATTTAAACCTTCTAATATAATAGCAGAGGAAGCACATTTCATCTAGTTAGCGGGGGAGAAAATTCATGGCATGGGAGATTTTTAGCATCATAGGCACAATCGCATTCGCACTAAGCGGAGCCATTGTTGCAATGGAAGAGGATTATGACATTTTCGGGGTGTATATTTTAGGAATGGCAACCGCATTTGGAGGAGGTGCCCTTCGTAATTTACTAATCGGTTATCCGATTGTCGCGTTTTGGCAACAAGACATGTTATTCCAAATCGCACTTTTATCAATGACAATTATTTTTCTTTTTCCAAATAAATTAATTAGACATTGGAAAAAATGGGAAAACATCACTGACGCTATCGGCTTATCAGCATTCGCCGTACAAGGGGCATTATATGCTCAAAAACTAAATTTACCCATTAGCGCTACAATCGTAGCAGCTGTTTTAACCGGTATTGGTGGCGGTATTATTCGCGATCTTTTAGCCCGTAGAAAACCTCTCGTCCTTCGAGCTGAAGTATATGCTTTTTGGACGATTCTAGCAGGCTTCTTAATTGGGGCTCAAATTATTGTTAGTGATTGGGCTCTTTACACCTTATTCATTTTAATTGTTTGCTTCCGCATGCTTTCTATTCATTACAAATGGCATTTACCGCATCGACGTATCGACACAAACGAACGTTCAATGCATAAATAGCAATTCTAACCTCTTTACATATCGTAAAGAGGTTTTTCTTTTCTAACGATTTTTTCTTTACTTAATGTTTATACTAATTTTTAAAGTGAGGTGAATACAAATGACAAACCACGTTAATAAAGGAGCTCAAAAAAGCTCAGTAAACCAATTTGGGCACGATTCTAATTCAGCACACGAAAAGAGCGCTAAAATGGAACGCTTCCATAAATCTCACCAAGAAAAAGAAAAAAAAGAATAAACGAACATATGCACAAAAAAACAGACGCACAGTTTATGTACTGTGCGTCTCCTCTTCCAACATTAAATCAACACTTGATATTCCAATTAAATCATACTTATCATACGTATCTTCTTGCAACAACCGCATAGCCTGTGTACGAATCGATTTTTCAACAATATTCCGCACGTATCGCCCATTACTAAACGATGTAATTTGCGACGAATACTTTACAGCATGTAAATGATCTCTAAATTTCCATTCCGCTTCCTTTGATAACTGGTATTCACGCTCTTCATACATTCTCTTCCCAATTTCCAACAACTGGTTTACCGAATAATCCGCAAACTCAATAATAAACGGAAAACGAGATTGCAGTCCTGGATTTAATGAAAGGAAGTGATTCATCTCTCTTGAATACCCAGCCAAAATCAATACAAAACCATGTTGTTTATCCTCCATATGCTTTACGAGCGTATCAATTGCTTCCTTCCCAAAATCCTTCTCTCCACCTCGAGCTAAAGAATACGCCTCATCAATAAACAAAATACCTCCCATTGCTTTTTTTATTAAATCTCTTGTTTTTTGAGCCGTATGGCCAATGTATTCTCCTACAAGATCAGCACGTTCCGCTTCAACTAAATGCCCTTTTGATAGAATATTCATCTCAAACAACAATTTACCTATCATTCTAGCAACTGTTGTCTTTCCTGTACCTGGATTCCCTTTAAACAACATATGGAGTACTTGCTTCTCAGATTTCAATCCCATTTCTTGTCTTTTTTTATTTACATAAATCCAAGCATATATTTCTTTTATTATCTTTTTTATATCATCCATCCCAACGAGTTTCCCCATCTCTTCTTCAATTCTTTGCAGCATCTCATGTTTAATTGTAGTTTCATTTGAAATTTCCGTTTTATTTTCTGATGCTGGTAAAGAAATTTTCTTTCGATGGTTTAACACAATATTAATTTGATTATTATTTTTCTTTCGCATCGATTGTTCCATACAATCACCTCATTTTATCCCGCAATTTGCAGGCAGTAAGACTCCCACCTCAAAATTCAGCAAATGCGAGGAAGTTAGGCGGGGGATAGCTGCCCGTAAATGCCCGATTGTTGTGGGCTGATAATCAACGGAGGATGAACCCCCCCACTGATTAAAGTTTCACTTTATCCACTCAACACATATTATTATTCCCGTCCTTCTTACAAATGCCTATTTTCAGAAAACTTTGCTATAATATAAGAAATAATTAAGGTGGTGGAACTATGGAGACAACGGAATTCCATGATACAATACAAGCCTTTTCTATTTTTTTATTGAATAAAGGCCGAAAAACCTCAACCATTAAACGTTATGTTTATGACATTGAAGATTTCGGACATTGGTTAGAAAAAAACAAAAAGCTCCCTTCCAGTAATATATGGGCTACACTTTGTACAAAAGACTACGAAGATTACTTTTCTGACTTAAAAACGAATCGACACTACTCAGAAAAGACGATGCATCGTGTATTTATTGTACTAAATAGAATGAATCATTTCCTAAACATCCCTAATCCATTAAAGAATATGGAAATTTCTATTCAACCAGATCGCGCACTACGAAATGAAGATTTTATTTCATCTAATGAAGAAAAAAAATTAAAGCGTATCGTCACTTCATTGGAAGGACTATCAGAAAAACAACGTCCTGTACGACCTTTATTGATGGATCGTAATATCACTATTTTAAACCTATTAATTGACTACGGTTTATCCCTACAAGAGCTTACAGCACTAACTATGTATCACGTTCACTTTGAAACTAATACATTATCTATCCCAGCAACCGCAGGAGTAGAAAGAACGATTACATTAACAAAAGAAGACAAAAAGCAATTATACACATACTACAAAAGCATCCCTGAACCCGTTCGTCCAAAATACCATAGTAATGACCCACTGTTTGTCGCATTCGATTTTAATCGTGGAACATACAGATGGGTATACGAAAATGATTCACCGAAGGGATTAACAGAAATCGCTATCCAAAAAATGATTCGCCTTGAAGTAGCTAGAGCTAATTTACGCAAAGGAATCTCAGGACAACACTTTCGTAACACCTATATTTTAAACTTAATAAAAAAAGAAACGCCGGAATCAGAAATTATAAAACTAGCTGGATTCAAATCAAAAGTTTCACTAAAACGATATTATAAATACGCAGAAAATAGAAAAAACGCCTTATTGTAAGGCGTTTTTTCTATTTTTTCTTTAAACAAACGATTTTATTATGACCATTTAACTAATTTTTGCATCTACTATGATGAGTTTCATTCACATTCTCATTAGAAAGGAGCGATTTAATGTCTCGTTATGACGACAGTCAAAACAAATACTCCAAACCATGCTTTCCAAGTAGTGCCGGACGAATCTCAAACACACCATCCATCCCAATTTCTAAAGCACAAATTAGAACATTTCGAGCGATTATTAACGATTTAATTAAAATAATTCCAAAACTTTTCGCCAATCCATCTCCTAAAAACATCGAAGATTTAATTGATACATTAAACCTACTAAGTAAGTTCATCTGTTCGCTAGACGCTACTTCCTCCCTGAAAGCGCAAGGATTAGCTATTATAAAAAACTTAATAACTATATTAAGAAATCCAACCTTCGTAGCAAGTGCTGTATTTGTTGAACTCCAAATTTTAATTAATTATTTACTTTACATTACAAAGTTATTCCGGATCGATCATTGTACACTCCAAGAACTCCTTAAATTAATTGCAGAGTTACAAACTACTCTAGTTAATTCAGCTTCGTTCGGCAGAGGGCCTACTGGGCCTACTGGACCTACTGGACCTACTGGACCTCGAGGTAACACGGGCGCTACCGGTGCTACTGGACCTACTGGACCTCGAGGTAACACGGGCGCTACCGG
>NZ_JAEHBN010000115.1:0-234 GCF_016483605.1 Bacillus cereus group sp. N11
TTTTCAATAAATAATGAGCGAATACTATCGTAATTACATGCGTTACTTTCAACTAATTGTGAACATGAATCATAAAGATCACGACTGCCACGTACTGCAGCCATAAAATTATGTTGCGAGCATCCACCAATTAATCGATCACCCGATAATTTAAGCAGCCGACTAATAGTTTCCTCTGTTTTAGAAAAAACGTTAAAGGAAATCTTATTAACCTTAGCTAAATTTACTCCTGAC
>NZ_JAEHBN010000116.1:0-234 GCF_016483605.1 Bacillus cereus group sp. N11
TAAAGCAAATGTCGTTGGCTCTGCATGAACACCGTGCGTTCTTCCCATCATATTCGTGTATTTATGCTCTTTCGCTTTGTTAGCTAAAATGCTAACGAAGTTTTCAAAGTCTTTTAACAAGATTTCATTTGCTTGTTTTAAGATGTAAGAAAAAGCTGTATCTACTACGTCTGTAGATGTTAACCCGTAATGAACCCATTTGCGTTCTTCACCTAATGTTGGTGTTTCTGATAC
>NZ_JAEHBN010000117.1:0-233 GCF_016483605.1 Bacillus cereus group sp. N11
TGCCGGCCATTTCTGCTTGATGAGCGATCTTTACTGCTGGATATATGCCGACGCATTTCATTAGTTTTATATTTACTTTATCATCTGCGTCTAATTTAATAATTTGGCGCATTTCACGATAATTTTTTAATCCCTCATCAATCATAAGCGGATGGTCTGTTTTCGAACTAATATGAGCCATTGCGTCAATTTCATCCGCTACAACTGGTTGTTCAATCCAGTCGATATTTAAA
>NZ_JAEHBN010000118.1:0-233 GCF_016483605.1 Bacillus cereus group sp. N11
TCATCATCATTGATTGTTGCAACTTGCGTGTTATCTTCGTTAACAATTACAGACGTCATTAGGAATTCATGATAGATACCGTTCGAATAAGAGTCTTCTACACACTCTTCTGCTTATTTATAAGTAGGGCCTTCACCATTCACCATAGCACTGTAACATTTTTCTACGCGATCCCAACGCTTGTCACGGTCCATGGAGTAATAACTGTCTCTTATACACATCTGACGCTGCCG
>NZ_JAEHBN010000119.1:0-233 GCF_016483605.1 Bacillus cereus group sp. N11
TTCTGCGTCCATGTGGAATCTTCATCGCAACAACACAGGCACGATATTTTCTCGTTTTTTGTCAACAATTCAAGGAACACCCTGAATTAATTCAAACAGTATGGCATAAAACTTTATCTCAGGCTTTTCCAGATATACATCGCGCTATCTCGTATTATGAACATGGGAATTTTGTACACAGTCCTACTGGTTCAGGAGATGTTAGAGATAGCAGCTTTTATGGAGAAACTGTT
>NZ_JAEHBN010000120.1:0-231 GCF_016483605.1 Bacillus cereus group sp. N11
CCCCGCCCGCACCCGGACCACCCCCTCCCCCGCCGCCCCCCAAAGCCCTAACCCCCCTCGATCCGCCCGAATCCCAACCTCCCCGCGCCCAAGACCGACCCCCCGCGCACCTCCCACGCCCGCTTCCGCCGCGCCCCCGCCCTCTCGTGGGCCCCTCGCCCCCCGTGCCCTCGCCTCCGACACGGCCGCCTGAGGCCGGCACCCTCTTCCGTAGGAGTAGTCCCCCCGCCT
>NZ_JAEHBN010000121.1:0-230 GCF_016483605.1 Bacillus cereus group sp. N11
ACCATCGGCGCTAGAGAGCTTAACTTCCGTGTTCGGTATGGGAACGGGTGTGACCTCTCTGCCATCATTACCAGACTTTTATCATTATACACATTCTTTTCAGAATGTCAAAAGGAATTTTAAATATATATTCCTTCAAAACTAGATAACATCGCTACATATTATATGGTTAAGTCCTCGATCTATTAGTATTCGTCAGCTCCACATGTCACCATGCTTCCACCTCGAAC
>NZ_JAEHBN010000122.1:0-230 GCF_016483605.1 Bacillus cereus group sp. N11
GTAAATATGTTGTGTACGTATAAAATGCAACAGTGCCTCCTAGTGTTAGGCAGACTACTGTTAATACTGCTTTCGGATGTTTCATAAGAGCGCGAACGGTTCCTGCGCTTTCGCGTTTTTGAGATTTTATGTTTGAGAATTGCTCCGACTCATCCATCGTGCGGCGAAGCCATAATACATCTACTGCACCCATCGCTCCAATAATGAACGGAATGCGCCATCCCCAAGCT
>NZ_JAEHBN010000123.1:0-230 GCF_016483605.1 Bacillus cereus group sp. N11
CCCACCCCCACCCCGCCCACCCCCCCCCCCACCCCCCGTGTTTTCTGGAGTGCCAGTCGGTCCACACCGACCGTTAGCGCCCGTGTTACCTCGAGGTCCAGTAGGTCCAGTAGCCCCGGTAGCGCCCGTGTTACCTCGAGGTCGATATCGTAGAGAACAGTCGCTATACCCAGTAATAGGGGGGGGTCGGTGTCGGGGGGGGGCGGGGGGGGGGAGAGGGGTGGGGGGGG
>NZ_JAEHBN010000013.1:0-200754 GCF_016483605.1 Bacillus cereus group sp. N11
ATCAGCTGTAAATTTAACCATAGAAAAACTGCACCTCCAATTGTTAGACGGTGTCTAACAATTGGGGTGCAGTTCAATGTAATTGTGAGAGGGTGCTCGTTTTTTGTTATGAAACAGAAAAGAATTACTTCCAACCACTTATAAAGACATTTTGATATTTTCTTCGCTAATCTACTAGTTTGTGTAAACGAGAGAATGTCCATTATGAAAGATTTCAAAATAAAGGTGACTTAACATGCAGCTAAATTATATAGGGAAATAGAAAAACCACTCTTATATGAGTGGTTTCTAATCATTATTTTTAGGCTATACATTTAAAATTAGGCTAAGTTATAGAAATAATAAACATTTTATCCGTGGTTATTATTTTGGTTCTGGATAATGATTGTAGTATGAGATTCTAATAAATTCTTGGTAGATATTTGTTAATTTAGCATCTCTAAGAGCATCGTTGAATTTTTGCATACGTACACTACCTTGAGCGTAGCCTCCACCAGGAGTATAAGGGTTTCTAGCTTCAAAGTCATCCATAAATACTTTTAATTTTTTATAGTCTTGAAATTGATAGAAAGCCGCGGCCTCTTCAGGAGTGACATCAAAGTAAGAGGATGATGTTGAGTTATAAGAAGCTGCTTGAGCACTAGGTACCTCTAGCATAGTTGCAGCTCCACCGAACATAGTAAGCGCCATAGAAGATACAATAATTTTTTTGAACATAATAAAACCTCCATGTAGAATATTTGGATTAATAGTAATGCTGTAATCATTATAGTTACAACGAAAGTGATTATCAAATGCAATGTTGCATAATTAATTCTTTGAATAAGAAGTTCCCCTTATATCTAAATGGAGGAGTGTAATAATGAATTAATAGAGTAAAAGAGGGGTACATATTATTCGGGGTAACAAGAAAATGAAAAGAAAAGGTTATTTTTAATTGGGGAAAGTTAAAAGGAATGATAGTTAACAGCTGAAGTTACCATTATTGGAAATTTAATTTCGTTTATTTGTGTTGAGAAATAAATAGTATAAGTTGTATAAGTTGTATAAGGCGAAATGAAGGAAGATTTCTTATAGATTTTTCGTTTAACAAAGTATGTTAAACCTAGCTCAAAATCATGTAATAGACTACGAAATTATCTTTCCAAAATAAAATATAGTTTGACTGAAAATTAGAGGACATTAATTCATTGAAGTAGTAATTACTGTTTTTCAGGATAGGGGTCTTTTTTTATTTAAGAAAGAGAATATATTTTCTCAACAGGACAAATGGTAATCATCTATAAGTACTACTTATAAGGATAATAGGAAAATAGAAATAAATAATAAAGGAGAATGCGAAATGACAACATTACTATCCAATAGAAATCGAGTTAAAATTAGTGAAGAAGATGTAGATGTATTAAAGGTAATGGCACATCCCGTTCGATTACAAATTGTAAATGAATTAATGCACCATAAAATGTGTAATGTTACACAGTTAACGGAAATATTAAGACTCCCGCAATCCACTGTTTCACAACATCTATCAAAATTAAAGGGAACCGTACTCCGTGCAGAAAGACGAGGATTAGAGATGCATTATTATATTGATAATGCTAAGGCCCGCCAAATTATAGGGATTTTAGGTTTTTAGGTTCATACTACGTAAAAAGTTTCCTCATATAAAATAGGAAACTTTTTTTGTTGAAGAAATTGTACATATTTATAAATAGAATGGAAAGAAGTAAACTAGTAATTTAAATAGTGGCCTCTTTTAAAGATAATTAAATATGCCAAAATATATGATTACAAAGCGAAACTTTTGATGCCTTTTTTTATTTATTAGGTAAAAGCAATTGGGTGGATTTTCTTACAGTAATGGTTGGATAAAATAGAAGATTACTAACTTGAACAAAAGAACTACTAGTTACATATTTAACATACATATTTATCTGGTTAATTGCAGTCGTGTTTTGGAATCTGTATATAGTAAACTCATTTGAAAACTTGAAAAATATTAAAATGTGTAAATTTTATGACTATTTAGTTAAAAATATTTAATATTTGTAATTTTTTGTTTTATAATGATAATCGGGTTGCTCGTGAATGTTTTAGATATTGCGATATATACTCAGATAAATTTATTTTAGGGAGGTTTCAGAATTGAGTAAGAGAGTTATTATAAGAGTTTTTACATTATTATCAGTACTGGCATTATTCTTTAATGTGTTTTTACCAAGGGCTAGTGCAGAAGTTATGACGCATGAAAAATATTCAATGGAATGGAGTTATAGTAATAGTCTAGGTAAGTACATTCGGACTGAATTTATTAAAAATTCAAGCGGTCAAATTGCTTATTGCTTAACTCTTGGATTAAAATCACCAAATGGTGAAGATCTTCCTGAAATGGGGAAAACAGATAATGTAGTATATAAGGTCTTATTAAATGGTTTCCCACAAAAAAGTACTGAACAGCTGGGAGTAGCTAATGAAAATGAAGCGCATTATGCAACTCAGCTTGCGGTCTGGAATGCATTAGGTCAACTTGATGTAAATGAATTAAAACATGAGAATAAAAATGTTGAAAAAGCAGCTAAGGCTATTATTAATAATGCTAATAATAGTGAAGAGACGCAAGATATTTTTATGAATGTGATTCCTGCTGAAAAGCAAAAAGCAGAATTAAAGGGTGAGTTCTTTGAAACGAATCTATACACAGTACAAACAAATGCTAAGAGTGGTTCTTATAAGGTAGTAGCGAAAAATGCCCCTAATGGAGTTAAAATTGTTAGTGAAAATGGTGAAGTGAGAGATCAGCTTTCAGTTGGGGAAAAATTCCGTATCCAAATTCCTAAGAACACAAAAACAGGTGAATTTAATTTAAGTGTTGCTGCTAATTTAACTAAAGTTCAAGCAATTGCTTACCGCGGCACGGATACTGTTCAGAATGCTACAGTATTATTAGAAAGAAATGAAGAAAAACTTAGTAGTGATCTTGCAGTAAATTGGGAAGCAACTGGTTCTTTAAAAATTAAAAAGGTTGGAGAAAATGGGGAAGTTCTAGCTGGTGCAGTATTTGAAGTCTTTAATGCAAATAATGAATCAGTTGGAAAAATCACGACTGGTGCTGATGGTACTGCAGAATTAAATAACCTACAAATTGGTACATATACAGTAAAAGAAATTAAAGCACCAACAGGTTATGTTTCAGGTGATAAACCACAAACTATTGAAGTTAAAACAGGGGAAACAGGAGCTGTTCAAGTAGTAAACAATAAAGTAAAAGGTAACATCGAAATAAAAAAACTTAGTGATTCAGGAAAGATTTTGCCAAATGTTGAATTCACAGTCTTCACTGAAGATGGAAAAGAAGTGAAAAAAGTAGTAACAAAAGAAAATGGAATTGCAAAAGTTGAGGATCTTACGTATGGTAAGTATTATTTCTTAGAGACAAAAACACCTAATGGATATCTTGAAAATAAAACAAAGTATCCTTTTGAAATTAAAGAGCACAATAAAACACTTACTTTTACAGTAGAAAATACCGAAGTAAAAGGTAGTGTAAAATTACTTAAAGTAGATAATGAAGATATCAGCAAAAAATTAGAAGGTGCAGTATTCGAGTTAAAAGATGCAAGTGGGAAAGTTATTGGTGAATATAAGACAGATAAAAAAGGTGAAGTTAACGTCAAAAATTTAGCATATGGTAAATATTCATTTGTAGAAAAGGCTTCTCCAAACGGTTACGTTCTTATTAAAGAACCGATTATGTTCGAAATAAAGGAACATGGGAAAATTATTGAGTTATTAGCAGTTAATCATCTTATCAAAGGTGATCTAGAAATTACAAAAGTTGATGTAGCTGATGGAAACAACAAACTTCCAAATGCAGAGTTTACTATTTATAATGAAGCAGGAAAAGAAGTAGTAAAAGGAAAAACAGACGATAAAGGTATCGCGAAGTTTGAAAAGTTACCATTTGGAAAATACACATATAAAGAAACTGTTGCACCAAAAGGTTATGTATTGAATGAAGAAACGTTCTCTTTTGAGATCAAAGAGAATGGTCAAATCATTAAACATATTGTCAAAGATGAAAAGATTCCTTCAATAAAAACAACAGCTACTGATAAAACAGATGACACAAAAGAAATGCACACGTCTAAGTCTGTAACAATTCAAGATAAAGTGGAATACAAAGATCTACAAATAGGTAAAGAGTACACTGTAAAAGGTAAATTAATGGATAAAGAAACTAATAAACCATTAGTTGTAAATGGAAAAGAAATAACAGCTGAAACTAAGTTTACACCAAAAGAAGCAAATGGTTCTATTACATTAGATTTTACATTTGATGCAACTGGTTTAGAAGAAAAAGAAGTAGTAGTATTCGAAGAGTTACTGAAAAACGGAAAAATTGTTACAACACATGCTGATATCAACGACAAGGGTCAAACAGTTAAGTTCGTTAAGCCTTCAGTAAAAACAACAGCTACAAACAAAGCTGATGGTGGAAAAGAGATTCATGCAAATGATTCTATCACTATCCAAGATAAAGTAGAGTATACTAACTTAGTTGTTGGTAAAGAGTACACTGTAAAAGGTAAATTAATGAACAAAGCTATTAAAGAACCATTATTAATTGATGGTAAAGAAGTAATAGCTGAGACTAAGTTTACTGCAAAAGAAAAGAATGGTTTTGTAACAGTAGAATTTACTTTTGTTGGTGCTGAACAGCAAGGAAGAGAAGTAGTCGTGTTTGAAGACTTATTACATGAAGGTCAAGTAATTGCAACTCATGCAGACATTAACGATGCAGGTCAAACAGTTCGATTTGTAGAGCCTTCAATAAAAACAACAGCTACAAACAAAGCTGATGGTTCTAAAGAATTAGACGCTACAAAATCTGTAACAATCCAAGATAAAGTGGAATACAAAGACTTAATCGTGGGTAAAGAGTACGTTGTAAAAGGTAAACTAATGGATAAAGCAACAAACAAACCATTATTAGTTAAAGGTAAAGAAGTAACAGCAGAATCTAAGTTTACTGCAAAAGAGAAAAATGGTTCTATCACATTAGATTTCACATGTAATGCTTCTGCATTACAAGGTAAAGAAGTAGTAGTATTTGAAGAACTGTATCAAGATAGTGTCTTAGTAGCTATTCACGTTGACATTGAAGATAAGGGACAAACAGTGAAATTCAAAGAGGTAAAACCGGAACAACCTAAACCAGAACAGCCGAATCCAGATAAAAATACTCCAACATCAGAGCAACCTAAAGAGCAAGTAAAAGAACAACCACAACCTAAGAATGAAATTCAATCTAAAATTGGATGGTTACCGCAAACAGGTACTAACCTTACTAGTTGGATCTCTATGGCTGCAGGCGCATTACTGTTAATTGTAGGTGGAGTGATTTTCTTAAAACGTAAAAATGCATAGAAATTAAAAAATAAGCACATCTGTTTTTATAACAAGATGTGCTTATTTTCTTACGTATTTTTGATCTAAAATGAAATTTGTTGCAGGATTAATTAAATTCATTCCTTGTTATGCAAATATATTTCTAGTGGAAATAAATTCTTCATTATTTTGCCCTGGACAGACTTTATAAAAAATGGTTACGTTTCCTAATCATGAAATAATCCTCTCAAATTGCAATCCTACTTTTTGTAAAAGCTTTACTGCATCAACAATATTTGTAGAAGTAATTGCTACAAAAGTTTTTCAAATGAAATTTATAAAAGCTTGATAGGCAATACCAAGAGAAAAGACCGTAGCTACCATATGTGCAGTCCATTTAGGCATATTTAATTTCAATACGGTATTGTACAAGATTCCATATACGATACAATTGCAATGAATTGAAGAACTAACAAAAATAGTGGTTGTTCCATTTATTCTCACTTCCTTTATTTAATATATTAATATAATTAATTTAGAAGTGGAAGTTTTATTTCTATAAAGTTCCAAAAATGTGATGTGAAAGGAATATTGGTAATTACAAGAATTGATACAACTATAATGTAACTCAAAAGATTATTACAAAATCAGTAAAATAATAAAAAGGTCACCATGAGTGGTGACCTTTTTATTACGCGTTATACCCGAATAATTTTAAATCTTCTCCTGAGTCTGAAATTATCTTTTCGAACTGCAATCCTACTTTTTCTAAAAGCTTTCCTGAGGTGATGTTATCTATAGAAGTAATTGCTACAATTCGTTTCAGTCCAAGTTTTTGTACACCGTATTCGATTACCGCAGAAGCAGACTCGTGGCCATATCCTTTTGAACGGAATTTTTCTAAAAAGGCAAAGCCGATATCAATATCTTCTAATGAATCTCTTTTAATAAGACCGCACATACCAAGTGGCGTGAGACCTTCTTTTCTTTCTACTAAGTAAAGGCCAAATCCGAGTTTGTTATACATATCGACTGGTCCGTTTACGATATAATTTTTTGCGTCTTCTAAGTTTTTAACCCCTTTATCACCAATAAACTGAATCCATGCAGGATCGTTTACTAATTCAAGAATAAACGGAGCATCATTTATATCGAGCCAACGAAGAGTGAGTCGTTCAGTTTCAAGAACTATCAATGTATTGCACCACCTTTAAATGTTATAACAATTAGTATGGATTGCGTAATACAAAAGTGCAACATATTTTATTTACGCTCTACTTGTTCACATAAAGTTCGTTTGTTTTGTATAAAAGGATATTTTATAATTAGATTTGATTGTAAAGAGTGAGATACTTATACAATGACTCCTAGGTGACTAGGAGTTTTTACTATATAACTATCATTATTACTAAATATGACACACTACACATTCTACTCAAGGAGGTACATAATGAAAAAATTATATAATGCATCGTTTACGTATTTAATTATCGGTTTATTGTCAGGAATATTTGCTAGGGAGTATGGGAAGTATAAAGGGATTTTAGGCTCTACTTTATTAAACCTTTTACATACACATACACTTGTACTTGGTTTTTTCTTCTTTTTAATTGCTTTAGGATTAGCAAAAGTATTCGCGTTTCATGAAGTGAAAGGATTTAATAAATGGTTTGTTTTACATAACATTGCATTAACTTTAATGTTAGGTTCGCTGGCAGCGAGAGGGCTTCTTCAATTAAATGGAGCGGATTTTAAAGGGCTAACGTATATTGTAGGTTTCTCTCATTCATTGATGGCAGTAACATTAATTTGGTTTATGTTGTTAATAAAGAAGTCATATAAAATGTAGTTTGAAAAGAACTTGTAGCGGGTGCTGCAAGTTCTTTTTTGTATGCTTAAAGTTCAATAATCTTATTTTTCTAATTATTTTGTATAAAAATGGTATACTTATTTTAAAATTAAAAAAGGAGAGTTAGTTATGGAAATAACAATTGAGCATTTAGTAAATGAATTAAAGGATATACTTCCTGAAGATCGAGTAGTAATAAATGAGACAGTAAGAGAGTTACATAGTAAAGATGAATCATATCATGCTAGTAGTTTACCTGATGTAGTTGTTTTTCCAAAAACGACCGAAGAGGTTAGCGGGATAATGAAAGTAGCAAGTGAGCATAAAAAACCTGTCGTTCCATTTGGGGTAGGCTCTAGTTTAGAAGGACATGTAATTCCGTATGAAAAGGGGATCACAATGGATTTTTCTCTTATGAATAAAATACTTGAAATAAGGGAGAAGGATTTTCTTGTGAGAGTACAGCCAGGAGTGACCCGCTCTCAGCTTAATAAAGAATTGAAAAAGTATGGATTGTTTTTTAGTGTAGACCCAGGAGCCGATGCAACGTTAGGTGGAATGGCTGCTACAAATGCAAGCGGAACGACAGCGGTTAAGTATGGCGTAATGCGTGATCAAGTTCGTGATTTAGAAGTGGTTCTAGCTGATGGAGGCGTAATACATACGGGGAATTTAGCAGCGAAGTCATCATCAGGTTATCATTTAAATGGTATTTTCGTAGGTTCAGAAGGGACGCTTGGATGTTTTACGGAATTAACTTTAAAAGTATATGGTATACCAGAGCATGTTATGGCAGCGAGAGCATCGTTTCCAACTATAAATGATGCAGTAGAGGCTGTTATACATATTTTGCAAGCAGGTATTCCAATTGCCAGAATTGAACTTGTTGATGAATTATCTATGAAACAAGTAAATCATTATAATGAAACAAGTTATAGAGAAGAACCTACACTGTTTTTAGAGTTTCATGGCAATGAAGCGGGGCTAAAGCAAGATATTGAATTTACGAAAGAAATCGTTCTTGATCATAAATGTAAAGAAATCGCGTTTGAGACGGAAACTGCGGCGAGAAATAAATTATGGGATGCAAGACATAACTTAGCGTATTCTTACGTGCATAGTTATCCTGGCAAAAAACTAATGAGTACAGATGTATGTGTGCCGATTTCAGAATTAGCTGGTGCGATTCACCATTCGAAAGAGGTATTACATAAAGTAGGTCTTATTGGTGGTATTCTCGGTCATGTTGGAGATGGGAATTTCCATGTACTCTTAATGATTGATACAAAGGATAAAGAAGAAGTGAAGAAGGCAGACGAAATAAACGAAAGTATCGTTCTATATGCTCTTAAACGAGGTGGAACGTGCACGGGAGAACATGGCGTTGGAGTCGGAAAACGAAAGTATCAAGAAGAAGAACATGGGGCGGCATTATTCGTAATGGAGAAAATAAAGAAAGCTCTTGATCCGCAAAATATTTTGAATCCGAATAAGGTGTTTCAGTTAAAGGATAAGGGATGATTGGGTGAAAGTACTAGAAGCGATAAGTAATATAGCTGGAAAGTATTTTGCATTTTAGGTTATTTGTATTGCAGCTATTGCATATTTCATTCCCACGCCATTTCTCGGGTTAACTAGTTACATAACAATTTTACTTGGGGTTGTCATGTTTGGGATGGGGTTAACATTAAAGACTGTTGATTTCAAAATCATCGCTACAAAACCATTGCCAGTTATTATCGGTGTATGTGCTCAGTTTATTATTATGCCACTTGTCGCATACGTACTCGCCTACGTTATGAATCTACCAGCGGAATTAGCAGCTGGATTAGTGTTGTTCGGTTCAGTACCGGGTGGCACCGCATCAAATGTTATGGCTTATTTAGCAAAAGGAAATTTAGCGTTGTCTATTGCAATGACTGCCAGTAAATGCTATGTCTATGTTTCTTTCTATCGTACAAGGCATTATCGTGCCTATCATTTTGGGATGATTAGTGAAGAAGTTTTTTCCTTATACCGTTAATAAAGGAATGACTGTAATACCTTTAATATCGGTTATAGCAATTATCATTATTGTTTCTGCAATTGTTTCAGCAAATGTAAGTAGCATTACTTCTTCAGGTCTTCTTATCTTTGTTGCAGTGATGCTCCATAATGCATTTGGTTTTTTGCTCGGGTATATAACTGCGTTCGTACTTGGATTAGATGAAGGGACTAGAAGAGCCATTTCAATAGGAGTAGGAATGCAAAATGTGCTGTTGCACTCCCAAGTGTATTAGCGGCAGTATGGCATAACATTGCAGGACCAATTTTAGCAATTGTTTGGTCAAAAAATGCAAAGGGGAACTTTATTGATAAAAATTTATCAATAAATATAGGAAAATAAGAGACGCGCATTTCATTTGAAATAGAGGAATGATAAAAAATGCAAAAACGTATTGTACATTTTGAAGGACTGATTGTATTTTTAGCCACGATTTATATGTATTCGATATATGAATTTGGTTGGATTATATTTTTTGTATTCCTTTTAGCGCCGGATTTATCAATGTTAGCATATGGGATCAATAATCACGTTGGTGCTAAAATATATAATGTATGTCACACATATATCATATCCATATTAATTGTTCTAATAGGTGTCTATTTTAAGATAGATACCGTTCTAATGATTGGCTTAATATGGACAGCACATATTGGAATGGATCGAATGTTTGGATATGGATTGAAATATGAGACGGATTTTAAGGATACTCATATTCAGAGGTTATAAGAGATGGGTGTAATGTGGACAAATAATAAATTGAGGAGTTGAATTTCAAACAATTGTTGAGAAATATATATAAATATGGATATAAATAATTGAATTGTGTTACTTTTAGAATAATTAAAGAGAAGGGGGAGGGGTTTCAATGAATATACAAATCACGGGTAATAAATTAATTACCAAGATGCTGAATGATTGGTACCAAAATATCAGAGCCCAACGAGTAAGTGAAGCGAAAAAAATAAAGGAAGAGATTGATAAAAAGCTACATATTATCGAAGAAGATATAAATGTTTTATTTCACTATTATCTTTTAGATTTTCGATATAAAGTGCTAATTGATGGTATAGGTATTTCAAAAAATTCTTTTGATAAAGTGGATTCGTTGCCTAAACCGAACGATGAATTTTTAGAATATTATTATTATTTATTCAAATCCATACATTCTACAATTCTCTCAAATTATAGTGAAGCGAGTAACTATTTTGATAAAGCGGAAGGATTACTAAAGCATATTCCAGATGAAGTTGAACAAGCAGAGTTGAACTACAGAGTTTCTACATTAAAATATCAAATGTATCAAGCATATTCAGCTATTGAATATGCTTCGAAAGCAAGGGATATCTTTGCAAAACATGCAGGGCATGAAATGAATGTAGCACTATGTGAAAATGTTTTGGGATTATCTTTTTCAAAATTAAAACAGCATGAAAGAGCAGAGGAGTATATTGTTTCAGCATTAAATACTTTGCAAAAAAAAGATGCTGAAACACTAGTTTTAAGAATAAGGCATAATTTGGGATTATTGTATGCGAGCCAAAACCTTTCAGTCTTAGCTATTAGGCACTTATCAGAAGTTTCTAAAAAAATGCCGAATCATTATAAAGCTATTTTTATAGAGGCAGGAGAATATTATAAAATAGGAGAAATAGAAAAGGCAAAAGAGTTAATTGAAATTGGATTGGAAGTTTGTAAAGAATTAAAAAATGATGAATATAGGTATCATTTTTTAATTCTAAAGGAATTTTGTCAATGTTTAAAAGCAGAAAACGTAGAAAAAATTATACTTGAAAGTTTTGCTTACTTTGAAAGAGAAAATTTAACCGAATATATCTGCGAATATGCTGAAAAGCTGGCAATAGAGTTTCATAAAGAAGGCAATATAGAACAGGCTGAAAAGTATTTTTATAAGGCTTATGAAATGAGAAAAAGAATATTTGACAAAGGAGCGTTGAAATAATGAAAAAAATCGGATTAACTATTATGGGATTAGCGGTTGCTGGTGTTGTATCTTTAAGTATTGGCGGTATTTTAGCTGAATCTAAACAAGAGGCACATGAAAATTTTTCGATATTAAACCTTGATACAAAACAATATGCTGCTCATGGAGATACGCCTGCACCTGCAAAACCAGATTTTTTAGTAGTAGAACATGTATAAATATAGAGTGAAGTATTTTTGATTTGAAGTCGGCATTTTTAGTTGATTTTAAAAGTGGACATTAAATAAGTTAACTTAAAAGGTGTTTTCAATATTGAAACCACCTTTTAAGTTTGTTGTTAACAGTAAATATAATTAGAAATGTTCTTTTAATTGCAATCAAGTCCCACAAAAAGTACGATAAGGACGATTCGTAGGCACGGGTGGAACACAGTATTCTTCTTGCTCTGCAGAATAAGCATAAGGATTTGATAAAGCTTCAAGAAGTTTCTCCATTACGCTATAATCTCCATCTGTAACAGCTGCTTCTAATGCTTCTTCTACACGGTGGTTCCTTGGGATGATCGACGGGTTATTATTTTTCATCATCTCATAGGCGTTCTCTTTTGATTCTTCTTGTTTTTCTAATCGAGATTGCCATAGTCCGTACCATTCTTTAAATTCTGGACTTTCGAATAGAGGGGTATTTTCTAACGTATCGAGAGTTAAAGAACGGAAGGTATTTGTATAATCCGCTTTATATTTCTCCATCATTTTTAAAAGTTGCTCAATAAGTGATTGATCTTGTTCCTCGTTGCTAAATAGTCCTAATTTCTTTTTCATTCCAAGGAACCAATTGTTTTCATACTGTACGCTAAATTTTGAAATTTCGTCTTGTGCAATCTTTAATGCTGTTTCTTCATCTTCATGTAGGATAGGTATTAAAGATTCAGCTAAACGAGCGAGATCCCAAGCAGCCATATATGGTTGGTTTCCATATGCATAACGGCCTTGTGTGTCAATAGAGCTAAATACGGTTCCTTGGTCGTAATTGTCCATAAATGCACAAGGACCGTAATCAATCGTTTCCCCACTAATCGTTATATTGTCAGTGTTCATTACACCATGGATAAATCCAACAAGTTGCCATTTAGCGATAAGACTTGCTTGTCTTTTAATGACTTCTTGTAGTAATGCAGTATATGGATTTTTATGAGATTCAATTTCTGGATAATGCCTTTTGATCGTATAGTCAGCTAGTGATTGAAGATCCTCGGTAGAACCACGAGCGGCAGCATATTGAAATGTGCCAACACGTATATGGCTACTAGCAACCCTAGTTAAAATTGCTCCGGGTAACTTTGTTTCACGATATGTTGGTTCGCCAGTTGAGACAACTGCTAAACTTCGAGTAGTCGGAATATCAAGTGCATACATTGCTTCGCTAATAATATACTCACGTAGCATCGGACCGAGTGCAGCACGACCATCACCGCGGCGTGAATACGGAGTAGGGCCAGAACCTTTCAGTTGAATGTCAAAACGTTTACCGGAAGGAGTAATTTGTTCGCCAATTAAAAGGGCACGGCCGTCGCCTAACATATTAAAATGTCCGAATTGATGACCGGCATACGCTTGAGCTAATGGATGAGCTCCTTCAGGGAGTGCATTACCAGCGAAAATAGCAATTTCAACTTCTTTTTTCAATTCTTCAGGATTAAAGCCGAGAGATATTGCTAGTGAATGATTTAGTTTAACTAGCTCCGGTGAACTTACGGGAGTAGGGGGGATTTCTGTATAAAATGATTGTGGTAAAGTCGTATAACTATTATCTAAATTCCAACCAGCTTCATTATTTTTAGTCATTTTATCTCCTCCTCTTTTGTAATTAGGATATGTATTTGTACGTATGTATTCTTTGTAAAGTTAACTAAAAGTATAATATAATATTTCCCCTTGCAATCTATTGTAAGGACTTCATTGCACAATGTCTATTTAACAGCAAATTTAAAACCTCCATTTTAAGAAAATGGAGGTTTTATTATTATTTCATTTTTACAATTATTTTTCCTTTTGCTCTTCCAGACTCTGAATATTCCATTGCTTTTTGAGCATCTTCAAAAGGGAAAACTCGATCGATTACAGGTTTGATTTGTCCAGCTTCAATATAGTTTGCAATAGTACGTAATTGATCCCCGCTTGGCTTCATAAATAAAAATGAATATTGAGCATTATGCTTTTTTTCAAGTGCGGTAAGTTTTTTGCTGGCTAATGAAAATAAGAGAGTTTTAAAGAATCCTGAACCAAATTCTTTACCGAAGCGAGCATTCGGCATGCCTGAAACGGAAACAATGTTTCCTCCGCTTTTTATAATATTGAATGATTTTTCAAGTGTTGCACCGCCTATTGTATCAAATACCGCATCATAATTTTTTAGTATATCTTCAAATTTCTCTGTTTTATAATTAATAATTTCATCTGCGCCAAGAGATGTTACTAAATTCGCACCAGCTTCACTAGCAGTCGTTGTAACAGTGGCACCCATTATTTTTGCTAACTGAATAGCAAAAGTACCAACACCACCGGATCCAGCGTGAATTAAAATCTTTTGTCCTTTTTGTAATTGCATGATGTCATGTAATGCTTGATATGATGTTAAGCCAACGAGTGGAATCGAAGCAGCTTCCTCAAAACTTAAATTATTAGGTTTTAAAGCTATATCATCTTCATGAATGGCTATATACTCCGCGAAAGTACCAATCTTATTTTTTCTTGGGCGTGCATATATTTCATCACCGACTTTAAAGTTAGTCACTTTTGCCCCAATCTTTACGATGACACCGGAAAAGTCATTACCAAGTATTAGGGGCATTTCATATTTCAGTAACATTTTTACTTTTCCGTCGCGTATTTTAAAATCAATTGGATTAATGCTAGCTGCATGAATTTCTGCGAGCACTTCATACTCATTTATTTCAGGAGTAGGTACCTCTGTCATACGCATTGGGACTTTTCCATATCTATCAATTATCATTGCTTTCATTTCTTATACCTCCAAATACCGTATCTTTATTTCAATAAAAGTTGTGCAACAGCTTTTCAATATCTAACACAAGATTTTTTAATAAACCTAATTTTGTACGTATATCAATATAATAAAAGTTTTTTGTGCCTTCTTTTCGCATTAAAATAATACCAGCTTCTCGTAAAATCTTAAGGTGATGTGATACTGCTGGGCGGGAAAGGTGTGTTTGCTTCGTAATTTCTCCTACACGTAATCCGGTTTGACATTCCGTTTCCATGAGAACTAACAAAATAGCTTGCCTTGTTTCATCGCCAATTGCCAATAATACTTTTTGAGAATCAATAAAATCTTTTTTTATAACATTTAATTGTTCTTGTTTATTCATTTCAATCACTTTGCCTCCAATAAATTAGTCGAAAGGTTTAAGATGATGAACCATTGCATCGATACGATAATGCTACATGATTGTTGTATGAGCTGCAATATTGGGAAAGAAAATCGAGACGAATGAATTTTTTATTGTTGAAAATTATAGAGGGATAGAAAAGGGATTGGAAGGATTACATAACTCAATAGATGAAGTTTTAAAAATGAAAAATGATTTAACAATAAAGTAAGCGATCGCAACCTTATATAATCCATAAGGTTATGATCGCTTATAATTTTTGTATTATTTTTGATTTCTATAATAAAACATGGCTCAACGTAAAGTAAGTTCTTTTGTTTTACTCTTTCATACACACACAATTCAGGTGGATTATAGATGTATGAAAAGGTAAAAGGGATTTTGGGGCGTAATCTATCTATATGATAATTCAAAATGAAATATAAGTCTATATTTTAATGGTTTTTTTAATTATATTTATGATACTGAGCTCAGAACAATGATGTGGAGGATAAATATATGAAAGCAAATTATGTACCAGTTTTAATTGTTGGAGGGGGATTATCAGGATTAGCGTCTGCGTTATTTCTTGCAAAACATAATATTAGGTACTTACTTATTGAAAGACATCCGTCTACTGCAATTCATCCGAAAGCAGGCGGGCTTACTTTACGTACAATGGAGTTATTTCGAGAATTAGGTTTAGAAAATAGAATTAAATTGGCGGGGAAAGCACTAGAAAATTGCCGAGGAAGAATAGCGGTTCGTACAATAGCTGAGGCGAATAAGGAAGAATTGGAAAAAATGAGAGCCACTCAGTATGGAAACGATGAAAAGTTACTTCAAAAAATAGAAGAGATTAGCGCATCAAAACAAACTGCTTGTTATCAAATTATTTTAGAAGAAATGATGTTACAAGAAGCGAAGACATTAGGCGGAGAACTATCTTTTTATCATGAATTAATTTTATTTGAACAAAATGAGAACGGGGTAAAAGCAACGATTCGAGATCGTGAAACAGAAAAAGAGAGTGTCATACATTGTGATTATGTAATTGCAGCAGATGGGGCGAAAAGTAAAATACGTGAGCAGTTAGGGATTAAAACTGAGGGTCGTGGAACCATTGGTGGCTATTATATGAATATTTATTTTGAAGCTGATTTAAGTGAGTTTATACAAGGAGACGCATTCGGTTTTTCTATGGTACTTCATACGGAGGTTCTTGGTGCACTCATCCCGGTTGATAACGTAAAAAAATGGATTTATCATGTAGCCTACGATCCATTAAAAGGAGAGGGGCCAGAGGATTTCAATATAGAACGTTGTAAACAAATTATTCAAACAGCAATTGGAAGTACAAATGTTGAACCAGAAATATTAAGTGTTCTACCGTGGGAAGCGAGTGAAAGTACAGCGATAAAATTTCAAGAAAATCGCATTTTTTTAGTTGGTGATTCTGCACATATTATGCCGCCAACAGGAGGATTTGGTTCAAATACGGGAATACAAGATGCGCATAATTTAGCCTGGAAGTTAGCTGCTGTTATAAAAGGGAAAGCAAAACCGAAATTGTTAGAAACATACCATGATGAGAGATACCCTGTTGCAAAATTAACGACGGATTATGCGAGTAGTTTATTATTTCGTGCTGCGAATAGAGAGGAAGGCAGTTTGAATAATATGGATGGTTTAGCTGTAACTGTTGGGTATCAGTATTGTTCAGAGGCGA
Organism: Bacillus cereus group sp. N11; assembly: GCF_016483605.1. NCBI lineage: Bacteria > Bacillati > Bacillota > Bacilli > Caryophanales > Bacillaceae > Bacillus > Bacillus cereus group sp. N11. The sequence goes on from NZ_JAEHBN010000013.1 coordinate 16,344, forward strand.
TTATAGATGACTCCAACACTCCGCATAGAATGGATGTAGTAGAGCTGAACGGAAGACCTGGCACGCGAGCACCACATTTTTTTGGGGTGTATGAAGGGAAAGAAGCTTCTATACTAGACTTATTCGGTAACAATTTTGTATTACTTACAGGAATAGAAAATTGTTCTTGGGATGAAGCTGCACATGATGCTTCATCTAAATTAGGAATAAATATAAAAGTGTATCGAGTTGGTCTAAGTGGAGACTTTATTGCTCAAGAAGATGTTTTTTGCAAATTATATGGGATAGAGAATGGAGGTGCTGTATTGATTAGACCTGATGGCTTTATAGGGTGGCGTTCAGGGAAAGAGGTTATATCTCCAATAAACACAGTACTTGAAGAGGTTATGAACAATTTATTATGAAATTTTCAAATAAATAAGGAAGTGTGGTTGTATATAAATTATCCACTTTTTAACTAAGAATTGTAAAAAATGAAAGTTGTTATAAAAGATAATAATATTATGTAAATAAAATAGTTGATAAAAACAAAAAGACATTATAGCTAATCATTGTCCATAAAAGTCTGATCAGTGTGAACTAATACTCAATGGAGGATGCATAAAACTTGGTTGATTGAAGTTTTACTTTATTAAAAAATCATATTCACAAAATTTAATAGGTTTGGTATGATTAATTTCTACAAGTTAATAGAGGCCGGAGATATTTGAGAAAAGCCATAAGTTTATTTAGGGATACAGGAGTGTCCTCTAAATAAATTATGGCTTTTTTTATTGAATGAACCGTACACAATAGGGAGTTACATGTGAAAAGGAGGCTATAGGAATGAAATAGTATAGTAATAGTTTTCTTTATTAATAACATAGAGAAAATATATTTGTAAGATTGAAATTTTAATATAGGCTTATAAAAATAATGAAAGTATGTCTTCTATTTCGTGTAAATCTCATTAGCTTGTTGAAATTTGCAACGTAGGAAGGGTTAAAAGGATGAGAAAAATTATTAGCGTTTTAGTTATTTTCTTTATGACGGGAAGTGTCTTTGCTGGGGGAGCTGTTCATGCGAAATCAGAAGGGAAGCATGAATGGAATACGAATAAGTTTTTAAATATTGCACATCGCGGAGCAAGTGGACATGCACCTGAGCACACTTTTGCTTCTTATGATTTAGTGAAAAAAATGAAAGCGGATTATTTGGAGTTAGATATTCAATTAACTAAGGATGGCCAATTAATTGCAATGCATGATACAGCAGTTGATCGAACTACAAATGGTACAGGTGAAGTACGAGATAAAACGTTAAGTGAAATAAAGAGTTTAGATGCAGGGTCATGGTTCAATAAAGCTTATCCAGAAAAGGCTAAGCAAGAGTATATTGGTCAAAAAGTTCCGACTCTTGAAGAAATCTTTCAGAAGTACGGAAGAAGTATGAAGTATTATATTGAAACAAAATCGCCAGATGTGTATCCAGGAATGGAAGAGAAATTATTAGCGTTATTAAAAAAATATAATTTAATAGGTCAGAACATGTCTTCTAGCCGTGTTATGATTCAATCATTTAGTAAAGATAGCTTAAAAAAGATTCATAGTATGAATGAAAATATTCCGTTAGTCCAACTACTTTGGTATTATCCAAATGATAACAACGAGATTGTTGAATGGTCTGGCATTACACATGAGCCGAAAAGTGTAACGAATGATGATTTTCAAGAAATTAAAACGTATGCAGTCGGTATTGGGCCAAACTTACGTAATGATAATGGAGAGTTAATTATTGATGAGTCATATATGAAAAAGGCTAGGGAAAATCACCTGCTTATTCATCCGTATACAATTAATGAGAAACCAGATATGAGATTGTTAATTAAATGGGGTGCTACAGGAATGTTTACAAATTATCCGGATCGGTTACATAGTGTTTTAAAAGGAAAATAAATAGGGAAAAAGGTATACCAATATTTTAGGTATACCTTTTTCTATGATGTAAAATGAGTGGTTACTGTTTCAGGGTAGATTCAAATAATAGAGTTCAGTGCCTTCTTCACGCTAATTCTCCAATAAACCAAATCTCTTTTTTAGAGCATTCATCTTCGTCATGAATGATTTCTTGAAAGTGCAATGTTTTGACGGTTTGACAAATTGTATTTCCCCATTTTTCCCAAAAAACAGATTCATTTGAAAGCGGAATCCATTTTTGAAATTCACTATTTCTACGGGAAAAAGTATGAAAGTAGTCATCGTTTTTAAATATGATAATTTGAGAGCGCCATAAATCTGCAATGGAAATCATAACTACAACTCGATATGTATTTGTGTCGTTCGGTTTCATTTTCAATAATTGATTTGCTTGATTTAATAAAGTTTGAATACACAATCTCTTTACTTTCCTAGGGGTTTTTTGAGAGTTAATAAAAGCTTGTGAAACAGGTAAAGGCATATACCAATATTGATTATGATAGAAAGTAGAAGGGAATGTATTCGTATATTATTCAATTCGTTTAATCATAGTATTTGTTTTTCGTTTCATACCACGTATTTTCTTTTCACGCATTGTGAGTCATCTCCATAAATTTTTGTAATGCAGCTGAGTGAAAAATATCTTTTCTCGTAATAAAAGTAGTAGGAACTTTTTTGAAGCTATTTGGTAAAGGGTTGAATGATACGTCATGTTTATGACCATTTAAGATAGATTTCATCATAATTGCTATGCCCATACCTGATTTTACACATGCGAGTATCGCTTCAATCGTTCCAAACTCTAAAACTCGTTTAGGTGAAATTCCTTCTTCTTGAAGCCAGTCTTCTAATAACCTTCTATAATAGCAACCGTGACTAAAGGTAAGTAAATTCATGTCTCCTATGTCTTGGAAAGAGGATAAAGGATTTTTGCTAATGAGAACTAATTCTTCTTCACGAAATACATTTGCACGAAGTTCAGCGTGCTGAGTAGTTCCAGCGATAAATGCTCCGTCTAGTTTTCGGTCTAATACGAGATGGGTTAGCTGTTCCGTCGTATTTGTTTCTAAAACTAATTCGACTTGTGGGTAATTCTCATAATAGTTCGCTAATATGGAAGGAATCCGAACAGCTGTTGTGGATTCTGTACATCCGATTTTTAAAGTGCCTTTTGGTTCGGTTCCATTACTTTGGACCGCTTTAACAGATTGCTCCATTAAGTGGATGATTTGTTTTGCGTATGTTAATAAAATCTCGCCGTTAGAAGTTAAAGTAACACCTTTTCCATTTCGATAAAATAAAGGCACACCTAATTCGTTTTCTAGTTGTTTCATACGCATCGTTACGCCAGATTGTACATAGTTTAAATTTTTTGCAGCATGAGATATATTTCTTTCTTTTGCAACTTCGTAAAAAACAGTTAAATCTTTTATGTCCACGTATCATCCCTCCGAAAAAGGTATCAATTTTTTTGATGGATTATATGATTAATATTTATTTTATATAATATCAAAAATTTCATACAATGGAAGGGGATGGAGGGATCTTAATGCTAATGAAAGAGAATGTGAACAGTACTTATAAGTGGATGATGTTAATTTTTGCGACGATTGCTCAAACGACAGCGACACTTATAACGTATGGTGTCGGAGCTTTCGCTTTATTTTGGAAGGAAGAATACGCACTTACGAATATGGAGAGTGGGTTATTAGTAAGCGTTGTAAATATTGGACCGCTATTTTGCATGCTTTTTGTTGGGAAGCTACTTGATCAATATAATGAAAAATGGTTAATTACTATCAGTTCATTTTTACTCGGAGGTTCGCTCTTACTGACTAATATAGTAAATGGATTTAAAGGGTTACTCTTTGTCCTTTTGTTAGTAGGAATGTTTTATAGTGTTTCCCAGCCGGGAGGAAGTAAAGTGATACTAAAATGGTTCTCAAAAGAAAATCGTGGGTTAGCAATGGGGATCAGGCAAGCCGGTATACCTATTGGTGGTGTACTAGCGGGAGTATTAATTCCGTTACTTGTAATAAAATATAATTTGTCTTATGCGATACATGTAATAGGAAGCATTTGTATAATAGGTGGTCTTTTATTTTCTATATTTTATCGAGATTCATGTGTTCGGAAGGAAGGGAAAGAAGAACGTATAAAAACCTCTTTTTGGGTGCAGTTAAAATCAGTGATGCATAAAAAAGCGTTGTATCCAATTTATATAACTGGTATTTGCATGATTTCATTACAAATGGTGTTAGTTGGACATTTTATAAATTTTTTAGTAATGGAACAATCAATTACACCTATTTTAGCCGGAAAAGTATTTTCAGTTATGTTCTTTTCTGGAATGATTGGCCGTATTACATTGGCAGCTGTTAGTGATTTGTGTTATAAGGGAAACCGGCGCATCCCTTTATTTATATCGGTCTGCACTTCTATCTGTTTTATTCTTATGTTAGTAATGAATATACATACAATAAGGAGTGAGTTCTTGTATGTTGTAAGTGCATTGTTAGGGTTCTTTTCGATTGGCTGGTTCAGTCTTTTTATTATTGAAGTTGCAGAAACGGCAAGTGAAGAATCTGTAGGGATGACAGTGAGTTTTGCTCTTACATTAAATCAAATTGCTATTATTGTTGCACCTGTCTTATTTGGGTATATTGTAGATCAGAAAGGGTATACGTATGCGTGGTTGTGTATAGTTGTATTACTAAGTATTTCAGTACTCAGCTTATATAGGGAGAATAAAAAATAAAGGAAAGTTAGCAATGTGAATTTTTGGTGAAGAAAATATAAAGAAATGCCATATGAGCGACATTTCTTATTGAATATGCTGTATAATCAAAAAAGAAAATGAGATTCGTTTTCAATTACGTTCATTTCCTCTTTTGAAATTACCTGTAATTTTAGCCATAATCAGTTGTTTTTCTTTATCGTTATTTGCATGATTTATTTTGTTTAAAAATTTTTCAGCGTCATTTCCTTTTAAAATCATAATTTGTTTTCCGTAATATTCAATTAAAACTATGTTGTTCTTTGTTATCCGATAATGAAACATTCTATCATCTAAACGATTGCGTCTATCGGTATTTTTCATATTACATCTCCATTCTGTATGATGTGTAACAAATGTTACATAAGAAATTGAAATTATAGTCAGGTGCATCCGATTGTATGCTGGATATTTTTTAAGAAAGAAATACAATAGAGAGTAGTTGAAAGTTGAATGTGATAAAAAGGAATCTAATTTAAATAAAGAGAATAGCAAGTAATATTATAAAGTATCTGAAAATTACAAGGTATAGAATAGAATGGATGCACGTTAAGTGAAACTAGAAAAAGAGGGTTCCTATTATGTTAAAGAAATGGTTAATCGTTTTCTTTATTTTTGCTGTTTTTTGTGGGAGTGTCGTTGCACTAATACATGCAAAGAAAGATAAAAAATATGATATAAAGGCATTTTCGAATATAATTGATAAGCAAAAGGACGAGCAGCAAGAAGTTAGTATAAACGAGAAAAAACGCTATGAAAGTGCAGCGGGAAAACTAGATCAATATTTAAAAGATAAAGGGTTTAATGGGAGTGTTCTAGTAGCTAGCAAAGGTCATGTGATTTTACGAAAAGGTTACGGCTATGCGAATGTGAAAGATAAAATGTTAACAACGCCAAGAACGAAGTATCGTATCGGTTCCATTACGAAAACAGTCGTTGCAATATCTATTATGCAACTAAGAGAAAAAGGGAAATTAAATATTGAAGACAATGTCAATAAGTATATTCCATCGTTTCCGGCAGATAGAAACATTACGTTACGAAATTTGTTAACACATACGTCCGGGTTACCAGAACAGGGGCAAGGGAGTGTTGATGCAGCGTCACGTTTAAAGTTAGTAACGTGGATTGGTGAGCAAACGTTACAATTTCCTGCAGGGACAGGATGGAAATATACAGATTATAATTATATGGTGTTAGCGTATATTGTCGAAAAGCTTACGAATAAACCGCTTGCTGAATATGTGAAAGAAAATATTTTTAATCCTGTTGGAATGCATGAATCTGGAATGGGGGCAACTCTTCCAGAAGATATTTTCCTAGCGGAAGGTTATACGAAAAAAGATAATGAATTAATAGATGCGCCTCGCTTAAAAATGAACTGGCTATATGGTTGTGGTGAAATGTATACGACTGTTGAAGATATGAAAAAATTAGATGAGGCTATTATGGATGGGAAATTGCTTTCTAAGCAAGGCTTATCTGATATGTTTACTGTATCACCTGCAAGAAAATATGGATTTAGTTTCTATATTTACCCAGACTATTATCATAATCATGGGGTATTAGCTGGTTGGAACACATTTAATAATTTTAACTGGGATAAACGAACGTTTGTTATATTATTCTCTAACGTACAGAATGGTATGAATGATACGTTTAATCAAGAGTTTAGAAAAATGGCGAATGATTTAATAGAAGAAAAATAAATGTTTAAAAATCGGTATTGATATGAAATGATCAATACCGATTTTTTTTATTTAATAATGTTTTATTTAGTGAACAAGCAAGTATGAGAAGAGAGTAAGATTAGAATAAATTTATGAAGGAAGTTAAAAAATAGTAATGTTAAATAGAGGGGGTTACTTTGTGAATGCCCTCTATTTTTATTGGAATTTTACGATTATCACGTGGGAGGATAATTGGTAATTTTTACATCGATGAAAAAGCTTGAGCTTCACACTATGTGAAGCTTTACATTATTGAAGACAAGAACAGGAGGGGCAGAAAATGAAAAAAGTAGTGAAGTTTTGTTTGATAGCTACATTAGCTACAACGGTTATAAGTGGATGTTCTTATGAAGGTGGAAATGAAAATGCAAAAGGGAAAGAGAATGAGAAGGTAGAGGTACAGAAAAAGATTGGAAAATACACGATGCCGGATGAAACAGATAAACATGAAGGTACATGGCTACAATGGCCACATGAATACACATATGGTCAAGAGTATCAACAAGAAGTTGAACCTATTTGGGTTAAGATGGCAAGTGCTTTAACTAAGGGTGAAAAAGTCCACATTGTTGCATATGACCAGGAAGAAAAAGAGAGAATCAATAAGCTTTTAACAGATGAAGGGCTAAATATGGAGAAGATTGATTTCTTTATAGCACCTACGGATGATGTATGGGCAAGAGATAGTGGACCAATTTTTGTTTATGATAATGATAAAAATCTAAAAATATTAGATCCAGCATTTAATGGTTGGGGGAATAAAACACCTTACAAAAATGATGCTCGTATTCGTGAGAACGTTAGTAAGCAATTAGGGATTGAAAGAATTGATTGGGGGAAATTTGTCCTTGAAGGTGGCGCAATTGAATTAGATAGCAATGGGACTGCTTTATTAACTCGAAGTGCTGTAACGAATAAAAATAGAAATCCTGATTTATCGGAAAAGGAAATTGAAAAATATATAAGTGACCTTGGGGTGTCAAACTTTATTTGGTTAGATGGAGTACCTAATTTAGATATTACGGACTTTCATATTGATGGATTTGCTAAATTCCATAATAAATCTACTATTATAACGATGAAAGAAGACGACCTAGCCGAATGGGGTTTGTCTAACAAAGATATGGATACATTGTTGGATGCAAAAAATGCTTCAGGAAAGAAGTATAAGTATGAATACTTACCACTTAGTAAAGACAAGGTTGCTTTAGAAAATGGGAAAACTCTTGATTATAAGGGATCATATATCAATTATTATATTGGGAATAAAGTGGTATTGGTGCCTAATTATAATGATCCAAATGATAAAATCGCAAACGACGCGATTCAGAAGTTATACCCGGATCGTAAAGTAGTAGGTATTGATGTGAGAGAGCTTTATAAAAATGGCGGTATGATTCATTGTGTGACACAACAACAACCAATTCAATTGAAATAATCGTTTGGAGTTTCGTTATACTGCTGTATAGACAAAATAGATGAAATACTATCTTTACCTATTTTGTCATGCTTTATTATTCGTAAAAATAAAACGTTTTAATATAATGATAATCGGAGTATAGTGTATTGTCGCTTTTCGTTTTATCCCGCTATTTGCGGGTAGTAAGACTCTCACCTTAAAACTCGACTCGAAAAAAGAAGTTAGGTGGGAGTCGGGCTGTCCATAAACGCCCGATTAGTGTGGGCTAATAATCAGTAGGGGGTGAACAAACCCCCTACTGATTAAAGTTTCACTTTATATGGAAAAGGAGAAAATGTTTGTGTTAAAGAACTTAAAAATAGTATTTTCGTTTTTCCCTATCGTTCTACAGTACATTTTAAATGTAGCTTTGATTTGTTTAGGGGTTGTTCTAAGTGTGTTTCTTGTGAAAGAAGTCATTCAATTTATACAAGAACTGAAATTAAATGGTGAGGAATCTAGTTATCATTTGATCGATAGTATCGTCGTATTCTTTTTATATTTTGAATTCATCGTAATGATTATAAAGTATTTTCAAATGAATTTTCATTTTCCATTACGATATTTTATATATATAGGTATAACAGCTATCGTTCGTCTCATTATTATAAATCATGATAGTCCAATAGATATATTGTTATACGCCTGCGCGATTCTTGTATTAATTAGTGCTTTATTCGTTGCGAATTCTAAAATAATGCGTCGTGATTTAGAATAGTAAACATTTGTTGTTTAAATTAAAAAAGTGGTATATCTTTTGGAAAAAAAGGAGTAAGAGTATTGAAAGAAATAATTTTCACCAGTTTCGTAATGATAGGGTTTATGATTTTACTATTTAATTGTATACTTTCGTAATTTTTAAGGATAAAAGATTAAAAAAGAAAGGGATTTTGTAAATATGGTACATTACAATAATCAAAATAGTTTACATAAAATATTTACATTAAAGGGAACAGTTGTAAGAGATATTTTCCCGCAAATTTTATTATATATGTGCATTTCAACAGTAATCACTGTGATTAATTACTATTATGTAGCAATAAAAATTAATCAAACTCCTTGGGTAATTGTTGGAGGAGCTTTAGGTCTACTGTTAGTTTTTCGTACGAACACTGCCTATGATAGATACTGGGAGGGTAGAAAGTTATTTGGCACGATTAGTGCTTCTACTAGAAATTTAGCAGTTAGTTTCTTATGTCATTGGGAGTCTGAAGAGAAAAAGACGGATCAGGAAAAGCTAAAATTTTTACATTTATTAATTGCTTTTCCTAAGATAGCGAAAGGGCATTTGAGAGACGATAAAGATCTAACTGAAATAAAAGCATTGCTTAATATTTGTTCTGAGAAGGAAAAGGAAATATTGGCGGAATCTATTCATTTACCAATTAGTATAGTTTTTATGTTAAAAACTATACTATCAAAAGGTTTAAAAACGGGTCGACTTCATCCAAATGTAATAATTAATATGGAAGCTGATTTGAATAATTTGCTTACGGCTGTGGGTGGATGTGATCGTATTAAAACAACGCCTATCCCATTTGCATATTTTGCTCATATTAAAATTTTACTGCTCATATTTTGCGGGACTTTACCGATCGGACTTGTTGATAGTCTTGGGTGGTTTACAGTACTTGCAACTACGTTTATAAGTTTTGCATTTATAGGGATTGAAGCAATAGGGGTTGAAATTGAAGATCCATTTGGTCAGGACCCAAACGATCTCCCATTAGAAGGGATTTGTATAGGAGTAGAAACACATGTATTAGATCTATGTAATCAAAACGGTTTGTTCGAAGTAATGGATATGAATCTTGATAAAAAAATCAGCTAATCATTCATTGGGTATGATGATTATATTTTTAATGTTGTCTGAAATGCGTTATTTTCAAATCTTGTCAAGAGTTACTTTACGGCTTAACGACAGCTATATATTTTTTATATAAATATATAATATTTCTCCGTGCTATAATCCATTCATGAAATGTGCACGTTTCAAAAATTGTAATGAAAAGAGAAATGGATTGGGGAATAGTTGGCTGATTGAAATCAGTTATGTAATCATTATTAAAAAGCGAGGTAAATAAAATGGAACAAAAACATAGTGGCATTATTTTTACTGCAATACCAGATGAATCGAATGAATATTATCAACCATTGTATGAAGACATTATTTACTTTAATGAATACTTAAATGAAAAAAAATCATTTACCGATCAACTTATATCTTTATCTGTTGAAGAGCAAGACTTTCATACAAACTTCTTTGAGTATGATGATATTTGGCTAAGAGATGTTGCGCCAGTTATAACGAATCATCTTGTTAAATTTAAATATTACCCAAACTATTTACCAGAGGATCAAGGGCGATATTTAGATCAACAATTTAATAAATGGTTGAAGAAAAATGAATTTGAGTATGTGAAATCACCATTAATATTGGATGGTGGCAATCTTATTTGGAATAAAAAAGATACTGTTATATTAACAGAACGCATATTTGATGACAACGATGATTGGACGGAAGAGGAAATAATTGAGCAATTAGAGTGGGATTTAGATGTAAGCCGGGTTATTATTATTCCTGCTGAAGAAGGAGATGTACTTGCGCACGCGGACGGAATGGTTAAATTTATTGATGAACACACAATGTTTATTAGTGATTTTCTAGGTGATAATGAATTTAGATATCATGTGCAAGAGATTATTCAAGAGCAAATGCCAGAAGCTGAATTTATCGTTGTTCCTTCGTCATATACAGAGAAAGGGCAATATGATCAAGAAATTGCATCGGCAAAAGGTTTATATATAAATATGTTAGAAACATGTGACGCCCTTTATGTTCCTAAGTTTGGATTAGCAAAAGACGGGGAAGTTTTACGATATATTCAACAGCATACGGAAAAACAAGTCATTCAAATTCATGTAGGAGAAATATCGACTATGGGAGGTGCAATGAATTGTTTAACGTGGTATTGTCCGAGTCATTTATTGCCTTCAAAAATGAAAAGATTGAGCAATCAGGGTGAAAGTTCTTCAATTAGAAAAATTTTTGATTGGTTTTAATAAGGTGAAACTTTAATTAGAGGAGGCCATCCCCTCTAATTATTAGCCCATACCAATCGGGATGAATAAGTTTATAAGAAAATGTATTCAAGGGGTATTTATATGTATACAATTACTGAATTTTCACGAATTTGTAAAATGAGTACACGGATGCTAAGGCATTATGACAAAGAAGAGATATTAAAACCAGCATATGTGAATCCGGTAAATGGATATAGATATTATGAACAAGGGCAGCTGGAAGTAGCGTTAAAAATTAAAAAGCTGAGGGAGTACAAGTTTCCTTTACCAAAAATTAAAATCATTCTCCAGTCAGCAGATCAAGATTCGTTTGTTGAACATATGCAATCTCAAATTATGGAGTTATCTCATGAAGTGAAACAAAATTTACAGGTTATTTCAGAAATGAATGAAATAGTAAATATGAATAAAGGTCTAAATATTGCTCGCCATAGAAGTTACGATGTATTAATTGGAATGAGAAATGAAATAACAGTAATTGCTCAAAAGTTACAAATAGATATAGACGATATGGATGATTATTTTTATGACTTATATGAACAACTACAAAAAAATAGCTTTCAAATAGTCGGTTCTCCATCTACAGTTTTTTATGATGAAGAGTATATTCCAAATCGCAGCCATATAGAATTAAGAATTCCGATTATGGATGAAGATAATAAAGGTGTATTACAAGAGTGCGACATAAAAAGGCTAAAGCAGCATCAAATTGTTACCACTTTGCATTATGGCAGCTATGACTATATAGGTTATGCTTATATGGCGTTAGAAGAGTGGGTTGAAAGGAATGGCTATATAATAGAGAGTCATCCATATGAAGTCTATATAAAGGGACCAGAATGTGATTGTTTAACAGAAGAGTATGTGACACAAATTTGTTTTTTAGTTACGAAAATAGAATGAGAATAAGGATTGACATTAACATTATGTCAATCCTTATTCTATATACGAAAGTAATTTATCCCGCTATTTTTTTGGAGTCAGGCTGTCCGTAAAAGCCTGATGGATGTGGGCAAATAATTAGTGAGGGATGGAGTCCACCACTAATTAAAGTTTCATTTTATCATAATAAAAAGGAGAAAGAATATGAAAAGAAAAATCATGATTATTTGTTTGATTCTAAGTATGGTATGGATTTCAGCGTGTACGCCTGAAGTAGGAGAAGGTGAGAATGGTAGCTCTGCTCTACCTGGTCAGTTGCCCAAAAATGTAGTGTTTAAAAATGGTACAATTTACACTTCTAATGAAAAGCAAGAAATGGCAGAAGCTATAGAGATTAAAGATGGGAAAATTACTTTTGTTGGTTCAAATAAGGATGTAGAAAAATTGATTAATAAAGATACGAAAGTGATAAATCTACAAGGACGTCAACTTCTTCCTGGTTTTGTGGATAATCATAATCATATTTTTGAAGCGAAATCACCAGCAGCAGGGAATTGCAGTGTCTCACCAGATGCTGCGTTGCAAGAACAACGCTCGTATTTAAATGCTTGTAAAAAAGATGTGAAAGATGGGGAATGGATAAGTGGAACAGGATTTAGTTTGGAAGAGCTGTTAAAAAATATGGATGAAAAGTCAGAACAACAAACGCCATTACAAGTTCTTGATGAGCTATTTCCTAATAATCCAGTATTAATTATGGAAAGAACCTCTCATTCTGTATGGGTTAACTCGAAAGCATTGGAGTTGGCTGGGATAAATAAAGATACGAAAGATCCACAAGGTGGAAGAATTATTCGGGATCCAGAAACAGGAGAACCGTTTGGTATTCTTTATGATACAGCTGGAGATATCGTAATGGAAAAAGCATGGAATGCCCAACCGAATTTGTTCGAAAAAAATTATGAAGGTTTGCTGGACGGCTTAGATGAAGTTGCGAAGAATGGTATTACTACAGTGGGGGATGGACGTCTCTATTGGAAACGAGGCTGGTTAGATGTTTGGAATAAAGTAAATGATGAGAAAAAGTTAACGTCACGAGTAGTACTTCGTCCGTGGGTGTATCCGAACTTAAATGAAGCAGAACAAATCGAGTATTTCCAAAAGATTAAGCGAGATGATTTGTCGTCACGCATGCTTATTAATCAAGTGAAGATGTATAGTGATGGAATTAGTATTAACAGTACAGCGAAAACGCTTGAAAAATATAAATTTGAGTGGTTTAAAGGAACCCCGTATGGTTTGAACTATATTCCAGAAGAAAAAATGAAATGGTGGTTAACTGAACTTAATAAACTTGGTTACGGTGCACTTATTCACACAATTGGAGATAGTGGAGTAAGAGAGAGTTTAAATGCAATTGAAGCAGCGAAAAAAGAAGGGGCAAAACAGCCGTATACGCTTACGCACGTGGAAATGGTAGAAGATAGTGATATGAATCGTTTTGCTCATTTAGGAGTTAGCGCTGATTTTCAAGTCGGTCATGATTTTGCGGAAGATCCTAAACAAAGCTGGGCAAGTACGTATTTTACAGACCAGCAAATGAAACGAATTATGCCGTTAGGACAAATTTGGAAAACAGGTGCAAATGTATCACTTAGTAGTGATTGGGATGTAAATGAATTGAATCCACTTGTGACGATTTCGAACGCATTAAGTATTGATGAGAAAGGCTTGTCTAATGTACAGGCTGCTATTGATGCTTATACAATTAAGCCAGCTAAGGCACTAGGACTTGATAAGATTACTGGCTCAATTGAAGTAGGAAAATCGGCTGATATCGTAATACTAAATGAGGATATTACTAAAATGAGTGTCGATAAGATTCCGAGTGTGAAAGTATTAATGACAGTTTTACAAGGAGAAGTAGTGTATCACAAGGGAGAATAAAGAGTAACGTTATGAAGTAGTTACAAGCAAATGAATATATTGATGTTGACCTTAACACGATGTCAAAGTATAGACTGGACTTACATTTAGAGAAGGGGTGAACATGTATGAGAAATATAGAAAATAGTTTGTTTTATATGCCTGCAGAATGGGAGAAACATGAGGGGACATGGCTCCAATGGCCTCATGATAAAACGCATAGAGGTGAAGGTTACAGAGCTAAGTTAGATGATATTTGGGTAACGATGGCGAAGGAACTTCATTACGGAGAGAATGTGCATATTGTTGTATATGATGAAGAAGAAAAAACACATGTCCAATCGAAGCTAATTGAAGAGAACGTAAATATGGATAAAATTGATTTTTTAGTTCAAGAAACTGATGATATATGGATAAGAGATAATGGACCGATATTTGTAAAAGATAAGGAAGAAAATCTCTGCTTAACGCACTGGATTTTTAATGGTTGGGGGGATAAATATCCGTATGAAAATGATGCTGTTATTCCGGACGAAATAAGTGAAATGTATAGCATCCTAAAAGTTGCAGCAAGTGTTTGTCTAGAAGGTGGAGGAATAGAGATAAACGGAAACGGGACCTTAATGGCGGCAAAAACTTCTATTATAAATGAAAATCGAAATCCTACACTAAGTCAGGAAGAGATTGAAATGGAGTTAACGAAGTATTTAGGAGTAACGAATTTTATATGGATAACTGGTATTCGTGGTGAAGATAATTATGATGAAGATACGGATTATCATATTGATGGGGCAGCACGTTTTGTAAATGAAAATACGATTCTTTATGAATATGATCCTTTCGGGGAAGGAGAGGCATACCTTTTGGATGCGCAAGAAAAGCATTATCAAGAATTGCGACAAGCGAGAAATATAGATGGAAGTCCATTTCAACTCATCCCAGTACCAGTAACAAGAAAAGTGGTAAAAGAGGCAGACTGTAAAGGTTCGTATTTGAATTTCTATATTGGAAATGAAGTTGTATTGGTTCCTATATACGGTGATGAACATGATAAGTTAGGACTGCAAATCATTGAAGGGCAGTTTCCAGGAAGAAGAATCGTTGGTATTCATGTAAATGCACTGTATGCGTATGGTGGTATGATTCATTGTGTGACGCAGCAACATGTAGAATAAAGTGATTCGAATGAAAAAAGCATGCAGAGTATATACTCTGCATGCTTTTTTTATAATGCTGAAAACTCTTCAACAAGTTGAGTAAAGCGATTTAATGCACTTTCAATCGGTTCTGGCGTAGTTAAATCAACACCAGCTTTTTTCAGTAGGTTTAATGGATAGTCAGAACTTCCACCTTTAAGGAATTCGATATAGTTTTTTTGTGCATTTGGATCACCGCTTAATAATTTATCGGCAATTTGAATGGCAGAGGCGAATCCAGTTGCGTATTTGTACACGTAAAATGGACGATAGAAATGAGGGATTCTAGACCATCCATATTTTACTTCTTCATTAAATACAAGTGAATCACCGTTATATTCTCTAAATAGCTTTTCATAAATTTCGCTAAAGACTTGGGCGTTTAATGGTTTACCTTGTTCGGCCATTTCATGTGTGATTTTTTCAAATTCTGCAAACATGATTTGTGTAAAGAAAGTACCTTTAAAGCTATCGATAAAGTAGTTAATTAAATGATTACGTACGTTCGTTTCTTTCGCTTCTTTTAATAAGTAGTGAATTAATAACACTTCATTTACTGTAGAGGCGACTTCTGCAACAAAAATGGAATAGTGTGCAGAAATTCTTGGTTGGTATCCGTGTGAATAATGCGTATGCATACCGTGACCACACTCATGAGTAAGTGTGAAAAGGCTATTTAGATCATCGTGATGATTTAAAAGAATGAATGGGTGAACGCCATATACCCCAAAGTTATAAGCACCCGAACGTTTTCCAGGCGTTTCTCTCACATCTATATATCGTTTATCTTTAAAACCTTTTAATGTTTCAATATACTCTTCTCCTAAAGGAGCAAGTGATGCAATCATAGTATCAAACGCTTCGTCATATGGAATGTCTTGTTTTACACCTTGTACTAAATCGACGCTTAAGTCGTATTGTCTTAGTTCGTCTACATTTAATTTTTCTTTACGAATTTCATTGTATGTATGTAATGTTTGAATGTTTTTTTTCGTTGTATCAATTAGGTTTTCATATACCTCTTTCGGAACCATATCGCCAAATAATGATTTCTCTAAAGCTGATGGATATTTTCTTAGCTTTGAAACAGTAACATTATTTTTAATAGCAGAAGATAATGTAGAAGCGATTGAGTTCTTTAACTGAACATACGGTTTGTAATATGCCTTATAAGCTTCTTTACGTTTCTCACGATTCTCATCTTCTATTAACTTTGAATACATTCCATGTGTTAAGTTCACTTTCTTTCCATCATCATTCGTCACTTCACCAAATGATATATCTGCATTATTTAGCATACCAAATGTATGTTGCGGAGAGGAAAGTGCTTCACCCATTTGGGATAAAATTTCTTCTTGATCCTTATTCAATACGTGTTTTTTATAACGGTATAATTCAAATAAGTCTTCTTTATAGTATAGTAACCCTTCCGTTTCTTCTATGTAAGAGTGTAAAGTGTTTTCTTCTACGCTAAGTAAGAATGGGGAGAAGAATGATTTCGCTGCGCTTACCTTTACATGTAATTGTGATACTTTATCGACAAGGGATTGGGCGTCAGTATCGCGTGTATCAAGATCAGATTGTAATCGCGCATAAGCGAACATTAAAGATAATATGCTAGATATTTCTTCACTCTTTGTTAAATAAGCTAATAAACGATTGCCATCGTGAATATTTCCATTAAATTCTTTTAGTTCAATTGTTAACATTTCTATTTTTTTATAATCATTTTCCCAATCATCAATCGTATCGTAAATATCTGTTAACTTCCATTTTTCATTATCGGGTACTTGTAATCGATCTTTAAGTTCTGTCATAATCATTTCCTTTCTAAACGTGTAGTCATATTCCTATATAACTATGAAATACAACAAATTGCAAAAAATCCCTGCTGAAAATTGAAAAGCCTTGCTGTAAATAGCAAGGCTTAAACAGTTATAGTGTAATTCCGAACTTCGAATGTAAAAGGTTTGTATATTGCTCGTCTGTAACTTCTTCTTTAGATTTTTTACCGTCTTTTGTTATTGTAAGGCTATCTTTTGTTAAAGAAGCGTGTCCGTCATGTGTAAGTTTTACAATAAGAGGTACTTTGTTAAATGGTGAGCCCTCATGTTCAACGATGATTTTTTGTGCTGCATTCGCTTTCGTTTCATCCACTTCTTCTATATAAAATGCATAGCCTAATGTCCAATCATCAGCAGAAGATTGATTCAGAAACTCATTGTTTTTACGCATTTCTAAAATGTAATTTCCTTTTGCAGTTGTTTCTTTGCGAATACGATAATCTCCTGTTACTGAGTGAACGACTTCACCTGAGAAAGGAACAGGTGCAAGAGGTAAGTATGATCCGAACCCCACTTCAATTAAATAAAGTTCATGATGATGTTTTAAAACAGTTGCGATATGTCCGGAATCGACAGCCCATATAGAGTTTGCAGCATTGTAAACTGTTCCTGAAACTAAATAAACATCCAATCCAAAGTCTTTAAGAAAGTAATACATAGTAGGATTTAGTTCATAACAAAGACCGCCACGGTTGTTTACTAAAATTTTTTCTTTTAAATTCTCTTTTGATATTTCTTTAAAGTTATTTTCGAGAACATTTAAATTTTCAAATGGAACAGTTTGCGCCATTCCATACATAAGTTGAGATAAATCTTCAAATGATATGGTTTCTTTTTCTTCTATATGTAAACGTGCGAAAAATTGTTTTTGAAAGTCTGTCATAGAAATCCCTCCATCATACTTTTATAGATAAATTGTATACAATTTTAAATACGATGTGAATTTTAAACTATGTGGGGGTACTTGTGGAATAGTTAAATTCATATTTTGAAAAATAATGTGAGAGATTAAAAGATTGTTACTTTACTAACTGTAGAACGAATATTATAATAATTTTAATGAATTATGCAAACGTTTTCTTGAAGGGGATGGTGTAAATATGTTGAAAAGGATTACGGTAGTCTTTTTATTATTTATTTTGCTTTTTCCTAATATATATGGGAGGAATAAGGCAGAAGCAGCAACGATAAATAATGGAACATTAATGCAGTATTTTGAGTGGTACGTTCCGAATGATGGGAATCATTGGAATCGTTTGCGTTCTGATGCTGAAAGTTTAGCTCATAAGGGAATCACATCTGTATGGATACCACCTGCATATAAAGGGACTTCGCAAAATGATGTAGGGTATGGGGCCTATGATTTATATGATTTAGGGGAGTTCAATCAAAAAGGAACGGTGCGGACGAAATATGGGACAAAGGCACAGTTGAAATCTGCAATTGACGCTTTACATAAACAAAACATCGACGTATATGGTGATGTAGTTATGAATCATAAAGGTGGGGCTGATTATACTGAAACCGTAACAGCTGTTGAGGTAGACCGTAACAATCGAAATATTGAAGTATCAGGTGATTATGAAATTAGTGCATGGACGGGTTTTAACTTTCCGGGGCGCAGAGATGCTTATTCTAATTTCAAATGGAAATGGTATCATTTTGACGGAACGGATTGGGATGAAGGAAGGAAATTAAATCGAATTTATAAATTTAGGGGCATAGGTAAAGCATGGGACTGGGAAGTGTCTAGCGAAAATGGAAACTATGATTATTTGATGTATGCAGATCTTGATTTTGATCATCCAGATGTTGCGAATGAGATGAAAAATTGGGGGAAGTGGTATGCGAATGAATTAAATTTAGATGGATTTCGTTTAGATGCTGTTAAACATATTGATCATGAATATTTACGCGATTGGGTAAATCATGTCAGGCAGCAAACGGGGAAAGAAATGTTTACGGTGGCTGAATATTGGCAAAATGATATCCAGACTTTAAACAATTATTTGGCAAAAGTCAATTATAATCAATCTGTATTTGATGCACCGCTTCATTATAATTTTCATTATGCTTCAACAGGAAATGGGAATTATGATATGAGAAATATTTTAAATGGAACAGTAATGAAAAATCACTCTGCACTCGCAGTTACTCTCGTTGAGAATCATGATTCTCAACCTGGGCAGTCATTGGAATCTGTAGTAAGTCCGTGGTTTAAGCCGCTGGCATATGCATTTATTTTAACTCGTGCAGAGGGCTATCCTTCAGTTTTCTATGGTGATTACTATGGGACAAGCGGAAATAGTAGTTATGAAATTCCAGCGTTAAAAGATAAAATTGATCCAATTTTGACGGCACGAAAAAACTTTGCATATGGTACGCAGCGTGATTATTTAGACCATCCAGATGTGATTGGCTGGACAAGAGAAGGCGATAGTGTACATGCTAAGTCTGGTTTAGCGACATTAATCTCCGATGGACCAGGAGGATCAAAGTGGATGGATGTTGGAAAGAATAACGCTGGGGAAGTATGGTACGATATTACGGGTAATCAAACAAATACTGTAACAATTAATAAAGATGGATGGGGGCAATTCCATGTAAGTGGAGGCTCTGTTTCCATATATGTTCAACAGTAAATTGGTGATAAAAAAGAAGAGGTAGACTGAAATATAAGTTACCTCTTCTTTTTACATTCTGTATAGTTATAAAAGTATGACACCTTTACTTCTTGCAAAACATATAGTATGATGATTTCAATAAATTAGATTTCAATGACCATAAAATATAAATTAATGAGAGGTGCTTTTTGTGAGTGCGGTAGGTATTAAATAGGAAAAATTTAATGAAATAAATCGGATAAGACCAGGGGATTTTCATGTATATCATACCCCTAATTTTGTCATGCGTTTATTTCGAAACCTATGAAGATACCTACAATACTTTATAAAGCGTGTAATGAGAGGATTGCCATCCGTTTTTTATGGTTTATTTCCTCATATGTTATTACACATGCCTTGTAAATGTAAAAGCTGCGGTATCCCCGCAGCTTTTTTGTATATGTTTTAAATGTATAAAAATAGTAATTGAATAATGTAAAACTCATTGGGATCTAATGAGTAGGTATCTTCATTTATGATAAACATCAATCATAGTGAGGAGAAACAAAATGAATACGATGACTTTTGAAAAGTTACAATATAACGAATTAAAGGAAATAGTGAAATCTTATTGTGTAAGTGGATTAGGTAAGGAATTATTAAATAAATTAGAGCCGAGTACAAGTATAAAAGTAGTGAGAAATCGTTTAAATGAAACGACAGAAGCAAGGACTATATTAGATGCAGAAGGACATGTGCCTTTTTTCGGAATTTCAAATATCGCGAGTACAATTCAAAAATTAGAAAAAGGGATGATTTTAGATCCAGAGGAATTAGTAAGTGTTTCAGACTTTTTACGTGGATGTAGAAAGATTAAAAAGTTTATGTTAGATAAAGAATTTTTTGCACCAGTATTAGCTTCCTATGCAAATTCAATGACTGAATATAAAAGCATTGAAGAGGAAATTAACTTTTCAATTAAAGGAAATAGTATTGATGCAGCTGCAAGTAAAGAGTTAAAACGAATTCGAAATAATATCGATTCTGTAGATGGAAAAATAAAAGAGCGTTTAACGAAGTTTTTAAATAGTAGTGCAAATAAGAAATTTATTCAGGAATTCTTTATTAGTAAAAAGGATGACCGTTATACGATTCCAATTAAATCTTCCTATAAAAATCAAGTTGCTGGGAGTATTGTTGAAGCTTCTGCAAAAGGTTCTACTGTATTTATAGAACCACATACGGTTACAAAGCTAAATGTGGAACTAGCAAGTTTGAAAGCAGAAGAGGCAATGGAAGAGTATCAAATATTAGCGACACTATCAGGAATGGTAGTAGAAAATATTTATAGTATAAAAATTAATATGGAACTGATAAGTCAATATGACATGGTATTTGCGAAAGCGAAGTTTAGTAAATCAATCGATGGAATAGAACCGAAGCTAAACGATCACGGAAACATTCATTTAATGAATTGTAAGCATCCGCTTTTAACAGGGCAAGTTGTACCGTTAAACTTTGAAATTGGTCAAGAGTATCGTAGTTTAATTATTACAGGACCAAATGCAGGCGGCAAAACAATTGTGTTAAAAACAATCGGACTATTAACATTAGCAACAATGTCAGGCTTTCATATTGCGGGAGATAAAGAAACGGAAATTGCTATTTTCGAAAATGTATTTGTAGACATTGGTGATAATCAAAGTATCGAAAATGCACTAAGCACATTTTCATCTCATATGAAAAATTTGTCTGAAATTATGAGGATGTCAAATAATAATACGTTACTACTATTTGACGAAATAGGGAGCGGTACAGAACCGAATGAAGGCGCGGCGCTTGCGATATCTATTTTAGAAGAATTTTACCTTGCGGGATGTATTACAATTGCGAGTACGCATTACGGTGAAATTAAACGCTTTTCAGAAATGCATGGTGATTTTATGAATGCAGCAATGCAATTTAATAGTGAAACACTAGAGCCACTTTATAAATTAGTTATCGGTAAATCAGGTGAAAGTAATGCGCTTTGGATTGCGAATAAAATGAACGTAAAAGAACATGTACTGCAAAGAGCGAAGGAGTATATGGGAAATAAAGAATACGTTATAGAAAAAGTGAATGAAAGTAAAATTAGAAAACCGAAATTTGTGCAAGAGAAAAGAGAATCTCATTATGAGTACAAAGTCGGCGACCGTGTGAATTTATTGGATTATGATGATTTTGGTATCATCTATAAGGAAAAAGATAATTTTTATAACGTCGTTGTATATTATAACGGTGAATTCGTTGAAGTGAATGTAAAACGCATTACTTTAGAGGTAGCAGCGAAAGAATTATATCCAGAAGGGTACGATTTAAGTACACTATTTGTTGATTATAAAGAAAGAAAAATGCAACATGATATAGAGCGGGGATCGAAAAAAGCACTTCGTAAAATCCAAAAAGAAATAAGAAAGAATAGAGGATAATATAGAATGGTAACGATTAGACAAGAACAAAAAAATGATTATAGAAAGACAGAAGAAGTTGTAAAAGAGGCATTTTTAAATGAAGAATTTAGTGATAAAAAAGAGCATGAACTTGTAAAACGTATTAGAGAATGTGACGCGTTTGTTCCGGAGTTATCAATTGTTGCGGTAGATGAAGATATAGTTGGTCACATTATGTTATCGAAAATTACAATAGAACAAGGTGGAACTTCTGTAGAATCGTTAGCACTTGCACCAGTTTCAGTTGCTAGGGGCCATCAGAAGAAAGGAATTGGCGGAAAACTGATCACGGCTGCTTTAGAAAAAGCGAAAGAATTAGGATACGGGTCAGTTGTAGTATTAGGGCATCCAGAGTACTATCCGAAATTCGGTTTTGAACGCGCAAGTCAGTGGAATATAAAAGCGCCATTTGAAGTGCCAGATGAAGTATTTATGGTGATGGAGCTAAGAGAGAACACTCTTCAAGGTGTAGAAGGAATTGTACAATATTCGAGTGCTTTTGCTGAGTAGAAGTATTGGCTAAGAAATGTAATCATAAAAGATGCTATCTTTTTGTAGAGATATACAGAAAGATAGCTTTTTTTATTCAGCAGATCTACTGACGTATATTTTGCTCAATGAATAATTGAGGTGGTAAAATTGATATAGAAACGTAAAGGGAGAGAATAGAATGAATAAGCGAGAAACAAATAGCAATGAGAATGTAGTTACGTTATATGTTACAAGACATGGTAAAACAATATTAAATACGAACCATCGCGCGCAAGGTTGGGCAGACTCTCCGTTAGTAGAAAAAGGTGTGGAAGTTGCCTCAAATTTAGGAACAGGATTAAAAGATGTTCATTTTACGAATGCGTATAGTAGCGATAGCGGCCGAGCGATTGAAACTGCTAATTTAGTATTAAAATATAGTGAGCAATCAAAATTGAAACTTGAGAAAAGAAAAAATTTACGAGAATTAAATTTTGGTATTTTTGAAGGTGAAAAACTTGAAAATATGTGGGATGCGGTTGGAAAAGCTGCGGGTGTTGCAGCACCAGAAGAACTTATGAAGCTTTCTATTCAAGAAGTAATTAATCTTATTAGAACAGCAGATCCTACGAAACAAGCGGAAGATTGGGAATTATTTTCTGCCCGTATAAAAACAGAGATTGATAAAATTAGTGAAGAAGCTGCTGCAAATGGAGGCGGTAACGTTTTAGTTGTCGTTCATGGGCTTTTGATTACTGCCTTAATAGAAATGATAGATAGTAGTAAAACAAAACTTGGAGTAGAGAATGCAAGTGTAACGAAAATTTTATATAAAGATGGGGAATACATCGTCGAGTCGGTTGGAGATATGAGGTATGTTGCAAAAGGGAAAGAAAGTGTGGAAATATAATTAAATCTCAAATAGAGATAAGAAAAGGAGGCTAGAAAATCTAGCTTCTTTTTATTTTTCAGTATATCATTTGTTAATTTGAATCGGAATATTCTGTTAAAAATACACTATGAAAATTATTGTGGTGATATAGTAAGAGAGTAGGAACAATAAATTGTCTTGCAGCTTATTGGAGGGCTATTAGTCTAGTCTTACATTTCATCTCGAAATTTAAGTGAGTTTACGAGAAATAAAACAAAATAAGGAACGTGTAAATATGGATCGAATATATTTTGTGGACAACCCGTGGCCTAAAGGTCATCGAATTGTTAATTTTAAGTGGAGTGCACATTTTAAATATGCGGAGGAAGAAGAGTTAAATGGTGTAGCTGGTTTGTATTTTGATTTACATTTAGAGACTGCGGATTATGATGAGGAAGATTTGGAAGATGATGAAGAAGATGGAGAAGATGTTGATGACTGGCACGCGAAGATTGTATGGAACAACTTCCATAGCTGTACTTTGTCATCAGAAGAATGGGATTTTAAAGGGTTTCGTGTAGGAAGTGATGAGGTGCCTTTTGATTTGGATTTGCTAAATGGGAAGAGATTTGCAATTGATTTTTTATCCGAAGATGAGCAGAAGAACTTAGATTTAGATTTAACTGCATTTGACGTTTATTTACTTGGACATGATGCGTCAGCCTTTCATAATATTAAGTTTACTAGATTAGAAGGACAGACGTATCAAATTAAATGGAAAGGGCAATTGGCACTTGCGTATATTGGTGATTATGAATTTAAATATGATTTTCATACACTAATTTCCTCAACATCATTTAGTGGCATTAATATTCCCAATGAAATAACTGATCATGAGGCAGACGTTTTGTTAAAAAGATTTGTTAGTAATCCAGTATTGTTTGAATTGCAACATGATAATGGGGATAGGCGATTTGTATTGAAATAAAAATATATTGTTGCCTTTGCGAAACATATGAGTAAAAGGTTACTGTATTCGACATAGCTAATAACCCCGTTGTCGGAAAACTCAAAGAAAAAGATACATAGTATGTGATTTATGCTCAGTTCTAAGAAGAAAAGGATATTAACAATTATATGGAGAAGTGATTATGTTGATTAAATTCGTTCATTTTTTATTTGGAAAACCGTGTAAAAAAGGTGATTCGTTCCAAACTAAGTTTCCACGTTTTATTTATTGGAGTGCAGTTGTATTTTATTTTTTTGGAATGCTATTCTTTGGGATTTTTTCTTTTATTGATACTGTATTTATTGGGTCGTTGATATCCGGAGGTTTGTTCTTTCCTTTAATATTTAGATTCATTTATTTTATAAACCTAAAAATGAGGGGCCTAGAAAGAGAAGTATAGAAATAAAAAATATAAATAACAGGGTTATTAAAAAGAAGCAAAATGGAACATTAATAACATTTAAAAAGGAAGCAATGAAATATATTCTAGCTTCCTTTTTAAATATGAACGATTATGGAATCAATAAAATCTTCCCAGTACTTTTTCTGCTCTCTAATAATTTATGTGCAAGAGCACCATCTTGTAAGGCGAATGTAGTAGGACTCGCGATGTTTACTTTTCCACTAGTGATCCAATCGAATAATTGAGTAGAGCGCTGCTTACGTTCTTCAAAAGTAGTAAGCACGTTCCAAAGGTCTCCACCAGTTAAAGTTTTTGAAGTATCCATAAGCATACGCGGATCAACTGGCGCAGGATTACCACCAGCCATTCCGTAAAATACGACAGTACCGCCAATTTTAGTAGCGTTAAAACTTTCCTCTAATGTAGAACCTACTGATTCATATACAACATTTACTCCAGTGCCGTTTGTTATTTCAAGTACTTTTGAATGCCATTTTTCCGTATATAAAAATACATGATCAGCCCCAGCTAACGTGGCTACTTTGTTTTTTTCGGTTGATGACGTAAGACCAATTACTGTTCCGCCCTGTAGTTTAATCATTTGAATAAGAAGTTGACCAACGCCACCAGCCGCAGCGTGGACTAAAGCTGTATCACCTTGTTTTATTTGATAGCTATCTTTCGTTAAATAATGTGCCGTTAGACCTTGTAATAAGACAGAAGCGGCTGTTTCAAAAGAAATAGAATCCGGAAGTAGGATGGCTTTTTCTGATGGAACGGCAACTAATTCTGCATTTGCAAATGGGACGTCAGCAAATGCAATACGGTCCCCAGGATTGATAGTAGTAACGTCAGCTCCTACTTTTTCAACAATACCAGCCCCTTCATAACCTAATATATATGGCGGGTTACCAGCGAGATGATAATCACCGCGGCGTCTATAAATATCAGCAAAGTTTAAACCGATTGCTTTCGTGCGGACAAGAATTTCATTTGAATTTATGATTGGATCATGTGTTTTTTTATATCGTAGTACATCTGGATTTCCGAACTGTTCGAAACAAAGTGCTTTCATATGGAATACCTCCATTTTATTGTTTGTCGATGCTCTTTATCATACAATATAAACATCGATAGACAAAGAGGATTATTTCGATGAAATCAATCGGAAATACCGATTGAAAAGAGGGATGATAAATGGAGATAAAACAATTAATTACATTTAAAATAGCCGCGGAAACTTTGAACTTTACACAAACTGCGAAGAAATTAAACTTTGCCCAATCGAGTGTTACAGCACAAATTAAAACGTTAGAGGCTGAGCTCGGTACACCACTATTTGAGAGGTTAGGGAAACGTCTTTTCTTAACTGAAGCGGGCAGGAAGTTTCAACTATATGCGGACAAGATAATCGCACTTAGTAACGAAGCGAAGACGGCTGTGAAAGATGATGAGGAAATAGCAGGTACGTTAATAATTGGTGCACAAGAAAGTCAATGTACATATAGGCTTCCTTCTATATTAAAGAGGTTTAAAATACAATTCCCCAAAATAAAGCTTATATTTAAACCAGCGCATTCCAATAAAGATGCGAAGGAACAATTGATGGAGGGGAAAGTCGATCTTGCATTTATTTTGGACGAATGTAAAACAGAAGATGCTTTGCATGTGGATCCATTTATGAAAGAAGAATTAAAAGTAGTAGCGGCTCCAGGGCATTGTTTACTCGAACAGGCTTCCGTTTCTATAAAAGATTTAGAGAGTGAAACACTTTTGTTAACTGAACTAGGGTGCTCATATCGGACTTTATTTGAAGAGTTATTTCGTGCGGAAGACGTATATCCAGCAAATAAGATTGAGTTTGTTAGTGTCGAGGCAATTAAACAATGTGTCATTGCGGATTTAGGTATAGCAGTTTTGCCAGCAATAGTAGTAGAAAAAGATATACGGGAAGGGACGTTAAAGGAGTTAGTGTTAAAAGAAACAATACCTCCGATTTATACACAAATTGCTTGGCATAAAGATAAATGGATGACAGCGCCACTGCAGCAATTTATTGATGTAACGAGGGAGTTTTTTACAACGGATTAAGTGGAGAAATATTTATTTTATATAAAAGAAAAAATGGCAATTTTGTATAAAGAACCGATGCTTGAATATAACAAGTATCGGTTCTTTTATGTTTTAAATAAAGAATGCTATAAAATGTGTATTTCTCAACTTTTTTTTTTACAAGGATAAGTAAAATTCTTCGTATATTCCAATAATCATAAGGGAATTTACAACGTTTATTCGTTTCTGTAAGATGCCTCTAGGAAGCGTGAAAGGAGGGCTTACATAGGGGATAGATTGTCTTTAGTATACGTACTTATTGTGAGGGGGGAATTTAATATGTTTAAAAAGTTAATGAAAGTATGCGTGTTAAGTGCGGCAAGTATAGGTGTATTATTTAGTTTCCAAGGAAGTACATTGGCAGCTACTGATTTAAGTAGTTATTATGACGGAAAAAATCCAGCAACAACGAAAGTATACGGGGGAAGTACAACGTGTGATGCAGATGGATTTAATGCAAAGTCTACAGCAGTTTATGAAGGTAGTAAAAAAGTAGGGACAGTATATTTACGTTACAGTAATAAATGTCATGCAGCATGGTCTAAGCTTGTTTTAGATCAACCAGCACCAGCTGTTTCGGGAGGAGTGTATGCGTACGCAGTTGTAAATAAATATAAAAATGGTGTATTCCAAAAATCAGTTACTTCTAACCAGGGGAACGGCACAATAAAAACAGGTCAAACGAGCACGTATACTGGAATGGTATTTGATTTAACTGCAGATTTCGGATACACAGCAGATGCTGAAGCGGTTACGTTTAATAACGGTTACGGTAAAACAGCACGTTATTAATAAAGGAGTGAAATTATATGAAGCTATTAAAAAAGGTGAGTGCATGTTTATTGCTATCTTTACTCGTTGTAACTAGTATGTTTAGCACGACTAATAGCGATAAAGCATACGCAGAAGATCATTCATATGATGGGAAAAGTTCTTACTATAACAGCTGTGATCAATCCGCAGTAACGAAAGAAAAGAAGTGGATTGATTCAAATTCTTATGTAGAATTAAAATTTAGCACGACTTGTAAGACAGCATGGGCAAAAGTTACTGTAACCCGCCCAGCAGTTTATAATAACGAAGCTGATGCAAGGATTGTTAGAAAAACAGATGGAAAGGCATACACTTGCGGAAGTGCTGGAGGAAATGGTGTTGTAAATAAAGGACAAACATCATGCTATACGCCAATGGTATATGATTTAGATCCAAGAAAGGCGCAAGCGCAGGGGAAACATGCTATTCCGAATAGTGATGCTTATAATTATGCGGAGACTATTTGGTATTGATAGGAATATGAAAATTGTAAGGTAGAATATTGTAAGAGCATGTTTTGATTGGATTTCAAAACATGCTCGATTTGTATTCATTCTAATCTTTTCAGTAATCATGGTCCATTGAATTAACTAAGGTCTGTATTAGGAGGAGCATATCCAAGATGACGAGCCATCGACACAATTTGTCCTTTATGATGAAATTCATGTGTCTCTGTATGAGTTAAAAGCCATAGCGGAGTTGTGCTCCAAGGTTCTTTTTGCCATTTTACTTCATTTGCTATATTTTCGAGCCATCGGTCATTATATTCATCTAAAAAACGTAGTACAACCTCATCTACTAACTTAAATCTAGTACGAACTTTTTCGAGATCTGCATGCTCAACTTCATAATCGCTGGCAAAGGAAAAGTCTGCTCGTTTTTGTTTGAATGCGAATGATCCAAGCCAGTATCGATAGCAATCGGCTACATGAATATGTGTCTTTATAATACTGCCGCTCCCGAAATTAGGAATTGTGCTATGTAATTTTTCTAGTGGGATTTCTTCAAAAAACGAAAATAGAGTTTCTCTTGTAGAGCTAATAAGACTATATTGTTGTTTTAAAATATGTAACATGCCACTACACTCCTCTTTTGTTTACTAAAATATTTGTGCAGTAAGTAATTCTATATTTATGAGGAGTGAACCTTTGTTATTATTTTTACTAAGCATATTAGATGTATTTCTTAATTGTTTCTGATAGATTATACAAGGTGAAACTTTAATAAGTTGAACACTCTTAGTTCATAATAAATTGTACATAAAAAAGGGGAGCGATAAAATGAATAGACTAGTTGGTTTAAAACAATTTGAAATAACGCGTGGAGCATTACTGAAATTCATGGAAACGTTAGATGATAATACTGCGGATACGCAGCCGGATGGCTTTAACAATACAATTCGCTGGCATATTGGTCACGTGTTAACGGCAGCAGAAACTTTCATGTTTGGAAGAGAATTTAAACAATTACCAACTGAATACCCAGGTATGTTTGGATATGGTACACGACCATCTAAATGGGAAACAGAAGGGCCATCATTAGAAGTGTTAACGGCTCAATTAAAAGAACAAGCGAAGCGTATTAACGAAATGCCAGCAGAAGTATTTGAAAATAAACTTCCAGAACCATTCCTAGGATTAGAAACAGTAGGGGAGCTTTACGGTATGATGCTTTATCATGAAGCGGATCATCTTGGGCAAATGAAGGCGATGGAACGAATTATTAAAGCTCTTTAGTCTTAATTGCATATAACAAGCAATACAGGTGTAATGTTAAATAATATATACAAAAAAGGTAGATAAATTATTATCTACCTTTTTTGTATAACTTTTTGAAGGATTAGGGATTATCATCTTGATGCTGATGAAGAAAAATAAAAAACAATATATAGGGATGAATGAATTTCATGATTTTTATGGTGTGATTATTAATTATAGTATTCCTAAATATGGAATATACGTATAATAATAGAGAAGAACTAGAAATAGGGGTGAATACTATGATTACATTAGAACAAAAGTTGGAGCAATATAAACATACATATGTACAGTTAAAGGGAGAACTAAAATGGAAAACGAGTGATTCTCGAACAGGAATGATGATTGCTGCTATGTATGCAGGTAGTGATAAATTGTTTGATCTCGGACGTTTTTTAGAAATTAGTAGTTATATTAAAAATCAGGTAGGGATGTTTTCATACTTAAAGTCTTATCATCGTTTTGTAGTGGCCGCAACATTAGATATTCACTTTACAGATTACAAGAAAGCTTTTCGGACGTTTTTAGATTTATATGAACAATTGGTCACCGGTGGCTTTAGCCGGAGTATATTTACTTATCTCGCAGCAGCTGTGCTTTTAACAGAAGAAGATGAACAACATGGCGCGCACATTCAGCGTTCGATGCAAGTATATAAACGCATGAAAAAGGATCACCTCTTTCTTACAAGTACAAATGATTATCCGCTCGCAGTTTTATTAGCAGGACAATCAGAGCATGTAGAAACACTTATGGACCGAGTGGAACGTCTTTATCAGAAACTAGCGACAGCTGGTTTGCGTAAAGGGAATGATCTTCAATTTTTAAGTCACATTCTTTCACTAAAGAAGGATGTCCGTGAAGAGATGTTAGTTGCAACATGCACAAACATATGGAAGTTATTAAAGCAAGAAAAGGTAAAAGTGAAACAGATGCATTACCCAGCTATCGGGCTACTAGCGTTACTTGAAGATGGAGATAAAGAGATTCATTCTATTAAAGCATTTATTGAAAAATTGCAGGGGGATAAATTGTTCCGTTGGCATACAGATACAAATATCCTTATTGCTATTCAACTGTTCGTAAGTCAGAAAGGTGAGGAAAGTAAAGCTACCAACACAGGTTTACAAACAATGATAGAAGTCCTCATACAAGCACAACAGGCAGCTATGATGGCAACGATTGCCGCTTCATCTGCAGCAACCTCTTCTGCTAGTAGTAGTTCATAATGTGCAACTGCTTATGCTCTTGTAAATTATGATGAATTTATAACTCCTTTGATAGGGACGGTTTAAAAAATATTACTAAAAAAGCCCCTCACTCTCTAATGAGCGAGGGGCTAACTGTTTTTACATAATCAGTATTATCTTTTCGACTCCTTCAAATGTTTTAGCTGCGTAACAATCATAATGCTAATAACAACGAGTAAAAACCATGAGCTAATTTTGCTTAAGTGAACGAGGTTCCATGCTTCTCGTTGATTTGGATATTGCCATGCTCCGAAAAAAGTAGCGATGTTTTCTGCAATCCAAATAAAGAATCCGATAAGGAAAAATGAGAGTACGAGCGGCATTTTATATGTAACGCTTTGCAATGAAAATTCTACAAATGTCCGAAAGAAAACGATGAATAAAAGTAAAGTTAATACCCATCTAAAGTCATATAGAAAATGATGTGTAAAAAAATTGAAGTAAATTATAGCTCCTAACGGTATGGCAAAAAGGGCTTTTGGCCAATGGTGCATTTGTAAATGCAATCTTCTCCACGCTTGGCATATGTAACTTGCGACACTTGCGTACATAAAACCGCTGTAAAGTGGAACTCCAAAAATTTTCGAATATGCCTCTTCAGGATAACTCCATGAACCGAAATGTACTTTATATATTTCTAGTAAAAGTCCAATTAAATGAAAGACAGTAATTACTTTTAGTTCATCCTTTGTTTCAAGACCAGTTTTATACATAATCCACTGCATCAGAAGACATACGATGAGTATGAAATCATAGCGATATAACCCTGGGATAGAAATGATTTTTGAAAGGGCTAGTGTTAAAAAAATAGTGACTGGGAATAAACAAGATAATGCTTGTTCGTAAGTGAAATGTAGTAATTGTTTTATATAGAACATTGGGTCTCCTTTGATAAGTTTGTTAGAAAACTCGAAATAATGACTAAGTATACTACGATTTTAAAAATAAGCTAGTAGTCTATTTTGCATGTATTTGTAAGTTTTAGAAGGGAATTGTAATAAGTATTTTAATATTTTAACAAAGTAAAAAATAGTTTGCTATTTAAAAAAAGTGGGGATATAATATCTAAATGAAAATGATAATTATTATCAATATTAATTATAAATAAAAAATAATTATAAAAAACAACTGAATATAAAGGATGAAATGAAACATGTTACATAAGTCTACTGTACATGCTGGTAATAACCGCTGGATACATATTAAGTTCATATGTTTCATGAGCTTAACAATTTTATGTTTAATTGGATCTATATTTTTAGCCATTTCATTTGGTGCAAAGGATATTCATTTACAAACGGTGTGGGTAGCGGTTTTGGATTACAATCCGAAACTAACACAGCACCAAATTATTTATGAATTAAGGCTCCCGAGAGTAATTGGTGCAGCAGTTGTAGGGGCAGCTTTTGCGGTTGCTGGTGCTGTTATGCAAGGTGTAACACGAAATCCTTTAGCTGATGCAGGTGTACTCGGAATAAATGCAGGTGCGATGTTTGTAGTAGCACTTAGTTTTGCTTTTTTCCCACATATGCCGTATTCCTATTTAATGATTGTTTCCTTTATTGGAGCTGTCTTAAGTACAGTACTTATTTTTGTTATTGGATCAGCAACATCAGGCGGGTTAACACCAATGAGGTTAACGATTGCTGGAGCGGTTATGGCAGCGCTTTTACATTCATTAAGTTCAGGTGTTGCGATTTATTATGATTTAAGCCAAGATTTAGCGTTTTGGTATGCTGGTGGTGTTGCAGGGCTTAAGTGGGAACACTTGAAATTTTTAGTCCCTATTATTCTTATAACGATTATTTTTGCGATAGTGTTAGGAAGATCTATTTCACTCATATCAATGGGAGATGATGTTGCTACAAATTTAGGAGTGAAAACGAACCGAACGAGAATACTAGGGATGATTATAGTAGTTATTCTGGCAGGTGTTTCTGTTTCAGCTGTTGGTTCTATTGGATTTGTAGGACTAGTTATCCCGCACATTGCTAGAAAATTAGTTGGTGTTAATTATAGACTCATTATTCCTATGTCAGCATTATTAGGAGCTATGTTATTAGTTGTAGCTGATTTAGGGGCAAGAACAGTAAATCCTCCTAAGGAACTTGCGATAGGGATTATGGTAGCTCTTGTTGGAGTTCCGTTCTTCCTCTATATAGCACGTAAAGTTGGGAGGGAATTATAAGTGAAGGATCTTTTTAACACGGATAAAAAGAGAGCTATTACTGTAACTACAATCTTCGGATGTATAAGTATCGCTGTAATTTTAATTAGTTTAAATACAGGGACACTGAGTATAGCGCCACTTAGAGTAATTGAAACACTTTTGGGTTATGGTGATTTTGAGAGTGCAACCGTGCTATATGATTATCGTATGCCAAGAATAATAATCACGATGTTAGCCGGTATTGGTCTTGGTATTTCCGGTGCGATTTTGCAAGGGTTATCCCGTAATGCACTTGCAGATCCTGGTATTTTAGGGTTGCATTCAGGTGCATTTTTCGGTCTTATCGTATTTGTTACTCTCTTTCATTCTATTAATGAGAGTGCATCCATTTTAATACCGTTATTTACATTTGGCGGAGGAGTATTAGCTGCATTTCTTATTATTTTACTTGCGAGTGATCGGTCAAAAGGTTTACTTCCCATTAGACTTATTCTCATTGGTATTGCAGTTTCAGCTGGCTTTAGTGCAATTTCGCTATTTTTCTCTCTCAAGTTAAATGATGAGACGTATACATTCGCTTCTAGATGGCTAGTTGGTAACGTGTGGGGAAGGGATTGGATTCATGTCCTGGCATTATTACCTTGGATTTTCATACTAACCCCTTATGCGTGGCTAAAATCTAAAACGTTAAATGCATTGTCACTAGGTGATAGTGTAGCAGCAGGACTTGGTGTTTCTGTGCAAAAAGAACGGTTATTACTTTTAGCTACAGCGGTTGGATTATCTTGCGCAAGTGTATCGATGGCAGGGGGGATTGGCTTTATCGGCTTAGTTGCTCCGCATATCGCAAGAAAGTTAGTAGGTACTACCTATCAACACTTCCTTCCGTTAGCTGGCATAATCGGAATGATTATTTTAGTGCTCGCAGATACGATAGGACGCTCTATATTTGAGCCGAATTCTATTCCGGCTGGTGTAGTAGTAGCGGCTTTAGGAGCACCGTATTTTCTTTATTTACTTACAAAAACAAAATAACTACTTCAAAGAGGAGAACATATGAAAAAGAAACTTACTATTTTATTTAGCATTATGTGTATTTTAGTATTAGCAGCATGTGGTCAAACGAAATCTAATGAAGAGGCAACGCAAAAAACGGAAAAAAGTAATGATCCAAAAATTGCTTCCATGTCTATTCACTTAACGAACAATTTACTTGCATTAGGAATTACACCAGTAGGTTCTGTTATTGGTGGAGATTTAAAAGATTTCTTACCGCACGCAAAAGAGCAGTTGAAAGATACGAAGAAACTTGGGGTTGTAGCAGATCCGAATATGGAAGCATTACTACAATTAAAGCCATCTGAAATTTATGTGGATGAAAAATATGCTGGCAAAGATTTAGCGAAATACGAAAAAATTGCAAAAACACATACTTTTAATTTAGATGAAGGTACGTGGAGAGATCATTTAAAGGAAGTAGGTAAACTTGTAAACCGTGAGAAAGAAGCAGATAAATATATTCAAGACTATGAAGAACAATCAAAACGAGTGAAAAATTTAATAGATAAAGAGCTGGGTAATAACGAAAAAGTAATGGCAATTCGCGTTACTGCAAAAGAGTTACGTGTATTTAGTACGAAAAGACCGATGGGACCAATTTTATTCAATGACTTAGGATTACAGCCTGCAAATGGTGTAGAGAAAATTGATGGAAACCGCCCCTTCGAAGTCATTTCACAAGAAGTATTACCTGACTTTGATGCAGATGCGATTTTCGTTGTTGTAAATAGAGACGATAAAGCGAAAGAAGCATTTAAACAACTTCAAGAAACACCAATTTGGAAAGACTTAAAAGCTGTTAAAGGTAAGCACGTATATACTATTAATGACCAACCATGGCTTGACTATTCTGCTTTAGGAAACAAAATGGCGATGGATGAAGCGGAGAAAATGTTTACGAAATAATACAGTTTTGCTATTAGGAAAGACCCTCTAAATTTGGAGGGTCTTTTTGTAATTCTTATTGTTAGAATAAATGAAAAATTATACAATGAAGTTAATTTAGTATAGAGGAGATGTGCCAATGTCAGCGCTTATTGTAAGTATCCCGTTTATAAAGCAGTTTATGGAACAAGGGGATAAATAGGCTAAAATAAGTATCCCCGTTACTTAAAAAGGGGGAGTTTGAAATGACAATGAATCTTTTTCAAAATAAAACGATTAAATTATCAGCTAGTAGAGAAAAAGATGTTGAAGTAATGGCTATGTGGCAAGAAGATAGTGAGTATTTAAGAAATGTAGATACAGATGTAGCATTCCCGCAATCGTTACAAGAAATAGCAAGTGATGGCCTATTAAAGGGACGGAGATCGAATAGTGTTTCTTTCATGTTAAGAACACTTCAAGATGATCGTTTAATTGGTTTTGTTGCAATTCATGGCATGGAGTGGAATAACAGAACGGGTTTATTAGCCATCGGTATAGGAGATGCAAATGATAGAGGTAAGGG
This sequence comes from Bacillus cereus group sp. N11, assembly GCF_016483605.1. NCBI lineage: Bacteria > Bacillati > Bacillota > Bacilli > Caryophanales > Bacillaceae > Bacillus > Bacillus cereus group sp. N11. The sequence goes on from NZ_JAEHBN010000013.1 coordinate 51,656, forward strand.
ATATGGAAGAGAAGCAATCCATCTTATTTTAAAGTATGCTTTCTATGAATTAAATTTACACCGGGTTGGTCTTGATGTTATTTCTTATAACAAAGCTGCTATTGAGTTGTATAAAAAGATGGGTTTTCAGATAGAAGGCTGTATGAGAGAAGCAGTGCAAAGAGATGGGAAGTGTTTTGATCGTATCATTATGGGGATATTGCGGGATGAATGGATGGAGAAGCAAGGTTAGAAAAAACATTCAAAATTATATATGTAGTATGCAGGAGATATAATGAAAATTGGCGAAAATTTACAGTGTACTGATTGAATTTATAAGGAGTTATGCAAAATGAATTTAGAAAAAAGTAAACCAGTAAATGAAGAGGTTGCTGAATTAAAAGAGCTAATTAAAGAATTGCACGGAAGTGTACATCAACTTCAAAGCGAAGTGCAGCAACTAAGGCACGAAAGACCGGTTGTTGAAGTGAGGAAAGGTGTTCAACTATCACCCGCAATCGTTGGGCAAATTGGTGGTATGATATTAGGTGGATTAGCAATTATCGGTATATTTTGGTGATGGAAAAAAGGTTTGCAGCACTATGCTGCAAACCTTTTGTATTTGACGATAGAATTTCATGCAGTACAACTTCTACATTAAATAACGTAAATAAATGTAAGCATGTGATAACAATAGTGCAATGATTGTTAACGGTAAACCGATTTTTAAGAAGTCCATATAAGAAAATCCATGTCCTTCACGTTTTGCAATACCAGCAACAACTACGTTTGCTGATGCTCCGATTAATGTTCCGTTACCTCCTAAGCAAGCTCCAAGAGATAACGACCACCATAGCACTTCGATTTGCGGCGAATCAACAGATAATCCGAGGCCAGTAGCTAAATCTTGAATAAGAGGAATCATCGTTGCGACAAATGGAATATTGTCAATTGTCGCAGATGCGATGCCAGATACCCATAAAATAAGTATCGCAGCGAAACCGATATCGCCATTTGTTACGTCGATTACTTCTTTTGCGAGTGAAGAAATAAGTCCGATATCAATTAATCCGCCAACGAGAACGAATAGTCCGGCGAAGAAGAAAATGGTTACCCATTCAACGTGGGCAAATATATCTTCTATTTCATGTTCTTTTACGCCGATTAACATAAGAAGTGTAGCACCAGTCATTGCGATAACGGCAGCATCTACATGAATAATAGAATGAAGTACAAAGCCTAAAATAGTTAGTCCTAAAATTGTAATCGATTTTAAAAGGAGGCTTTGATCTTTAATATAATCTTTTTCGTTTAACGCCATTAGTTTTTCGATTTGTTCAGGCGTTGTTTTTAGTTTGTTACGATACATGAAGTAAATAATGCCAATTGTAACGATAGAAATAATAATTACGATTGGAGCTAAATTTAGTAAAAAGGCATTAAAGTCTAAATGCTTATTAGCTGATCCAATCATAATGTTCGGTGGATCACCGATTAAAGTTGCTGTTCCACCTATATTTGAAAACAGTACTTCTGAAATCAAATAAGGAACAGGGTTAACTTTTAAAATACGTGTAATGGATAGTGTAACAGGAACGATTAATAAAACAGTCGTTACATTATCCAAAAATGCAGAACCGACGGCGGTTAATAAGGATAGTAATAATAAAATGCGAATCGGTTTTCCGTCAGCTGCTTTTGCTGCTTTAATAGCTACAAATTCAAATACGCCTGATTGACTCGTAATATGTACGAGAATCATCATCCCGATTAAAAGGGTGATCGTTTCCCATTGAATATGTGATGTGAAAGCAGTGTGTAAATTTACAATTCCAAAAATAATCATAATAGCAGCACCGAATAGTGCAATTACAGCACGATTCAATTTTTCAGAAATAATAAAACCGTAAGTAACTAAAAATACGGCAATTGCAAAATAATATTGCCAATTTGCTACTTCATGTGCTGATTGTTCCAAGCGAGTCACCTTCTTTAAAATATGTATTCAATTGTCAAAACGTATCCAGATGCATTCATACGGGATAAAATATATTGTAGCAAATTCAAAAAAGAAAGAAAACTATTTAACGAAGTGAAGGAAAAATTCTGAATTCCACATATGATAAAAAAAATAACAAAACACAGTGCAAATTATTAGGAAAAGTGAGCGTTGTCCTCTAATATAGAGATAGCAATTTACATTATTTTTGCGTAAAATGGTTTAAAGAGGTGAATTCCGATGGAAATAGTAAAAGATAGTTCTCTTATTCAAAATGAAATTGAACGTTTTGTAAATAAAGATGTATATATTCATTTAGAAACAACGAACGGAGCGTATGCGTCACACTTTAATGAAAAGATGATGACAGTTGGAGCATTCATTCGAAATGCAATTATTCGCTTTGAGCGCGGGAAAATAACTGGAACAAACCCATACCGAGTTGGTTTGAAAATGGATCATGGCTGGGTATATGCAGAAGGTATTACGCACTGGGAAGTAGACGATAAAGAGCGTTTATTACTAGCAGGGCATGATAACCAAGGTCGCTTAGCGGTAGCGCTTGAGTTAAGCTTAACGCCATTTAAGTAAGAAGGAGGGAAACTTATGGAGAGACATGTACTTGTTGTATTTCCGCATCCAGATGATGAAGCATTTGCTGCGGGAGGGACAATTCGCTTATTAACAGATCAAGGAGTACCTGTAACGTATGCATGTGGTACTCTTGGACAAATGGGACGTAACATGGGGAAGAATGTATTCGCTAACCGTGAAACGATTCCAAATATCCGTGAAAAAGAATTAAAAGATGCATGTGAAGCGATGGGGATTCAAGATTTAAGAATGCTCGGTTTCCATGATAAAACGTTAGAATTTGAAGATGTTGATTTCGTTGCAGATAAAATCGAAGCGATAATTCAAGAAGTAAATCCATCTCGAATTATTACATTTTATCCAGAACACGGCGTACATCCAGATCATGATGCATTTGGCCGCGCTGTCGTTCGCGCTGTATCACGTATGCCAAAAGAAGAACGTCCAGTTATTCATGCGGTTGCGATTACGAGAAATCGTGAAGCGGTGCTCGGTGAACCGGATGTTGTAAATAATATTAGTGAAGTATTTGAACATAAATTAGCTGCACTAGGCGCGCATCGTTCACAAACAGAAGCAATGCTTGAAGAAACACATGCAAAAATAAAAAACAAAGATGCAGCAACATTGAAATGGCTGCAACTTGAACAATTTTGGACTTATAAATGGGAGTAGGCTAGAAGTATATCTTCTAGTTGCTCTTACATAGAAAAAGCGCCGTCACTTGTGATGGCGCTTTTTCTTGTTAAAGACTATATTTCTTAGAGATGTGCATTGAAATTTTTTCATTAACGTGCAGTATAGCCTCCGTCAACAAGAAGTGTTGTACCATTAACAAAACTAGCATCATCACTTGCTAAAAATAAGACAGCTTTAGCCACTTCTTCTGGTGTTCCAAGTCTGCCTTGTGGATGAAGGGAAGCTAAATATTCTTTCTGTTGAGGATTAACACTACCAAGCAAAGGGGTATCAATATAGCCAGGGCACACCGCATTAATACGTATTCCATATTTAGCGTAGGCAGTACATAAATTTTGAGTTAATAGTTTTACGCCACCTTTTGCAGAGGAGTATGCTGTTGGGGTAGGTAATGAAACAAAACTATGAATCGAACCAGCGTTAACGATGACACCGCCTGTACCTTGTTTAAGGAATTGTTCAATCGAATATTTATCAGAAAGGAATACCCCAGACAAGTTAATATCAATGGTTTTCTTCCATTTTTCATAGGACAGTTCGTTTGCCGGTGCATCATCAGCAACGCCGGCATTTGCATACATAATATCTAATTTACCGTATTTACTTACTGTCTCATGGATTAGTTGTTTAATATCTGCCTCTACTGTTACATCAGTTTTAATAAATAACGTATCATATCCATTTGCGTTCAATTCATCTGATAGGTCTTTTCCATGTTCAGAAAAGTCAGCGATAACTACTTTTGCACCTTCTTCAATAAAAAGACGAACGGTAGATTCGCCAATTCCGCTTGCACCACCAGTTATGATTGCTACTTTGTCTTTTAATTTCATATAAACCTCTCCATTCATTAATGAATTTAAGTCGAATTTTTTGAGCTGGTTATGTCACTATTAACCTTAAATAGTAAGTAGATAGAAGAACAAGTTTGCGTTTACTTAACTGTGAAAGTACTGACGTTTCTTTATTGTACTTTTTTATACAGTGATAGACAAAAATACTAATTGGGTCAATTTTAACATTATATTGAATATTCGGTAAAGTATTCTCAGATAGAGTGAGTGCTGAAGCTAAACGACTAACCTACTAACCTACATAGATATATCGAGGGGTATTTACATATAGTTGCTCTTTTTTATTTTAGTGATTAACAAATTTTTAAACTTGCTGATGATGTAGTGCAATTAAATAAATCGGTTGTTTTTAGATTCAACTAAAACTAAAAAACAGTAAAAATAAAATGTTATATAATAATTATTTATTGAAAAACGATAAAAATCGTGTTAATATCAAATTGAAAATTAGTAAGAGAGGTGCTTTTTATAAAATGTAAAACGAATGTTATGTACTAAAAAGAAATTGATAGAAATTAGGAAAGTTATATATCTTAATAGCAAAAGAAGAAAAAGGAGTTAGAGCATGATTAATAAAACAGTAAAAAAAGTTATCTTGTTTACAGGTGGTTTGTATATTACTTATTTAGTAGGTGTAGTTATTTTAGCGGAATCTATACCGTATCCTACATCTCAGCAATTAAAGGCAGCCGAAAAAGTAGTTGAACGCTATGTAGGTGAAAATAATGGAGTGGAAATGATAAATACATCTAGCAGCTTCACGGCTGAGATGTTCGATCGTACAATTCATATTGAAGGAAATTCAAAGGAGAATCCGGAACAAGTATTTCGAATGGATTTAGACCGAGTTTCTAATGAGAATGAAAAAATAACCGAAAAATCGATAAATAAAATTTGTAAATCAAATGATGCAGGAGAGAATTTTACGTGTGCTGATGCTGAAAAGTTAAAATGAACATGCAGTGTTATTTATAGTATATAGCTAAAGATAGGAATGCGTAACAGCACAACTACTACTCTAGTTAAATAGGAAAAGCCTCGCAGGGGGGCGAGGCTTTAAACAGGGTATTAAAAATTATTGATTCATTAAGAATAATTTTTTTGAATAAACTAATTTTAGCATGATAACTCATGTATATGTGTTACGAATTTATGAACAAAAAATCAATCATAAAAATACGGGGAAGATGATAATTTATTTGAAATATGTATTATTACATAAGTTTCAAGTGAGAAATAAAAAAGCAACAATGAGCAAAATAATTTAGAGCCGCATTATATTAAACATAAGTGGTACTCCTAATATTAATCTGCTTCATTATATTGTTATTACCAATGCTACAGAATGCGTGAAGTGGTTTAGTAATGTTATCTACGGGTTTAAAATGAAAAAATTTTAGACATTGGACACAAGGGGGATTCTAAATTAATTGGTTAAGTGGTTGAAAGAGAGACTTTGTTTATTTCGTTTCTTTTGCACTTAATTCATTAGAAATGATATTTAGTAATGATACATATAAAGCGTATATTTTGAATTAATTAATAGAATAATATATATTTATATTGATTTAATGATTTTAATTTATTAAAAATGAGGAAATCAATATGAAGATTAAATTTGCCGTAATAAAAGATGAAAACTTTGATTTTAGTTTATTAGAAACAAAATTACTGAAAACCTTTAAAGAAGTAGATTGTAAAGCAGATATTGTAAAGGTTGAAGATAAGATTTTTGAGGGAAATAATATTCAAACGAATTTAGCTGAAATCACCATTAATGTTACTGGAAAAAATATCGGCTATAGGTCCGTTTCAGCTAGTATATTTATTGTTCTAGAAAGTTTATCATTACAGTTATTTCGAATTAATATTAGTTTACATTAAGCAGCTAAAAAAGAGAATTCCTTCAGAAAATTATACTGACTATAATGAGTTGTAAATATGAGAATGGTGATTTAAATAATAGTAATTATTGTAGGTGCTCCCGTATGTTGGATTGCACCTTGTTTGTTATTAAAGAAATAAAAAAGCCTTTAAATAAGATGAAAGTCTTTATGAAACGGCATATAAAGAGTGTTCAGGATACGTTCTTAAAGTAGAATAATTCAATGCTTATTCATATCGCATATTATCTAAACGCTGACTTATATAGAAGAATGGAAACATGTAAGTAATTCAATTAGATTGTACAAATAATTTGGTGCGCGAATATATGGAATGTATTCACGGGTAAGAGGGTTGTCTCATAATATATATAAATTTTTCTATTAAGATGAACAGAGGGTGTGAATATATGGAAGATGTTTACGCGAAAATTGACAGCCTAAAAGCAGAGCAAAAAGAAATTATGAGAGACATTCGTACTTTAGAAACGCGTACCACTATTAATGAGAAAGACATAGCAACAATCAATAAGCAATTAGAGAAAATAAGTACAAACACAACTTGGATTTTGCGAATTATTATTAGTGCGATAGTAATGTCAGTTTTAGGATTGATATTAAAAGGGATGATTTAACCTTGTAAAATAGCTCAATATAAACGAAAGAGGGGCAATTCTCCCTCTTTTTATTATACGAATGAGAAATCGCTTTCCTCCAAGCGTTAAATGAAGGTGGAGGACGAACCTATTTTTTGCAAAAAAACTGAAACAATGTGCTAAACGAGTTTTATAAACTAAATCTAATTAGGAATGGATACTATGAGAACCGAGCATTATTTGTCAACGAAAAGAGTATTTAGGTCCTTCATATTATAATTGGCACAAAGCATATAGCAGTTAGATAAAACATACTATGCATGTATACGTATAGAATGTTTATTTTTAGATACAAATCAATTATAAATACTGAAAAACAGACCTACATAAATAGAGTCCTTTTTTAGTTTTAAAATTTTTAATTACTACTAGAACAATATGGATCTGTTGAAAAATGTTCTAGATTGTAGCCTCATGTAGAAAACTTTGTAATAGAATCAAACCGCTTACCTTAAGTTGATGAACATATGTGGAGACCGTTTGTTTTGTAATTCAAATAATTAGATTAATGTGATAACATTTTGAAGTAGGGTGTAAATGAAATACTGAGGAGGGTAAGTATGCAAAAGAGACCAGGAACAAATGAATATAACCCATACTATTCAACGTACATAAAATTAGTACCAGATGGAGATATCATACATATTCTAGAGCAACAAATGAAGGAAACGAATCTTTTATTGAAGGATATTTCTGATAGTGAGGGACATTTTCGATATGCTCCTAATAAATGGAGTATAAAAGAAGTAATCGGTCATATTGCAGATGCTGAACGTATTATGGCATATCGTTTGCTGTCCATAGCAAGAGGTGAGACAGCAGAACTTCCTGGCTATAATGACGATATGTATGTTCTTAGAGCAGCTTTTGATAAGCAATCTATGCAAGATCTTCTTACGAATTTAACAGTTGTTCGCCAATCTACTGTGCATTTACTTAAAAGTTTAGATAAAGATGCCTGGTTACAAAGGGGAATTGCGAACAATTCTGAAGTTACGGTTCGTGCATTAGCAAACATTATTGCTGGTCATGAGCTTCATCATCGGCAAATTATAAAAGTACGCTATTTTGGGGCTAATGCATTTACAGAGTGTTAAAATACGGAAAATAAAAGATGATGATTTGTAAAAAAATTACGATTCATTATCTTTTTATTTTTTCTCAATGACCAAATATTACTTAACAGTGGCAAGCTTAATTTATAAGAAAAGAATGACTACATTAGCAACAAGGGTTTAAAGGAAGGGGGATTGATAGTAAGTTGTTTAATTAAAATGAGAGTAACTTTTACCTTACTTTTTGTTATAAATAAAGGAGCAGTTAGCAAAAGCTAACTGCTCATCTCCAAGGGGGAGCAAGGAGAAAAATCTAATGTCATCTACAGTGTTGACGGAATATGGAGTTTTATTCAGGGGATTTACTGATTATGTAGGTTACATAAAAAGTCCTATTAACATCCAGGCTGTTCCGATTAGAATTAAAGATTCGAGTGTAATCCAAAACTTTTTTTCTGGCTTTTGAAATTCTAAAAAGCCTTTTCGTAAGAGCAGAAATAAACCCGCTTCAAGACAGAGGAAAACAACTAGACCCAGAAATTAAAAGTACAAAAGGGATTTATTATGAGAGTAAGGAAGAAATCGAAATTACCTTTGAATACTTAAGAAAAGAAATTGATAATGATGATGAGAGTCAGCAAATTATTACAGATTACAAAGAGGTATCTTAAAATAAAACTAGAAAAGCATCCAAAACTATTGTTTTTTCTTTTTTAATATAGAAATTACACATTAAATATATACTTATACGTGTTGTTACTAAACGCTAAGGAATAGTAATAAAAAAATGATGCTGATAAAACTGTATAGAAATAAAAAGAATCCTAAGATGGGGAATGTTTTATGAAAGTTGATCATGATAAACCTCCTTGATATATAAAGTATTTTAATATATTGTTGGTCTATTTAGAAGGAAAAACATAATTTGGTACATGTTAAACGAAAATTTGAACAAACTAGATATTGGAATAAATGATGCCTTCCTTAAAATAACCTTAATTAAAATATAGCTTTAATAACATTTGGAAATTAAATGGTATAATTTTCTAGGATAACCTAAATAAAGTTTATTTTAGAAAAGAGGTAGAGGGGAAATGTTTCAAAAGCTTAAGTTTTATTTAATGAGCATTTTAATTAGTTCAATGTTAGGTGGAATTATTATAGGTGCTAATTTCTTGGTCCATAACATATATAATTTGGTTGCAGGTAAAGAATATCATTTTAATATGTGGTCTTCTATTATTATATTTAGTGTTGTATTTATTTCGGGCTTCTCGTACATGTTGAAGAAGGGGCCAGATATATTTGTTAATGATTAAATTAATAGCAATTATCAATGGGTGTTGCCTTGATTCGGTTGAAGTCTTTTCTAGCGTGTTAGTTATCTCAATATATATGTATCTCTTGGCACCTGGGCGAGGGTGCCCTCTTTTGTATTGAGAAAATAATAAAATTTATATAATATGATTAATAGATTTATATTTAAATCTGAGGGGTACAAATTCGATGCGACGTAAAAAGGATTTGTTGAAACAATGGAAGGTGGATTTACAAGCTATTCAAGAAGAGAAGAGGATGAAGAAGAAGGCTAAAAATAAGAAATATAGCATTCCTGGTAATACAGCTGGATTCATGAATGGAAAGAATACTTATCGTAAAGAGAATGGGGTATGGAAGCAAAGAAATAAATGACGTGAGGATAAATAGATTTCATTAAGTTTGTAGCATTATTCTAGGCGCTCCCACGATTTGGGTGGCGTCTTGTTTGTTGTTTATGAAGTAATCCATAAACGTATTATATTATTGTTTTTTATTAACAGGTATAAAAAATGATTTATTTGTTTTATTGATAATTTGTAAACGTTATTATATTATGTTTGTATATGTATAGACTAAAAACGTTTTTGTTTGATATTGTTGAAGGGTAGGGGATATCGATAACAATAAAATAATGGGCATATCACCTACAAAGAGCTGCAAAAAGAATGGAAGCAGTATGGAAAAGGTGCTTTCGTGAAAAAATTCATAAAATAAGCATTATTAGCTTTTGAAGAAAAATGACTAGAAAAGTTACAACTAGATGGAGCATAAGGTTATACAAAAAATCTTAAAAGGGGGACAAAATTATGGAACAAGGAAAGTATTCAGTAACACCTCAAGATCGAATGAATTATTTATTAGGTCTTTATTCTGCAGATCAACAAATTAATGCGGTTCTTTATTTTCCTGTAGGTCTATCAAAGGAAATACTTGAACAATCAGTAAGGATAACGTTACAATTGCAGCCAGTTTTGAATAGCCGATTTGTAGAAAATGATATTCCTTACTGGGAGGAACATTCATCTGGTACTAACTCATCTATTTGCTTTTTTGCTGAAGGAAATGATCAAGAACTTGAAATAATGGCAATAGATTTTATTAAGGAACCTGGTGATCGTATTCAGGGGCCTATGGTTCAAACAATATTATTACGAGGCACTACAACAGATATGTTAGTTGTGAAATTATCTCATCTATGTTCAGATGGTGCAGGAGTCAAGGAATATATTAATTTGCTTGGAGCAATTTATACGCACCTTTCCTTAGGAGGATCTAAGGATCAAATTATAAAGGAATTTGGTGAGGGAAATGAGAGTTTTCGAGATCAATCACATGTATTCAAATATGCTGGAATATCGGACGTAAAAAGTGCGTATCGTCCTAACCAAGAACAGCAGGCATCGTTATGGTCTTTTCCATCTCAACCCAACAAAAATAAATCCCCAAAAATGTCTGTAGGGCGGTTGAGCCGTGAACAAACTCTATGTCTAACCAAATGGACAAAAGCACAACAGGCTACCTTGAATGATGTAATCATGACTGCATACTTCCGTGCTTTATCACATTTCACTGTGTATGCAGAACCTCGCACCGCAGAAAAAATGATCGGTTTGACAATTGATTTACGTCGATATCTGCCTAATTATACGACTGGTGCTATTTGCAACTTATCCGGAATGGAAATGCCAGTGATTAAAATGGAAGATGGTGAATCATTTAATCAGACTCTTGTTCGAGTTAAACAATCAATGGATAAAATAAAGGGCCAAAATCCAGGTCTTTCTTCAGCGGCAGGAATGGAGATACTGGCAGGTATGAAGCTATCTACGGTGAAGGAAATGTATAATCAGCAATACGAGCAGGCTGTACAGATGGGGATGGCGTTGCCATTAATGACAAATTTCGGGGTGATCGCTGATGAACCTATTCAGTTTGGTGAAATTCAAGCTGAGGACGGGTATATGACATCACCCATTATGTATGCACCATTCTTTTCAATGGGAGCAAGCACTTATAATGGAAGACTTACATTTACGATTGGTTATCATGCGCCGGAGACATCAAAAGAAAAGGTAGACAAATTTTTAGAATGTGTTATTAATCAGCTATCATAAATAAAATAAAAGAGAATATAGCGCAAAATTTTCTAACAGAATTGTATTTTAGGCGCTCGTCTTATGTACGGCTAATCCCTTTTATAAACGCTATATTTAACGGAAAGGTCTTACTCCAGATAAAAGTTTATCTTCAAATGCTTCATAAATTATTTTTGTTAAATTTTCTCTGATTGCACCTATCTTTATGTTTTAGATTTATGGGGAATCGTAGTGAAAAACAATTTGCAACACGAGAAAAACAAAATAGATCAGCATAAAAGTACTAAAAAAGAGCTGACTTAAACTATATTTTGAATCAGCTCTTTTTACTGTTTTTTGAAATGAATTAGTTTTCAGATAATATAAAAATGATAATCTTCTAACAAATAATCAAGGCATCAACACTAGAAAAGTAGAGATAATATGTAATATAATTGAAAAAGTATATTTAAAAATCAATGTTAATATTACCCTCCTATAAGTATTAACATACGTAATTGAGGTGTTTTCTTTGTTGTTTTATGATCGGATTTCTATAATGGCCCCTCCTGTTCCGTAGCTTAGGAAAGTCTTTTTATTTCTGAGATTTTCAAAGTTATAGGAGGGTATGAAAAATGAAAAAAGTCTCAGTACCATCACTTTGGTTAATGATTATTCTTGTAGCATTTCCGCAAATTAGTGAAACAATTTATACACCGTCTTTACCAGACATTTCAAAGGCGTTACATGTAAGCAATAATGAGGTGCAGTTAACGCTTAGTGTTTATTTTGCTGGATTTGCTTTAGGTGTATTTTTTATTGGATGGTTATCCGATATAATTGGTCGTCGCCCGGCGATGTTACTTGGAATTGTCATATATGGCGCGGGGAGCTTCTTATGCTTTATTGCAAGTTCCATTGAATTTTTATTGTTAAGTCGTTTTATTCAGGCGTTTGGAGCAAGTGCAGGATCAGTTGTGACGCAAACGATTCTTCGTGAAAGTGTAGAAGGGCATAAACGTCACGTTATGTTTGCTCAAATTTCGGCAGTCATTGCTTTTACACCAGCAATAGGACCGTTAATTGGTGGCTTTCTTGATCAAATGTTTGGATTTAAAATAGTATTTTTAAGTTTAGTAGTTATGAGTATCGGAATTTTGCTGTATACGTTTGTTTCTCTTCCAGAAACAAAAACGGGTGCAGTAACGGATAAAATAAATGTGTTTTCTGTTTTAAAACGGTTGATTACAAATCCGAAAGTAGTAACATATGGGCTATTAATTGGAGGAGCGAATGGCGTTTTATTTAGCTATTATGCAGAAGCGCCGTTTATTTTTATTGAATACTTTCAGTTATCGCCTAGTATGTACGGATTTCTAGGAATTGTTGTTGCTTCCGCTTCTATTATTGGAGCGAAAGTTTCAAAGCGGTTACTTACCACTTATAAACCAGAGAAAATTATATATATCGGTTGTTTTGTAATGACAGGTGGAGCAGTCGCTTTATCTATTATTACTTCAGTTGGATCAAATCCAAACATAATATATATGATTGGATTTTTAGTAGCGATGTTTATATTGCTATTAGGAATTGGGGTAGCATTACCTAACTGTTTAAGTTTAGCATTAGTAGATTTTCAAGATGTCATTGGTACAGCTGGAGCATTGTTTAGCTTAGGGTACTATATAATAGTGACGGTGACAATTTGGGGAATGAGTCAACTTCATACGGGCTCGTTACTGGTGATGCCACTTTATTTTCTAGCTATTGTAGCTATCATGTTGGTGTTTACTAAGGTGTTTATTGTTGGTAAACGAGATGAAAAAACAGTTTAATTATGTATTAGGAAAAGAGTCTCATTGGAAAATGAGGCTCTTTTTTATTATTTTTTAATAAGTTATTAGAATAGAGTTAAAATTAAATTAATTAAAAAGAAAGAAGGTACAATATGAACGGTCTAAATGTTAAAGCAACTACACAAGAAGATTTACAACAAATTTTAAAACTATGTACAATTTATGATCAAGCCATTTACGGTGAAGTTGATACAACGGTAGAGGATATTACGAACTCATGGAAAGGTATTGATGTTAGTAAAAGTTCTTACGTTGTTATGAATGAAGAAGAAATAATTGCTTATGGTATTTTGACAGGGAGTGAAAGACAGTTTCCATCTGCTGTACTTATTCATTCTAATTATATGAATCAAGGTATTGAACAAATAATATGGTCAAAGCTTGAAGGGCGGGCTAAGGAGCTTGTTAGTAATTCGTCTCGCTTGAATGGCAAGATTGTAACACAAGCAAATAATTTCTATGAGAAAAAAATGTTAGAAGAAGCTGGTTTTATTCCAACTCGTATTTGGTGGGGGATGGGGATTGAATTGCAGGGGAATGTTCCATCACTAATATGGCCAAATGGGGTTACAGTGCGACATTACATACAGGGTGTGGATGATGGGAGATTACATCAAGCTTTTAATGAAGCCTTTGCGGACCACTGGAATTCGCAACCTTCTACGTTAGAAGAGTTTTTGCAACGTACTGAAAGAGATGGGTTTCATCCTACATTATGGTCACTAGCAATGGCTGGGGATGAGGTAGTTGGTTTTATATTTAGTAAAAAGGGTACTGATAATAAAGCTGAAATTACGCACCTAGGTGTAAGATGTTCTAAGCGGAAACAAAGGTTAGGATTATCACTATTACACCATGCATTTAGTCAATTGTACGAAGAAGGGATTTTAAAAGTTCAACTGAATGTAGATTCTGAAAATATTACAGGCGCACCTCGCGTATATGAAGCAGCTGAAATGGAAGTACAGAGTAAATTTGTTCGCTTTGATAAGGAGGTCTTTGCTAAGGGTGTATATGGTATGTAACTTTACTAATATATTGTATTCTTGTTTGAGATGTTAATAGAGTGTTTAAAAAGTATGAAAATAAATTTTGAAAATGCTAGTAGCAATAGGAATGAAATTCTTTTAAAATACGTTAGCAACTATAAATATTGAGTTATATGATATATGAAGCCGAGGGAGAACTGCTCTCCTCGGTTATTTATATTGTAATAATATTCATATCGGCACCATTTTGAATAGATGTATTTTATTGCTAATTCAGTTAAAAATTAAACATAATTATGTATATTAATTTATTGAAAAAATAATTGAATTTTTCAGATAAATGAATTAATATAAAATAAGTAATTTTAAGATTTATAGAATATTGGAAGATGAAAGGTTTTGAGAATTTTGTAAGAGGCAAAAAACGATTTTAGGATAGCTTTAAAGCTAGTGTAAAATGACGTTTGCTTCATCATTTTCAGGCCAAAAGGAATTAGGGGAAAGCATCTTATTTTAAAATGCGGCTATGAATCATCTAAGAGGGGGAAGTGAAGTGGCAAACAAAGAATTGAAAAGAGGTTTAGAAGCACGTCATATTCAAATGATTGCTTTAGGCGGAACAATTGGTGTTGGTTTGTTTATGGGTTCAGCTAGCACGATTAAGTGGACAGGTCCGTCAGTAATGCTTGCCTATGCAATTGCAGGTATTTTTATCTTCTTCATCATGCGTGCCATGGGAGAAATGTTGTATATGGAGCCAAGTACAGGTTCATTTGCGACGTTCGGTCATAAGTATATTCACCCGTTAGCTGGTTATATGACAGCGTGGAGTAACTGGTTCCAGTGGGTTATCGTTGGGATGTCAGAGATTATCGCAGTTGGAGCGTATATGCAATATTGGTTCCCAGGTCTACCGGCTTGGATACCAGGTGTGATTGCAATGGTTATTCTTGGTGCAGCTAACTTAATTTCTGTTAAGTCATTTGGTGAATTTGAATTTTGGTTTGCGATGATTAAAATCGTTACAATTTTATTAATGATTATTGCTGGATTTGGCCTTATTTTCTTCGGAATTGGTAACGGCGGAGAAGCGATTGGCATATCTAATCTTTGGTCAAATGGCGGTTTCTTTACAGGTGGTTTTTCAGGATTCTTCTTTGCATTATCACTTGTAGTTGGAGCATATCAAGGTGTGGAATTAATTGGGATTACTGCTGGTGAAGCGAAAGATCCGAAGAAGACACTTACAAGAGCGATTCAAAGTACAATTTGGCGTATTTTAATATTCTATATTGGTGCTATTTTCGTTATTGTAACTGTGTATCCGTGGGATCAATTAAGTACAATTGGTAGTCCGTTCGTGGCAACTTTTGCGAAGGTTGGTATTACGGCAGCTGCTGGACTTATTAACTTCGTTGTTATTACAGCGGCGATGTCTGGTTGTAATAGTGGTATTTATAGTGCTGGACGTATGCTGTATACGTTAGGTGTAAATGGACAAGCACCGAAATATTTTACGAAAATTTCTAGTAACGGTGTTCCATTATTTGGTACAGTTGGTGTAATAATTGGTTTAGCGGTTGGTGTAGTTTTAAGTTATATTGCGCCAAAAAACTTATTCGTATATGTGTATAGTGCGAGTGTACTTCCAGGTATGGTACCATGGTTCGTCATTTTAATTAGTCAAATTCGTTTTAGAAAAGAAAAAGGGGCAGAGATGAAGGATCATCCGTTCAAAATGCCATTTGCTCCTGTTACAAACTATTTAACGATTGCCTTTTTAATTATGGTATTAATCGGAATGTGGTTTAACGATGATACTCGTATCTCACTAGTTGTAGGTATTGTTTTCTTAGCTATCGTTACAATTAGTTTCTATTCTTTCGGAATAGGGAAGCGAGCGCCATTAGATACTCAAAATGATCAAGAGATTTCAAGTAAATAAAGGTAAAAAAAGCCCGATTTCTTCTTTAGAAATCGGACTTTTTTATTAAAACTTCTCTAATACAATCTTCCCAATTGTACGTCCACTCTCAAGTAATGCATGTGCTTTCTTTAAGTTTTCAGCGTTAATTGGTGCTAATGTTTCATTTAAAGTGGTCTTTAAAATACCTTCATCTAATAATTCGCTCACTTTATTTAATAGTTCATGCTGCGTAATCATATCACCAGTTTCATACATCGGCTTTGTGAACATAAACTCCCAAACAAAGGTCGCACTTTTACTTTTTAGAATGCCCATTTCAAGAGGATGTTCATTTTCTACGATAGAGCAAATTTTACCTTGTGGTTTAATTACTTCACCTATACCATGCCAATGCTGATCTGTATTATTTAAGCAGAAAATATAATCTACATCGTTGAATCCAAGGCTTTGTAGTTGCTCTTTTAAAGGTTTATGATGGTTAATTGTATGGTCAGCTCCAAAGTTTTTCACCCATTCTATCGTTTCATCGCGAGACGCAGTTGCGATTACATTTAATCCAGCCCATTTCGCAAGCTGAATTGCGATTGAACCGACACCACCAGCTCCGCCGATAATTAAAATGTTTTTAAATGTATTTTCGCTTTTCTTAGCGTAATTAATGCCTAAACGCTCGAATAAACCTTCCCACGCCGTAATAGCTGTTAAAGGAATTGCGGCAGATTCAGTATCACTTAAAGTTTTAGGTTTTTTACCAACGATTCTTTCATCGACTAGGTGGTATTCACTATATGTACCTTGTCTCGTAATACTTCCAGCGTAAAACACTTCATCGCCTTCTTTAAATAACGTACAACCTTCGCCAGTTTGTACGACAACACCACTAGCATCCCAGCCAAGTATTTTCGCTACATCTTCTTTTTTATCTTTCGGAGAGCGAACTTTTGCATCAACTGGATTAACGGAAATCGCGTTAATTTTAACAAGCATATCTCTTCCTATAGCAACAGGTCTTTCAACTTCAATATCAATTAAACTGTTTTCTTCTTCAATAGGTAAGTATTCATGTAAACCAATTGCTTTCATTTGTAGTCCCTCCATTAAAGTAAGAATCATTTACTCCTTTATTATAGATGGTGAAATGCTGTTATGTAAAAAGTACATTTTTTTGTATGCTGGAATGAAAGAGTAGAAGGAGTTTATTTCTAAAAAGTAGAATTTTTTACTGTATTGTTTTATTCAAAACGAAATGTAAAGGTGGATACATAATGACGGTAAAGAAGCTTTATTTCGTGCCAGCTGGTCGTTGTATGTTAGATCATTCTTCTGTTAATAGTACGCTCACACCGGGGAATTTATTAAACTTACCAGTATGGTGTTATTTATTGGAGACAGAAAAAGGGCCAATTTTAGTAGATACAGGTATGCCAGAAAGTGCGGTTAATAATGAAAATTTATTTGACGGTACATTTGTTGAAGGGCAGATTTTACCGAAAATGACTGAAGAAGATAGGATCGTGAATATTTTAAAACGCGTTGGTTATGAGCCGGAAGACCTTCTTTATATTATTAGTTCTCACTTGCATTTTGATCATGCAGGGGGAAATGGTGCTTTTACAAATACACCGATTCTTGTGCAGCGTGCTGAATATGAGACGGCACAACATAGTGAAGAATATTTGAAAGAATGTATATTGCCGAATTTAAACTACAAAATCATTGAAGGGGATTATGAAGTCGTACCAGGTGTTCAATTATTGTATACGCCAGGACATACTCCAGGACATCAGTCACTATTCATTGAGACGGAAAACTCTGGCCCAGTGTTATTAACGATTGATGCATCGTATACGAAAGAGAATTTTGAAGATGAAGTGCCGTTCGCGGGGGTTGATTCGGAATTAGCTTTATCTTCAATTAAGCGTTTAAAAGAAATTGTTAGGAAAGAGAATCCAATTGTTTTCTTTGGACATGATATAGAACAGGAAAAGAGCTGTAAAGTGTTCCCGGAATATATATAGTGCAAAAAGTCATGAGCTTACGTGCTCATGACTTTTTTGTTTAAATAATTTTTTTAAATAAGTTATAAACCTTTTTTGAACTACCTTCATTTAATTGATAGTACGTAAGGTTTACATCATCAGGAGTATCTTGCCGAGCAATCATCACTTCGTTACTATGATGGTCAACTACCCATATGAAATATTTTTTATAAGTTCCATCTTCGAAAGTAATCCACATATCACAATCTATTAAATCTGATCCTTCTTCATCTAATGTTAATTTTCCTTTTTTGGCGGTATCCATACTGTTAATAAACGTTTTTACTTCATCTGTTTTTGTAAGAAAGATATCCTTTTTTGTTTTAATTGACTCGACATGTATATCTTTTATTTCCTGTTTTCCTAAAAAGACAGGGGGCTCATTTGGGTCCCTTTGAGTTGAAATGATAGTAGCTTTCTTCTTTGGTTTACTTGCTGTATAGAAATCTTGAATAGATTTTCCAAAGTTGAAAAACCATATGATTCCAAAAATAATCAATGCACTACCTAGCAATAAAATGATTTTCTTAATAGGGTATTCTCCTCTCTATTACTTCGTGTGAAGAGCTTTTCTATTAATATATGATAGGCAAGCGTAAAGTATTATAGTTGAACTTGGTTATGCTTCACAGTTTTTATAGGGCGATCAACGAGTAAATTGTAAGTAAGCCCAATTAATACGAAAATTCCACCGACCACTTTGCCGATTGATAGTTCATTTGATAGGAAGAAATCAATGATAGTGCCCGCAAATAATTGTCCAATAAAGATGAGTAACGTTAAATAAAATGCAGATATTTTAGGAGTAATATAGTTTGATAATGAAATGACGATAACGCCTACTAATCCGCCTAAGTATACAGCGATAGGAATGGATTGCAACGTATGAATTGGAATATAAAATGAATCTGAACTGAAAATTAAAAATAGAGCGGAGAAAAATAATCCAGTAATATAATTGAAAAAGGTACCTTCCCAATTGCCAATTTCCTTTGCTAAATTCGCGTTAATAATTCTAGCAACAACGATAGAAACACCAGCTAAAATAGCGATAGTAATATATAACATTTTCTTGCCTCCATTAATAAATTGTCATGATTATAATTCCGGAAGAGATGAAGCATAATCCAATTAGTTTTTTCTTTTCAAACTTTGCAACCTTCATTCCTAATAAACCGAAATGGTCAATAACGATGGAAGCAATAGATTGACCGAGTAAACTTAATGCGATCGTAATAGAGGCACCAAGGACGGAGAAACTTATATTATTAAAAAGAACAGTGAATACCCCAATCGCTCCAGCACTATATAAAAAAAGTGGAATGCTTTTATTAAAATGAATTTTATTTTTGTTTATGATTAAAATGAAGATAACTGCAATTAAACCGACAAGGTGAATGACAACGCTCGCTGTGTACTTGCCAATTAATTCAGATAAAATCCCGTTCAGTGGAAGCATAACGGCGATGAGCACACCAATAAAGACAGAAAGAAAGTTATACAATGTAATATCCCCTTTAATTTTCATATTTGTAATGACTGTATCATGCTAAAATTGTGTATTACTATGACATATGTCATAGTGGAAGAAGAAAATTTTGATTACAATGGGGATGAGTTGTAAAGGCGGGGGAACTATGAAGAAAGTATGTAATTCAATTAAATTAGCAGAGTATATGAAACAAAATAATATTGACTCCTTTTTTAGTAATGATATGAAACCGTATATGGAACTTATATTTTTTAAAAAGAATGAGTTTATTTGTAGAGAAAATGAAGAGATAGATTATTTATATTTTTTTGTTGAAGGAAAAGCGAAAGCGTTTAATACGTTAAGTAACGGGAAATCTGTATTGTTATGCTTTTATGATAGTTTGCAGCTGCTAGGGGATGTTGAGTTAATTCATTCTCAAAAGACTGCTTCAAACGTACAAGTGATGGCAGATTCATATTGTGTTGGTTTGCCTTTAGGGAAAGTGAGAAATCAACTATTTTATGATGCGAAATTTTTACGATGTATTTGCGGATCGTTAGCACATAAGTTAAATCGACTTTCGAAAAATAGTACAATTAATTTACTATATCCACTTGAAAACAGACTTGCAAGTTACATGTTAGCAGCAGGGGAACGAGCAGTGCAGCACGGAAATCGAATTGTATTTAGTGGGAATTTAACGGAAACAGCTGAATTGTTAGGAACGAGTTATCGGCATTTATTGCGCACATTAAATATTTTTTGTGATAAAGAGGTTATAAAAAAGAACAATGGTTGTTTTGAAGTAGTGAATGTGGATGTATTGAGGGAATTGGCGGCAGATGTTTATAAGTAGGAGAGGATTATAAATGATTACACCTATATTTAGAGTTGTTGATGTTGAAAAAGCAAAGCTATTTTATTTGGATTTTTTAGGATTTAAAATGGATTGGGAACATCGTTATGAGGAACATATGCCATTATATATACAAATTTCGTTACATGATGCTGTAATGCATTTATCAGAACATCATGGAGATGCTTCGCCAGGCGGTGCGATTCGCGTCAAAATAGATAATGTAGAGGATTATCATTCTATATTATTGAATAAAGAATATGCTTATTCGAAGCCAAATATAGAAAAAACACCTTGGGATACAATCGAACTAACTGTAATTGATCCGTTTTCAAATAGAATCGTATTTTATGAGGAGAGATGGTAGAACCGGAAGGGATTAATATATAAATTTTTCAGAGATAGTGCAGTGTAATTACGTATTAAATAAATGGAATGAAGAGTAGTTCATAAAGTAGTGAACTGCTCTTTTTCATTTTGTTAAACAGATTGAATTATTGAAAAATAAATCGTATGATAAAACATATGAACAAATGAGCATATATTCATGTGAAATGAGAAGGAGGAAAAGGATGTTAGATGCAATTATCGTCGGAGCGGGTCAAGCTGGATTAACAATGGGATACTACTTGAAGCAAGAAGGATATAATTTTTTACTACTTGAGTCAGGAAATCGGATTGGTGATTCATGGAGAAATCGATATGATTCTTTGCAGCTCTTCACACCAAGGGAATATAGCAGTTTACCAGGGATGATATTAAAAGGAGAAAAGAATGAATTTCCACATAAAGATGAAATTACAATGTATTTAGAAGAATATGCACAGTATTTTCAACTACCGGTACAATTGCAAACGGAAGTTTTAAAAATAAGGAAAGAGAAAGAAATATTTGAATTACATACTTCTAAAGAAATATTACAATCAAAAAAAGTTATTATCGCATCAGGTGGTTTTCAGCAGCCATTCATTCCCTCATTTTCACAACATCTTTCATCGCATGTTTATCAAATACATTCATCACAATATAAATCACCATCACAAATCCCTAAGGG
This sequence comes from Bacillus cereus group sp. N11, assembly GCF_016483605.1. Lineage (NCBI taxonomy): Bacteria > Bacillati > Bacillota > Bacilli > Caryophanales > Bacillaceae > Bacillus > Bacillus cereus group sp. N11. The sequence continues at coordinate 72,965 of NZ_JAEHBN010000013.1, forward strand.
AAAAGTACTAGTAGTAGGTGGCGGGAATTCAGGAATGCAAATTGCAGTAGAACTGGCAAAGACTCATGAAGTTACAATGTCTATTAGTCATCCTTTAACGTATTTACCGTTACATCTTTTTAGAAAAAGTATTTTTAATTGGTTAGAAAAATTGGGTTTATTGTACGCCGAAGTAAATACAAAGAGGGGGAAATGGTTTCAAAAGAGAAAGGATCCCATTTTTGGATTTGAAGGTAAGGAACTCATTCGTAATGGAGCAATACAGCTACAGGAAAAAGTAGTAAGTGCATCAGAAAATAACATTATGTTTCAGAACGGTGGCACGTATAGTGCAGAAAGCATTATATGGTCAACAGGTTTTATTCAGAATTATAAATGGATTGAAATAGAAAGGGCAGTGAATGGGAATGGATGTCCTAATCATGTAAAGGGGATTAGTCCAGTAAGAGGATTGTATTATATCGGTTTACCATGGCAATCTCAAAGGGGTTCTGCACTTATTTGTGGTGTAGGAAAGGATGCAGCATATTTGCTTTCTGAAATCAAAAAAATAGATCAGTAGCAGCAACTACTGATCATCCATATGTACATGAATTAGGAGAGGTCAAACATTTATTAACTTTATTATAATAGATTTTCACGGAATAAAAAACTGAAAATTCTTATTTTTTGTTGAGAAAGTTTTTTTGTATCGAAATATATCAAAAAATAGGAATTTTCATTGGGAAGAAAAATGATATTTATATTTTAGTAAATTATGATATAGTCTACATTATAGGAATTTCCATAAATATAATTATTTGTATGCTAATTATATATATGTGAAGGAAGGAGAAGTAATTATGAAGTTTGATGATCAACGCCTACTAGGAGTCCGATTAGGTTCAATGCTCGTAACAGAGGAAAATCAATATTTAGTAATTAAGAAAAAAGATCATTATGCATTATTAAACATACATAATTTAGAATGTACTCATGTTGAAGTGCAACTAGAACATATTGAAGAAATGTTGCGTGAAGATTTTCAAGAAAGTATAACTGAAATTATCGCACCAGAACATATTAAAATTGTTGCGAAAAATGTTATATAGGTAAAGAAGCTGGAAGGAACAGCTTCTTTATTTTCATTATAAGGATAACGTTTTTACAACCTCACCAATGATCCCTTCCATTTGATGAACACCTAAATCGGAATTGGTCATAATAACAGCACCATTCCCGCAGTATGGATAACAAACCATCATACATTGAAATCCAACGCCCCATCCGAGTGAATAAACCTGTAATTCTTCATTAGGATCATCTAGAAAAACACCTAATCCAGTCCATTTTGAGCAACCTTGAGGAGAAATCATGTCTATTACTAATTTTTGAGAAAGTTTTAGTTTGCCCTTTCCTTGTAAGGAATGAATGATTTCAATAACTAAAGCTGATAAGTCAGTTGGTGTTGTCCAAATACCTGAAGCAGCTGCGAATGGATAAAATAGATACTTCTCATTTGTAACGGTGCAATCTTTATTATGACCGCAAGCAAAATCATCGGTTTTATCTATGACTTCGGGAGAGAAGAGTCTACTATTTTTCATTTGTAGTGGCTGGAAGATATGTTCTTCTAATAACTGAGCAAATGATTTCCCTGTAATATCTTCAAGTAGTAGCTCGATTATACAAAAGTTTGCATCTGAGTAGTGAAATTCACTTTCTGGTTTATAAGTTGTTTCTATAGGTACTGGGCAATATAATGTTTTACCAGCAAGGAGTTCAGACATGCTTGGTAGCCCTTGTGCAAGTGTATAATGTTCAAAACTATTAGGAGGATCAATCATCCCAGATTGGTGACTTAATAAGTTTCGCAACGTGACTTTTTTCTGTAGAGTAAATAGATTAGTAGGGATGTTCCAAGATGTGAGTCTATCATTTACGTCTTCATCTAAATGTACTATGCCTTGATCACATAATTTTAGTGTGAGTATGCCGGTGATGAACTTGCTAATAGAACAAGAATTGAATATGGAATTCGTATTGACAGTTCTAGTTGTTCCAGATTCAAGTGTTCCGAAGGCAGTAGTTTCATCAAGTCTACCGTCACGTATAACGGCAAGGCTTAATCCTGCAACGGAATATTCGTTCATTCTCTCATATATATTGTTACTTTTTAAGTTCATAGTGACTCCTTCTTTAGAAAAGATAGAATATTAGTTTTATTATACAGTAATAAATAGAGAGAAAGAGAGAAAAAGAAAACACTTCATTTTATATTGATGAAGTGTTTTTTTATTTTAAGTTAATTCGAAGTATATGTTCTAAAAAATTTATCTCTGTACATGTACATAAGCCATGAGGTTGTTATTAAAGAAATGATGATTTGTTTGTTTTCAATTGGTGCGCTGAAAACAAGCCAACCAACTATATCAAATGATAAATGTAGCATGATTGAAAGAACTACAAATTGCAATAACGTATTCAAAAATCTTTTCATAAAGTGTCCTCCTAAAATAATAGGTTTTATCAATAGTGTTGTATATTACTATTATACATTAAATGTTTTTTGTGGTAAAATTTACATAAATTAGTGAAGTAAAACAAATGAAAACTAATAAGGGGGAGCGTTTATGGAATTATGGATAATTATACCGATAGCAGCCTTTGGATTCATTTATATCGTTGAAAAATTAAATAAAATCGAAAAGAAAACAAATACGCGTTTAAAGCGGATTGAAGATAGATTACAAGTAATTAAGAAAGAAATGGGAATTGTAGAAAGAGAACATGAAATTAATAAAGAATTACGCCAGCTTGTGGAAGATGGAAAAACGATTACAGCAGTTAAGAGAGTGAGAGAGGCTTTTGGTTTTTCATTGTTAGAAGCGAAGCAATATGTTGATAAGTTATAAAAAAAGATCATCTAATTGGATGATCTTTTTTACTGAACCATACGTGTATTTACATAAGCAGCAATTATAACGTGGCCAATAATAATGATGGGAAATATTATTTTAACATTAGGAGTAATGAAGACACTGCCAATTGTGGCAATAACACCAGCAAATAAATTATAAAGACCGACTATTTTTGATAACTTCACTTTATCCGGCACGCGTCGTTCATTGAATCCTGATAAGAGCCAAGTGTATTGCTTTACTCCGATGAAATATGCTAGTGCAAATGAAATGATTGCTAGAATAAATAATGATGGATATGCGAAGAGAGTCACCAGAAACACCTCCGTTAATGGGCTATAAATAAATTATAGTATGAATGTTATAATTTAACAAAATCCAGTTTTGATTTTAAGTTTAATAGAAAACTGGCATTTGTGAAGAAGGGAGATTAAGTATGAATATTTCAGAATTCCAGAGATATGTAGCAAGTTTTAGTAAAGAAAAAGGGTTTCAACATACAACAATTGAAGAGCGCACGATGTATGCAATGGCGGAATTAGGGGAATTAACAGAAGCTATTTTAAAGCGTGATAAAATACAAGAGTCGAAACGAGAAATCGGTTTAGAAATGTTTGATGTAATTTGGAATGTATGTGATTTAGCGAATAAACTAAATATTGATTTAGAGAAGGCGTTTGAAGAAAAAATGATGATTAATAAAAAACGTGAATGGTAGGTAGAATTTTAATGCGCAAAGATGGGGGATATGAATGAAAAAGAAGTTTATTATAGGAGGAGTTTTAACCTTAATTAGTGTAATGGGTGTTGTCGCTTATTTAGTTTTTCAAGGTATATTCATTCCGAATCAATTCAGTGCGGACAAATATGAGATAAAAGGTGTAGATGTCGCATCTTATCAAGGAGAGATAGATTGGAGAGAGTTAGAAAAACAAAATATGAAGTTTGCGTTTATAAAGGCTACTGAAGGAAGTGCGTTTGTGGATGAGTACTTTTCGACAAATTGGATGAATGCAAATAAGACAGGTATGCGCACCGGAGCGTATCATTTTTTTAGTTTTGATAGTAAAGGTGAAACGCAAGCAAAGCAATATATACGAACCGTTCCAAAATATAAACAAGCATTGCCACCGGTAATTGATGTTGAGTTTTATGCTAATAAAAAAGATAATCCACCTCATCGTGAAGATGTTGAGAAAGAGTTGACAGTAATGGTAAAAATGCTAGAAAAACATTATGACAAGAAAGTAATATTGTATGCAACTCAAGAGGCGTATGATTTGTACATAAAAGATGCATATCCTCAATGTGATATATGGATTCGTAGTGTTCTTACAAAACCGAGTTTATCGGATGAAAGAAATTGGACGTTTTGGCAATACACAAATCGTGGAAGGTTAAGAGGGTATAACGGGAAAGAAAAGTATATTGATTTGAATGTATTTTGTGGGAATGAGGAAGAATTTAAGAATTATGGAATGAAAGATTAAGTTTTGAAGCGTACAGAATGTTGTATGCTTTTTTATTCATTACATGAAAAATATGTAAGAAAAGATGGAACAAACATTTGAGCTGAAATGTCTAATATAGGTAATAACTATTTAGTTTGAAAGAAAGGGTGGAGGAAATGAAAAAGACTACATTATTAAAAGTAGGGGTATGTGTAAGTTTACTAGGGTTAACTCAATTTGTTAGCACAATTTCTTCTGTGAAAGCGGAACAAAAGCTAGAGCAAAAAGTAATAAAAAATGAGACAGAAACCATTTCAATTTCTCAGTTAAATAAAAATGTATGGGTTCATACGGAGTTAGGTTATTTTAACGAAGAAGCAGTTCCTTCAAACGGTCTAGTTCTTACTACTTCTAAAGGATTAGTACTTGTCGATTCTTCTTGGGATGATAAGTTAACGAAGGAACTAATAGAGATGGTAGAAAAGAAATTTCAGAAGCGAGTAACGGATGTCATTATTACACATGCGCACGCTGATCGAATTGGCGGAATAAGAACGTTGAAAGAAAGAGGGATTAAAGCGCATAGTACAGCGTTAACCGCGGAACTAGCAAAGAAAAATGGATACGATGAGCCGCTTGGAGACTTGCAAACAATTACGAATATGAAGTTTGGAAACATGAAAGTAGAAACGTTCTATCCGGGAAAAGGTCATACAGAAGATAACATCGTTGTATGGTTACCACAATATAAAATTTTAGCTGGAGGCTGTTTAGTGAAATCTGCTGAAGCGAAAGATTTAGGGAATGTTGCTGATGCGTATGTAAATGAATGGTCCACATCGATTGGAAATGTGTTGAAGCGATATGGAAATATGAATGTAGTACTACCTGGACATGGTGAAGTAGGGGACAAAGGATTGCTTTTACATACACTGGATTTGTTGAAATAAGGAACAAAGAATAAAATAATGATGAAGCTTATTGTAGATGTAAGAAATTTTGGGAAGAAAAAAGAGAGGGGAAATAATTTTCTCCTCTCTTGCTCCTAACTATATTTAAATGCTGAATCTGTCGATTACGCCAGCATATATTACTGAGATTTTAATTCCAAGTATACAAATACTAGTACCGTCATAATTGCTATAACAACATAAGTAGCATCAAGCATTATAAGTGTTTTTAAAGTTTCAGTCATCCTAATTCACCCCTGCTATAAAAATATAACATGATCTTTTTATCAATCAGATAAGAGATCATAAAGATAAAATGTACATGAAATTTCTTAAGTAGTTTCTATATAAATATATCATATAAATAATGTAAATAATGTAAAGATAGTGTAAATGTATTGTAAAGAAAGAAAGAGGTTGCTCATAATGTCTATAAATCTTTTTAGTTGTATATACTATGTATTTCTCGTGTGCCATGTAGGAAACAGTTATAACATGTGAAAAATAAATTTACTTTGACAAATCAATCACGATGGTAGATGTTATTACATTTTCCTCTAATACATCTACCTGTACTTGTTCATCGTTGCTCCAATTGATATTGAAGTTCTCTGTCGTATACATTTCCTTAAGAGTGACCTCTTTATATTTTTCTAAAATGCTCCCCCTTTTCCCATAATAGATTCTTACAGTTGAACTGGGGCTTGGTCCTTTTGATTTTATTGTTTCTCTAAACTCGATAATATTTATTAGATTTGGAGATTCACTTTTTTGAAAGGTAAAGGAACTGACCACTTTTTGTACCTTCTTAAAAACAGAACCATTGGATTTATTTGATATGTTAAATTCCACAACTTCAGGTACTGTTTCTTTTCCACGTAGCGTTATCGTTGCTTCATAATCGTTTTTCCAATCTACGGAAACGTTTGAGGAATCGAGACGTTCCCCGTCATTTGCAATATTTGTGTCAAAATGTTCCCATAAGCCGTATTTAATTCTGACAGGAAAGGAACCATGAGAAGAGTCTGAATCTATTTTTACTACTTTAATCGTATTTATACTATTTGGAGACTGACTTTTTTTAAGTGTAACGTCGTATAAATACAAAAGGTAAGAAAAACAGCCTACTACTAAAATAATTGGAATTACAATACGTAAGGCAGTAATTGGACGGCCTCGTTTCCTTTTTTTCTTAGTGCTTTTACTATCTTGTTCAAGGTCTTTTTTAATACTCGTTTGAACTGTTACTTTTGGCGGACGAATAAACCACCAAATGAAAGCTATAAGTAGTAAGAAAAGAGGTATTCCTTGAATAAAGAGAAATCCTTTCCAAAAATCAAGTCTAGTACTATATGGAGAATCTGTTGCCATCACCCCTATAAAAAGTGCCACTGGACTTGCAAGTATATTTATCCCTAAACCGATCATTACGAATGAAAGATTTTTATTCCTAATTTTTCGTGACCCAGCCATAATAAACAGAAATATTGCAATACCGAGTATAAGAAACAGTATTCCATAATAAAACATCATATATACCATATTATCCCTCCATAACTTTAATTGTACCATTAGTAAAGGGAATTTTGTGAAACCTTGGATAAATATGGTATTTGTATCCCTTAAAAGGATGTCTATATATTATGTTAATAAATGATTATTCCTATGTATTAATATAAGAAGGCAGTAAAAATATTATGTCAACAATATGAACTGTCACAAATTTTCATATATTATTGTGATTGATATCACATCCTTTTATCTCACTGGGTACTATGCTTAGGTTGTAAGGAATGATTGGGAGAGGGTGGGATGATAATGTTTTGTTATCAATGTGAACAAACGCCAACAGGCGGATGTAAAGTAATAGGTGTTTGCGGTAAAAATGAAACAATTGCAAGTTTACAAGATACGATTGTGTTTGGACTAAAAGGAATTGCGGCTTATCGTACGCATGCTGCTCAGTTAGGTTATACGGATGCATTTGTAGATGCTACAACGCAAGAAGCGTTATATATGACATTAACAAATTCTAATTTTAATGAACAAGAACATATTGATATGGCTATGAAAGTTGGGAAATCAGCTTTACGAGTGATGGAATTATTAGATGAGGCACATACGAATCACTTTGGTGTTCCAGAGCCTGTTCAAATTACACAAAATCATGTAGAAGGTAAGGCAATTGTAGTTACTGGTCATAATTTATTTGCATTAGAGGAATTATTAAAGCAAACAGAAGGAAAAGAAATTAATATTTATACGCATTCTGAAATGCTACCAGCACACGGTTATCCACAATTGAAAAAATATAAACATTTAAAAGGAAATATTGGTAAGGCTTGGTATGATCAACGACGTCTTTTTGAAAAATTTACTGGTGCTATATTGGCTACAACGAACTGTGTTATGCCGATTAAAGGATCTTACTCTGACCGATTCTTTTCATATGATATTGCAGGACTAGAGGGCGTACAAAAAATTGAAAATGATGATTTTACACCATTGATTCAAAAAGCGCTAGAACTTCCAGAAGTACATATGGAGTCGGATGAGCAGTTAGTAACAGGTTTTCATCATAATACAGTATTATCATTAGCTCCAGAAATTATTGAGGCAGTAAAGGAAGGAAAAATAAAGCGTTTCTTTGTCATTGCAGGTTGTGATGCTCCAGGAAAAGGCGGAGAATATTATCGTGAATTAGCAACGTCACTGCCCCCAGAAACGGTTATTTTAACAACTTCTTGTGGGAAATTCCGCTTTAATGATGTAAATTACGGTGTTGTACCTGGTACGGAGATCCCGCGTTATATTGATTTAGGACAATGCAATAATTCAATTTCTACAGTGAAAATAGCGGCCGCTTTAGCAGATGCTTTTCAATGTGAAGTGAATGAATTACCAGTGAGTATTGTCCTATCATGGTTTGAACAAAAAGCGGTTGCCATTTTACTTGGGCTATTTAGTCTTGGCATTCAAGATATTCGCATCGGTCCAAAAGCGCCTGAATTTATTTCACCTGGTGTGCTTGATGTATTACAAGAAACATTTGGTTTAAAACTAATTACAACTGCAGCAGAAGATATGGCTATGATGTTATCGTAACGAAAAGATGTTGTACATGTAGTAGTGGCTTTATAAAGAATTTGTATGTATTCAAAAACTAATTTATTAGATACACAGGTACAATAGTAGAAGAACAAAAAATAATCCGTCTTATGAATAAGGAGAGCCATCCATATTCACTAACTTCGAAATATTATAGCGCCCCAAAATAAAAAAGTGTAGATTTTTTGTTTTGGGGTATTTTCTTTTCTTAGCTGGATAGGTATGTGGAGGGGCTTCTTCAGAAAGAAAATAGGTTGTATCCAATAGGTAATAGTGGATTTTAGAAAAATTTTGAAAATCAGTTGACATCCGCCATTACTAAGTCATACAATGTAGTTGTAATAAGTAATACTGAATAGTGTTGTTTCTCAAAACGTATTCAGTAAACAATAGGTAATAGCGGATTTTAGAAAAATTTTGAAAATCAGTTGACATCCACTGCTACTTAGTCATACAATGTAGTTGTAATAAGTAATACTGAATAGTATGATTTCACAAAAGCTATTCAGTGAAAAATTCGTCTTAGTACTCTGTGATACTGAATATAAGTCAGACAGAATAGGGGGTAGAGGAGGATCATAATATGGAAAATTTAACTGAAATGCTGAAAGGTTCGTTGGAAGGATGTGTGCTGGAAATCATTAGCCGCCGTGAAACGTATGGCTATGAGATTACTCGTCATCTGAATGATCTTGGGTTTACCGAAGTCGTGGAAGGAACGGTTTATACTATCCTTGTACGATTAGAGAAGAAAAAGCTTGTGAATATTGAAAAGAAACCGTCAGATATGGGGCCACCCCGTAAGTTTTATTCACTTAATGATGCTGGCCGCCAGGAGCTTGAATTGTTTTGGGAAAAATGGGATTTTGTATCATCAAAAATTAACGTCTTGAAGTCAAACTAGCCTCATAAAATAAGTTATTGCGTCTAACGTTTTTGGAGTTTCTTGTTCTGCTTTATAAAAAAGGAGGAAAAATAATATGATGGAAATGTTCAAAAAATTAATTGGTGATAAAAAAGAGTACAGAATGATGATGGCACGGGTTGGAGCCTTACCGGAGGATTACCAATTTGTGTTTAAGAAAATTCAAAACTACATGTGGAATTTCTCAGCGGGTAACGGGATGGATATGCTGCACATTCAGTATGAATTAATCGATTTGTTTGAAGCTGGTGCGGCGGAAGGTAGACAAGTGCTTGAAATCACTGGCGAGGACGTGGCATCTTTTGCTGACGAATTAGTGGCAAACGCTAAAACGTATGTCTCTAAGTATCGTGAAGATTTGAACGAGAGTATCATGAAGCAATTGAGAAAAAAATAAATGCAATAGGTAATACCGACTGATTAGCTGGTTACAAATGTGAATTGCCACCATCGCTATTCAGTTATATTTTTAACTAGGTACTAAGTGTTACTGAATAGAGGGGTGTATGCAACTTATGTGTGAAAAACATTTTTTAAAAGGAGGAAAAAATATGAGCAATGCAGCGATTTCTGTAAAAGAGTTAAAAAAATCTTTTAAAGACAAGGAGGTGTTAAAGGGCGTGGATTTTGAGGTGCAGCGTGGCGAAATTTTTGCACTACTGGGCTCAAATGGAGCTGGCAAGACGACGACGGTCAATATCCTCTCGACGTTAATGAAGCAAGATAGTGGCGAAGTAAGTATTGGCGGTTTTGACGTCCAACGTCAACCAGACCATGTTCGCCAAAGCATCAGTCTCACAGGACAGTTCGCAGCTTTAGACGGTATGCTCACCGGGCGAGAAAACTTAATGATGATTGCCGATTTGCGTGGAGTATCAAATCCCGCTCAAGTCGCTGACGATTTGCTTGCAAGATTCAGCCTGACTGATGCAGCTAACCAGAGGGCTGACCAGTATTCGGGAGGGATGAAGCGCCGACTTGATATCGCCATGAGTTTGATTGGGACGCCAGCAGTCATTTTTCTTGATGAACCAACGACAGGGCTGGATCCTGAAGCACGGATTGAAGTGTGGGATACCGTCAAGGAACTTGCTGGTGGTGGCACAACGATCTTGCTTACGACTCAGTACTTGGAGGAAGCAGAACAACTGGCGGACCGTATCGCTATTTTGCATGGCGGAAAAATTATTACGACTGGTACTCTTACTGAATTAAAAGAGATGTTTCCGCCAGCAAAAGTAGAGTATATAGAGAAGCAACCGACATTGGAAGAAATTTTCCTTGCGATCATTGGAAAAAAGGAGGAGATGTAAATGAAAAGCAAAACAGGGGTTTTATTAGGACGGTTAATGCGAAACATTATGCGTAGTCCAGATACGATTATTACGGTAGCGATTACACCGATTATGATGATGCTGTTATTTGTTTACGTATTTGGTGGTGCCATACAGACAGGAACGGATAACTACGTCAATTATTTATTACCGGGAATTTTGTTGATGGCTATCGCATCTGGTGTCGCTTACACTTCCGTACGATTGTTTACGGATGTAAAGAGCGGATTGATGGCACGTTTCATTACTATGCCCATCAAGCGTTCATCGGTATTATGGGCTCATGTATTGACTTCACTTGTTGCAAATGTGCTTACTATCGTGGTGGTTATCCTTGTTGCACTTTTAATGGGGTTCCGTTCCAACGCTAACATGCTAGATTGGCTCGCGGTTGCTGGGATACTCGGAATGTTTACGCTTGCGCTAACATGGCTTGCTGTTATTCCAGGGCTGACAGCGAAGTCTATGGAAGGGGCGACGGCCTACTCGTACCCGCTAATTTTTCTACCATTTATTAGTTCTGCCTTTGTTCCTACTGAAACGATGCCAAAAATTGTTCGTGCGTTTGCTGAGAACCAGCCTGTAACTTCAATCGTGAATGCGATTCGTGCTCTCTTATATGAAGGATCTGTTGGCAACGATATTTGGATTGCCCTTGCTTGGTGCGTGGGAATCATGGTTATTGCTTACTTCTTCGCTAGTAAAGCATTTAAACGTCAGTTAGGATAAGTACCGAGGTAACTAAATCATCCGGAATAATATATATTTAGAAAAGCACGGGAAGACTTTCCGTGCTTTCATTATTTGTCATGTTTTTAAGGTAACAGTTGTCGATATAATACCTTTACTGTATACAATAATTGGGTGCAATTCTGGAATAAGAATTGTGCTTTTATTTTTATATGGGAGCATGTAATGAAAATAGGATTTTAAAAAAGCGATGTAATGAGTTTTAACTGTTCAATGTTTATGGGAAGTATAAGCATAATCTCTCTTGTAAACCTGCTAACACGTCTTCAGGCATTTCCTTAATTTTGATATCCTTACCTAGGAAAAGTAGCCAATTCGTTATTTCTGTTAATTCATCGAGACTGTTAACATTGATAAAAGTTTTTAAAATGGCTGTAGATTGGTAAGGATTTGTATAAGAAATTGAAATTTTGAAAGGATGGTATTTTTTGAACTGGGCAATCGCTTTTGGACCAAGTTCAAGTACAAGGTTGATTGCTTCGTCCTTCTTACTTAGTTTTTCTAAAATCTTTTTCTTACTTAATCTCTTTTTCGTCGTATAGGGTTCGATATTAATAAGATGATCGACAAGAAACATCTTCTTTTTTTCTTCTTTTATGTCAAAGCCTTCAATTATCCAATGGCTTTTTTCTTGATAAAGGTGTAGTAAATAAATTGGATAAGATTTGATTTCCTCCTTTTCATTGATAGTAATCAATAAATGGCTATCCGAAAGAAGGATTTGGATGAGTTTTTCTAACATAGGATGGGGAAGGTCAGAAAGCTCAAGTAAATCGGGGTTATGAGGATTAGTTCCTCCAAAAAGTAAGATTTGATTTAAAAGAACAAGGTCGTCCTGCTGGGTTTCTGAGATAAGTCCCAGTAGTTTTTCAGCTAAAGACTGACGACTCTTTAGATAAGGAAGTTGTTGATTTCTTGTGGCCATAAAGGCAATAAAAAGAGCTTTCACTTCATTATCAGTAAAGCGAACGACGGGCAGGATAGAGTTATGCATAACAAAATATCCTCCAGTCCTGCCAACTTCAGCGACAAGTGGCATCCCCATAGCTTCAATTTCTCTAATGTCTCTAATAGCTGTTGACCGAGAGATGTTAAATTCTTGTATAATTTCAGAAATAGTAAAGTGGGAGCGGTTGTTAATATAGCGCATGATCGTATTAATCCGTTCAACTTTTTTCATTTTTGTCTCCTAAACAGTATCATTTTTTGACATGATTTAAAGATATTATAAACTTATCAGATGAAAAGATAAATCGTTTGATTAATAAAAAAAGAGGAAGGTTTTGAATATGAAAAATTATACGTTAGAAGAGAAAGATAGCTTTATCGTTTTAGGTATTGGAACTGAAATTAAGAGTGAATACACCGACTTTGCTGGAATAAATAAAGAAAAGGAAGACTTTTGGTCGGCCGTTAAAGAAGATGGAAGGCTGGACAATTTAAAAGCTTTAGCTACAAATGATTACATTTTTTCCGTGAGCGAAGCTGTGAATAATAAGATGATGTATTATGCTGGTGTCATGACAGAAGAACAAATACAAGAAGAATGTAGAGTGATCCAGTTTCCTAAGGGGGCATACGTAGTAGTTAAAGGAGAAGGTAAGACGGCTGAGGAGCTAAGTAATAAACTTACTGGTATTGCTTTTGGTCAAGTGTTACTAGAAGCAAAGGATTTTGCCTATGTTGGTGGACCAAATACAACGGTCGAGATGGGGCAGCGAAATGGTTTAGTATTTGGTGAAATATGGATTCCGGTTGTTAGGAAGTAAAGAGATAAAAGGAGAGATGAAATTGTCCTATAACGTTGATTTTAAAAATGTAACTACAGTTGGTTTAGAGTCTTCACCTATGTCAGAAGCGCTTGCTGGATTACGTGCTCATGAAGCCCGTTACTTTATGAATAAATACAAGCATGAGTTTATAGTTGTACCAGCTAGTGAAAGCAAGGAGACTCTTGATTATGTGAACCGCGTTTTGAAAGAAGAACGCGATATTGAGTTTGCGGCGAAACCTTTAGAAACTTCATGTTTTCAAGTGGAAAATATTCAATTTACCTACGTCTTTTATGAGGATGGTCTTGGGATCAACGTCATGTATACATTGGATAACCCGAAAAAGCGGGCTGTTGGATTTAAGCTTTCTGATGGAATGGAAGTACCAACGGAATTAGCAGAGAAGTTTAAGTTTGCTAGGCAGAAGTCTAAATTAGCTGGAACAATTCGAGGTTCGTTTTTTGTAATAAAAGGAGAATATATTGTAAGTTGAAGAATCTAGTCGTTTGATGTATTTTAATAGGCACGAGTATGGAAAGTAGGGGCTAACGATCTTGAGTTGTTAGCTTTTTTTGTTACCGATAATAGTGCGTAAAGTTAATCTTTTCTCCCCTCAATCATGATAAAATGTACAATAGGAAATTTTATGTAACGTAAAGGGGGAAGATTCATGGTCAGCTTTAGTACTTTGCTAGCTTTTGCACTTGTTTCACTTAGCATGGTTTGTTCACCTGGTCCTAATATGATTTATCTCATCTCTCGTTCCATTACGCAAGGACGTATGGCAGGATTTATTTCTCTCTTGGGCATTATGCTCGGATTTGTAATTTATATAATCGCAACAATGTTTGGACTTACAGTTCTTTTCCTTGCTGTTCCTGCTGTCTATGAAGCAGTAAAGTGGGCAGGTGCCGCTTATTTACTTTGGCTAGCTTGGAATTCGATTAAACCTGGTGCTACATCTATTATGGAACCTCGTACTATTTCTAATGAACCACCACGGAAATTATTTCTAATGGGACTCATGACCAATCTTCTGAATCCAAAGATTGCAATTTTGTATGTATCACTGCTACCTCAATTTGAAGATCCTGAGAAAGGATCGTTGCTTCTACAAGGTGCAGTTTTGGGCCTTACGCAAATTACTATTAGCTTTATCGTCAACCTCCTAATTGTATTTACAGCAAGTAAAGTTGCCAAATGGTTTGGCACACGCCCAACGTGGTTACGAGTGCAACGTTGGCTTATGGCAAGCGTCTTGACAGGTCTTGCTGTACGTCTTGCTTTTGAACGTCGACAGTAAGAGCCTCTTTACCTTCAGTTTCTATAATATAACCTAATAAATGTTAATATACGTTATATATAAAAGATATTTATCTTATAAAATAAGGGGGATATTATGACTGAGACAACTGAATCTTCAGGAGTCAATTTGAAAAAAGATGTGAAATTTTCTATTATAATTCCTGCACATAATGAAGAAAAGTATATTAGAAAATGTTTAGATTCAATTGCAACGGCATCAGAGGCATATAAAGATCAAATGGAAGTCATAGTTGTTTTAAATCGTTGTACAGATAAAACAGAGGAAATAGCAAAATCTTATAACTGTATTACATTAAAAAATAACGATAAAAACTTATCTAAAATTCGAAATGCAGGGGCTAAAATAGCTAGTGGAGAAATAATCGTTACTATAGACGCTGATACGATAATGACAGAGTCTATGTTGTCTAATGTAGATAAATATTTAGCTTCAGGTAAATACATTGGTGGTGGGGTGAATGGGAAGTTTGAAAGAATATCTTTAGGAATATTTCTCTCTGCAATGTTAATAATAATCCCCTTACTTTTTAAGTACGGAGCTATATCTGTAGGGATTTTTTGGTGCTATAAAAAAGACTTTATGGCAATCAACGGATTTAATGAAAACATGCTTATGGCAGAAGATGCAGATTTCGCTAAACGTTTAAAAGAGTGGGGAAAGCGAAATAATAAGAAATTCGGTACTATTAAAAATGGAATGATAACTTCATGCAGAAGATTTGATACATATGGAGATTGGGCCTTACTTAAAAACCCAAAAGTAATATTAGCTTATCTAAAAGGAAATGATAGAAAATCTGCAGATAAGACATATTATGATAATCAAGAAAGGTAACGCTTGAGAAAATCGGTAGGAAATAGTGAGAACAGTTGGTTGTCTAATATATAATGAGAGCACAACTGAATTTAATAGATACTACAAAAAAACCATCAATTTGATTAGCTCTTCTTCAAATTAATGGTTTTTATTTTTGAAATTAATATCTATTTTTTATAAAAAATATTTTTTGACCCCCATAAAACTATGTATTCCTCCGAATATATATAGTGAAAAAATAAATAGAAGAAAAATCACTATAAAAGAATATCAGAGTATTAATAAAAATTACTAGATTAAGTTGAGCATCTGAAATAAAAGGATGAAATTACCAATGATATAGAGAAGAGTTATTTAAGGATTGCAGATAAAATAGAAAAAGAATAAGCAAAACGAACGGTAGAAAATAAGAAAGTAGATAAAAATACAAACTTAACTTTAGTGCCGAGAGAAAACGTTGGGAAAAGTTAGACTCGAAAAATATAACTAACAGCAAGAAGACAAGACCAAAGAAAAGTACTAATAAAATTTGGTTAAATGGTCACTTGTTTAGTGGCCATTTTGCTATTTGAAGGAGGCTGGGAGATTACAAGTGTTGAGTTTAGTAATGAAGATCTTAAGAAAACCGAAAATAGAAGATGTCGTATGTAACATACAAAACAACGAAGGAGATAAAGAAGCGTTTATCGTACAGTATCAGCCTTTTATTAGAAAATCAATCTCGTCTGTCTGCCGCCGATATATTACAGAACAGGATGATGAATATAGCATTGGATTGTTTGCATTTAACGAAGCAATTGAACAGTATTCATATACAAAAGGAAAATCCTTTTTAGCGTTTGCTGATCTTCTTATAAAAAGAGATGTAATTGACTATATACGCAAGGAGTCTAAACATAATCTTGTCTTTTTAAAAGAAGATAAGCAAGAGGAAATGTTAGAAATGCAAGTGTCGCTTACGGAGTATATGAAAGAGATGGAAAATAGTAACCGTAAGGAGGAAATTCTTCATTTTCAAAATGTGCTAGCTGAGTTTAAAATCACATTTTCAGAGCTTGCTAAAGAATCTCCTAAGCATCGTGATACGCGTGAACATTTAATAGAAATAGTAAAGATAATTATAAAAGACGAGGAAATGATGGAAGAGCTGTTCCGAAAGAAAAAGCTACCGCTTAAACATATTGAACCGCGTGTTAGGGTAAGTCGTAAAACGTTAGAGAGGCATAGAAAATATATCATTGCAATGTGTATTATCTTTGCAAACAACTATACATACATTCTTGATTATATAAGAGGAGGGAAGCATGATGAATAAAGGAATTGTAATGGATATAAAAAAACATAGCGTAGTTGTTTTAACACAAAATGGAGAGTTTATTACGTGTAAAAGAAAAGAGAATTCTTACATGGTTGGGGAGGAAATCTCATTTGATGAGCAAGAGCAAAGAGCATCGCGTTTTTCGATGCCTTCTTTCTTAAAGCCTGCATCATTACTTGTTGCTTGTTTTCTATGCGCGTTGTTATTTTTCTACAACCAACCGGAAGAAAAAGTATTTGCTTATGTCTCAGTTGATATAAATCCAAGTTTAGAGGTGAGTGTAACAAAGGATCTTCGTGTTATAGATTTGCAAGCTTGTAATGATGATGGAAGGCGTATTTTAAAAGAAATAAAACGGTGGGAAAATAAACAGTTGCAAGACGTAATACGTACTATTATAAAGCAAAGTCAAGAAGATAAGTATTTAACGAATGATAAACAAGTGATGCTAACAGCTGTTACAAAAGATAAGGCGTTACAACCACAGTTAGAAAAGGAAATGAAGGAATTAAAGAAAGAATATGAAATAAAACATGTTACAGTCGTATATCAAAGCAGTACGTTGGAAGTGCGAGAGAATGCTAGGAAAGCAGGAATTGGCACAGGTGTCTATATAAAGCAAGAGGAAGAGAAGAAAAAAGCGCTTACTCCACCTGCCTTGCCGTCTAATCAAGTGGAAAACGAAGAAGAGGTGCAATCGCAGCCAAAGTCATCTCCTGATGCATCAGCGGACTTGTCTTCTGTAAAAGAAAAAAAATACGAGAAGCCAGAGCAGAAAGAACAAAAGAAAACCGAGGAACAGCCATCGAAGCAAATAAAAGAAAGTAATGGTAGAGGATCTCAGCAAGAAAATAATGGAAATCAACAAGAGAATAACGGAAGAGGGTCTCAACAAGGAAATAATGGAAATCAGCAAGGGAACAACGGAAGAGGGTCTCAACAAGGAAATAATGGGAATCAACAAGGGAATAACGGAAGAGGGTCTCAACAAGGAAATAGAGGACATCAGTAAGGGAATGAAAAGAAGAATCCATAAAAAATGGAAGTGAGAGATTTATTTCAAAGCTAATAGGATTTATTATTCTATATTTCTATTAAGAAGGGGTATGTAAAAGATATAATGAAGAAAAAAATTCAACAAGAGAAAGATAAAGTAAAGCCTGTTTTTTATGATCCGAAAGGAAGAAGAAACATAGCTTTTAGTTGGTTGCTATGTATCGCAATAGTTAGCTTAAGTATTGTATTTTATTTTTTCTTTCAAAGTATTTTTTCAACGCCAGAAATTCCAAATATGAATACCGCTGTACAACAAGATAATAAACTTGTACCTATTAATCAAAAACTTAGTGATCAGCAGTTAAAGAAGGAAGAATTCAAACCAAGTACCGAAACGAAGGATAATAAAAATTTGGTTAATACGTCGAACGATAGTAAAAACTCTAAAGAAGTTTATGGTTTTTATGTAAACTGGGATGAAAATAGTACAGCTTCTTTAAAAGAAAATATCGATTCCTTAACTACGTTAGTACCAGAGTGGTATCATTTAAAAGCAGATTTAACGATTAGAAGTGAGATAAAACCTGAGATAGTAAAGTTGGCAGAAAAAAATCAAGTGAAGATTATGCCTTTGCTTACTAACTATACTGAGGAAGCTTCAAGCCCTGATAGTGGACTTGTTCATAAGTTACTGAATTCCCCAGATGATGTAAAGACAAAGTTTATTAATGATTTAGTAAAGCAAGTTGAAAAGAATCGATTTTCGGGTATTAATATTGACTTTGAGGCAATACCCGAGAGCGATAGAGAAAACTTAACAAAATTCATGCAGGAACTTACTACGGTCTTTCATAAACATCATTTGCTCGTTACGCAAGATGTCCCTGCTAATGATACAGCTTTCGATTATGGTGCGTTAGCCAAAGTAATAGATCGAATGATTGTAATGATGTATGACGAGCACTATGGTGCAGGGGCGCCAGGACCAATTGCTTCAAATAAATGGTTCGAACATACGCTCAATGAACTAGATATACCGTCTGAGAAACTTATAGTTGCTTTCGGTAACTATGGATATGATTGGGAAGTGAATAGTAAAGAAGCTGCGAAGTCTTTAACTTTTTCAGAAGTTATGGCAATGGCTCACGATTCAAATATAAAAATTCAATGGGATAAGATGAGTGGAAACCCTTATTTTCGATATAAAACAGAAGAGAAAGAACATACTGCTTGGTTCTTAGATAGTGTTACTCTTTATAATCAAGTGAAAATAGCAATGAACAACAATGCAAAGGGGTTTGCACTATGGAGATTAGGAGCAGAAGATCCTACTATATGGAAAGTTTTAAAAAATCCGATTGAAGTACAAAATAATCCTGATGCATTACATAAAATTGCTAGTTTAGATGAAGTGAATTATTCAGGACAAGGTGAAATTTTACAGATTGAGAATGAAAGACAAAATGGATTAAGAGATTATAAAGCAGGTAAAAATGGTTATCTTACAGATGAAGTATATCAATCATTACCATCTGCATACGAAGTGCAACGTTATGGAAAACCAAAAGGAAAACAAGTAGTATTAACATTTGATGATGGACCAGATCCTAAATACACACCGGAAATTCTAGATATATTAAAAGAGAATAATATAAAAGCAGCTTTTTTTGTACTTGGTGAAAACGCGCAACTAAATGCTAGTATTGTGAAAAGAATATACGATGAAGGACATGAAATAGGTAATCATACCTTCAAGCATCCTAACGTAGCTAATACGTCTTTACTACGAACAAAAGTAGAGCTGAATACAACGCAACGTCTAATTCAAGAAATAACTGGACATTCTACTGTTTTATTTAGGCCACCATATGAAGCGGATGCTAATCCAGATTCATCAAATGAAATAATGCCTATTTTGCGTGCGCAAAATATGAACTATACAATGGTGGCAGAAAAAGTTGATCCTGAGGACTGGGCGACGCCATCAACAAATGAATTGGTAAAGCGTACTCTTAATCCGATTTATAAGGGAGAGGGAAATATTATTCTTCTTCATGATGCAGGAGGGAATCGTACCCATACGGTAGAGGCGCTACCGATCATTATTAAAGACCTTAAAAAGCATGGATATAGTTTTGTAACAATTTCAGATTTAATGAATAAAGAACGCGATGAAGTTATGCCACCTGTTTCTTCTGAGGGTAAGCAATATTTACTTTACAATAAAGCTGTCTTTTCAGGAGCGGGATATGCAAAGCATATATTAACAACGATTTTTTATATTGCTATTGGATTAGGTATTTTTCGATTCCTATTTTTAATTTATTTTGCATACAAGCAGAAAAAGACAGTAAGCGCTCGCTTATTTACTAATTCTTCTTATCAACCTTTCGTTACTGTTGTCATAGCAGCATATAATGAAGAAAAGGTGATAGCTAAGACGATTCGCTCCATTTTGGATAGTGATTATAGAGAGTTTGAAGTTATTGTTGTGGATGACGGATCGAAAGATGGTACGTCAAAAGTAATGGAAGAAACATTTTATAAGCATCCTAAAGTTCGTTTAATTCAGAAAGAAAACGGCGGGAAATCATCGGCAATGAATTTAGGGTTTCAGCAATCACGAGGAGAAATCATTGTTACGTTAGATGCGGATACTATTATTGCACAAGATGCTATTTCTTTAATGATTAGACACTTTGAAGATCATAATGTAGCGGCAGTTTCAGGGAATGTTAAAGTTGGAAATAGACGGAATTTATTGACTACTTGGCAACATGTTGAGTATATTACAGGATTTAACTTAGAACGTAGAGCTTTTGATGAGTTAAATTGTATTACAGTTGTTCCTGGAGCGATTGGAGCATGGCGTAAAAAGAATGTAGTTGAATCTGGTTATTTAAGCGAAGACACATTGGCAGAAGATACGGATCTTACTATTACATTTTTACGTCAAGGACATAGAATTGTATATGAAGAAAAAGCATATGCTTTTACGGAGTCACCTGAAGATGTGAAAAGTCTCATTAAACAACGATATCGTTGGTCATACGGTACACTCCAATGTCTTTGGAAACATCGAAAAGCGCTGTTTCATTCCAAATATAAAGCATTAGGATTTATTGCATTGCCCAATATGTGGTTATTCCAATATGTTCTGCAATTTATTGCACCTTTAGCAGATATATTAATGATTATGGGGCTTTTTGGTAGCAATCCGCTAAAAGTATTAGGATTTTATCTTGTATTCTTTGTCATAGATCTTCTCGCTTCACTATTTGCATTTAAATTAGAGAAAGAGAATCCAAAACCATTAGCATGGTTAATTTTACAACGCTTTATTTATCGTCAATTTATGACGTATGTAGTCATTAAATCTATATTCTCATCGATTCGAGGAGTAGCAGTAGGGTGGAATAAACTAAAGAGAATGGGGAGTGTTAAACATTCCACGGAACATAAGGAGGCATCATAAGAGAGCAGATTATCTGCTCTCTTTTTCATTGATTTTAGCTAGTTGAATATAGAGTAGTAACATAAAACCTTCTGCTTCCATAACGAAATTTCTATTCATTACTGATAGTGAAACGTTATGTTAAGACACTCCTTTGTTTTCGGGGTAAAGTTTTTTTATATTTTTTTAAAATGACGGACACAAAAACATATATGCTTACGAATTATATATATGGATATCATTAATATTTATATAAAAGGGGAGAAAGAAACATGAAAGAAAAAAAAGAAATGTATGTAGAAATCGCTGAAGTATTAAAGGTATTGGCACATCCTGTCCGTTTATCCTTAGTAAAAATAATGCTTGCAAAAGGCGCTACAAATGTAACAACAATGTATGGGAATTTACAAATGCCCCAAAGTACAATTAGTCAACATTTATCCAAACTAAAGGCTGCTAAAATCGTAACAGGTACTCGAAAAGGATTAGAAATTTATTATGAGGTAACGGACAATCGTACAAAAGCGATATTAGCAAGCTTAGTTTAAATGCTGACTTTCTAGACTTCAAAATTAAGAAGATGCTACGAAAGTAGTTCTGTGGTTATAATTTTTAAGAGTTTTATACAAGAGCTATATTTATAAGAATATGTAATTTTCTTTCCCTACAGTTAGTTTTTTTGAGAAGTCAGCGTTTTGTTAGCTTCATAGTGATGTGACGATGCATAATGACTATGAAGCTAACAAAATAAATCTCCCAAAAGAATTTTTTGTTTTGGGGGATACTGCCCATGCCTATCAGCCTAATAATTTTATAACACCGCAAAACGAGAGAATGTACATTTTCACATGAAGATGCACATTCTCTCATTTTTGATATAGTTGTATTTTTTAGCTTGATAGCCATATGTGTACTACCACGAATAGAACGGTACCTTTTATATATCTTCTTTCGTAATAGTAACCCCATATTCCCTATAAAAATCTAAAATTGCAGATGGATTCACACCCAAATCTAATAGATTTTCCGGAAAGTAAATTTCAGAATCTGGAACCACAATATCAGATGTTTGTAAAATGTTCTCTGCTTGGACAGCTGCTCCTAAAGCGGTAAGATGGGTCTGTCCTAACGGATCTGATATGTTCACACATCGACTATGCAATACACCAGTAGCATCATAACCTTTAAGGTGAATAACTATGTTATGTGCACTTCCTCTTCCGGGTTTATAGAGAATATTTTTCCGCAAATCGGTAAATTTTTCTCCGCTAATCATTTTCCAAATCCCTGTATTCACCAGAGAGACCAGTCCATATGTAGATATTTTACTATCAAAAGCAATACGAAAGTTAGCCGAAACAGCATGAATTGATTCTGGCAGGGTTACGTGATCAGGAGTATCCAAACGATAACATTTGGTTATATAACCGTTAGGAAAGCGGACTTTGATTGGATCAGTCATTGGATAAGCCTGTCGCATTCCCTCTCCAGCTTTAACTTCAAATGGAATAGTTAACCGGTCCATATATGCTGTTGAATTTGGCCCTGCTTTGTCTTGAAGAGAATATAGTGCGTTGATATCAACCGTAACCTCTTGAAGATCTTTTGAATAAATTTTAGCAAAAAGGGCTGCTGTCCCTCCCATCCACCCTGAAGCTAATACAACAGGGGATTGGACCTCAACATTTTTTAATCGATCAATAGAACTCTTAAAGCGTTCAGTCCAACGAGTAATGTCAACCAATGGAAAATTTTTTCGAACTGCAGATAGAAGTAGTCTATCTTGCGGGTCATTAACTGCATTAACAACTACTGTGAAATTATCATCCAAATTTCTTAAAGGATCATCTGTTGTATTGTCTACATTGACTATTTTTACTCTCTCTGATTCAAAAGGTAACGTTTTCCCTAAGGTTCTTCCCCCTAATCTAATTTCCAAATCAGGATGTCGATCATGTAAAATTTGAGCAATTTGACTACCAACAACACCATACCCACCAACAATTAACACAGTTTTCTTATTCATCTGAAACCTCCATTTTAATTAGTATGAGATTATAAGTTTAAATGATTAAAAACTTAAACATTTCAACATAATGTCGCTAAAAAAAGGGACAAAAGGTGTCCCTAAACTATAAATGAGTACCTAATTCTTACATTCATCTTCAACTAAAGAAACAAGTTCTTTTAAAAGATTTATTGTTTCATTAAATTCAAGACAATAATACATTTCAGTGCCTTTTTTCTGAACTCGAAGTAACCCTGATTGTTTCAATATTTTCAAATGATGAGATACAGTAGGTCTTGACATGGGAATATGCTCCGCAATTTGCGTCACATTCAAGCTATCTTTATCAATTAAAAGCGATACAATTTGCTGACGAGTTGGATCTCCCAACCCTTGGAAACATGGTCTTAAATTTTCTAAAATATGCATTACTTTATCATTACAGTTCATTTCGTTAACATTACCTTCCGTTTAATAATTTAATCATTTAAACGTATTATAAATTACATTACTATCTAGTGCAATAAAGAAGTAGCACCAACTTTAAGCATAAATATAGAAAGTTTCATAAACAACCATTTTTGATTTTCCAGATTTGTAAGAATGTCGGTTCTTTTTTCTGTAACAATTGCCAAATCCATTCCAGCTACAACCAGGATAAACACACGAAATTCACGAAACCTATATCGGATTGTATCAAAAGCTTCCAACTCAAGTGATCCTGCTTCGCTTGTTTATCCTCCTACAGAAAAACGGGTGAAAGTTCCACTGTTAAGAGAAAAAGACAGTCTTTAATATTTTAGGTATGGAGAAAAGTGTTCTTTAATGGTAGAATCAGGTAACTCTAAAGATCATGTTGAATTGTTTAATGAAGCTGTGCGTAATGAAGGATTAAGGAAACTGGAAAGAATTGTAATTCTACATTGGCACTGGGATCATATTTTAGGGATGCATGCAGTGGAAGGAATTACAATTGCCCACAAAAGAACGAATGATAAATTAGCAGAATTGGCTATGTGGGAATGGACAGATTCTGAAATGAAAAAGAGAGTAGCAGAGGTTGAGATTGAATTTGTAGATACTTGTATACGTAAAGAGTATCCTTTGTTATCTGAAATAGGAGTAGTGACTTCCGATATTTCCTTCAACGGTTATATGGAAATTGATTTAGGAGGTATTGTTGCACAATTACATCATGTAACCTCTCCACATAGTGACGATTCTGTTTACATATTTGTACCTCAAGAAAAAGTATTATTTATTGGCGATGCTGTTGGAGTGGATTATTATAATAATTGCCACTTAGATAAAGAAAAATTGAGGTCTTTAATTACAGCGATGGAAGGATTTGATTTTGATATTTGTGTAGTAGGGCGTGCTGAGCCAGTAAGCAAATCAAATCTTGTTAATATCATGAATTTTCTACTGGAACGTTAAGAAAGATTGTGCCCCCATAATTCTAGTTTTCTTCTTTATTAACTCTTAAAAGTATGAATCTATATCAAATGGGGGTAATCTATTTTCTTAACTTAATAGTTATGTGACAATACTCCTATTACAAAATTTCAAAAGAATTCTTTGTATAGAAGATGTAACAAAGTAGGTAGAATTCTTTTAGTCATTTAATCTTTTCATCTGATGATCTTTTCCCCATTCAAATAGTTCATTCATAATATGCATTAAAGATTTTCCGTGTTCACTTAGTGTGTACTCAACCTTTGGTGGTACTTCTTGATATACGGTACGATGGATAATCCCATCAGCTTCAAGTTGCCGCAGTTGCTGTGTAAGAACCTTTTGTGTAAGGTTTGGAATTTCTCGTTTAATTTCATTTGTTCGCATTTTTCCATCCATCAAAACACATAAAATATAAACTTTCCATTTTCCGCCGATTACATCGAGTGTCGTTGCAATTGGGCAGTCATCATTTTGATTCATAAAACACCTCCAAAGGTACCTCAAGGTTCCTATAGTACCTGAAAGTACGTACTTTTCAATTATATGTGACTCATTCATACTAATACTAAAGGGTTTGAATTATTTATAAGGGGGAAGAAAATATATGAAAACACTTGTAATTGTAGCACATCCTGATATTGAAAAGTCTCGAATTAATAAAAGATGGGTAGAAGAACTTGAGAAACATTCTGATGAAATTACGGTGCATGAACTATATAAAGCGGCACCAAATTGGGAGTTTAATGTTGAAGAGGAACAAAAGCTATTAGTAGAACACGACCGATATATATTTCAATTTCCATTCTACTGGTACAGCTCACCACCACTATTAAAAAAATGGTTTGACGATGTATTAACATATGGATTTGCTTACGGATCTAAAGGGGATAAAGTGAAGGGAAAAGAGTTTGGTGTAGCTATTTCTATAGGTGGATTAGAAACAGACTATGAAAATAGCGGGATCACAATGATTGAGTTGACGAAACCATTTCACGCTACAAGCTTATACACGGGAATGGAATTTATACCTTCGTTTTATTTATATGGTGCAGAATATAAGCTAAGTGATGAAGAGATTAATAATAGTGCGCCTGAGTATGTGCAATATGTGATGAATAAGAAGTATTCTAATATATAAGGAGAAATAGCCATTTACTTGATAAGTAGATGGCTATTTTTAAATCCCGCTATTTGTGGACAGCAGGACTCCTACCTCAAAAATCAGCGAATACGAGGGAGTTAGGTGAGATTTGGGCTGCCTGCAAAAGCCCGATTGGTGAGGGCTGATTAAAGTTTCACTTTATTCGTTTTAAATTCACTAAGTGTAATCTTTAGTAAATTAATAGTTAATCTGATAAAATAAAAACCCTAACATATATAAAGGGGAGTTTTACTTGAGAACGATGCGACAATTATTACAAAAGAGAGCAATGCAATCACCAAATTTGGAAGCGCTTGTAGGCGGAGAAAAAAGATATTCATTTCAGCAGTATAATGAACGAGTAAATCAGTTTGCGCATTATTTGTTACATAACGGTGTGCAAAGAGGGGATCGTATAGGAATCTTATGCAAAAATAATCACCCGTTTCCAAGCGTTATGATGGCAAGCTTAAAAATTGGAGCGGTATTTATTCCGCTAAATCATCAGCTTACTGTTTATGAACTAGAAACGATTGTAAAAGAAGCGAAATTAAAAGTATTAGTTATTGATGAAGAATTTAGTGAAATTTTATTAAAAATTGATGCCGTTAAAGAAATTCCTTATGTAATTAAAACGACAAAAGAAGGCTTCGGTTCATTTGAATTAAAATTACAAGAACAGCCGATGACAGAACCGAACGTAGAAGTTCATGAAGATGATGATGCAATTTATTTATTTACTTCAGGAACGACTGGACAGGCAAAAGCATGTGTAATTGGTCATAAAAACTTACATCACTATTTTGCTGAGGTTGCGGGACAAAGAGAAATTCCAGCAGGTGAACGCTTTTTATCCGTGCATCCATTGTTTCATATGAGTGGCGTGCTTTCTATTTTAAATTGCATTTATCATGGTGTTACGATGATTTTCTTAGCTGATTCGAATCCTACTCTTATTTGGGATAAGATTGAAGAAGAGAAAATTACTACGATGCTTGCATTCCCGGCTGTTTATAGCTACATGCTTGATGAACTAAATAAAAAAGAACGTAACATTTCAACCTTTAAAGTAGCACAAAGCGGTGGAACAAAAGTGCCAGAAACGCTCATTCAAAAATATTTGGAAAAAGGAATCTATATGGTGCAAGGCTATGGTAGTACAGAAGGTTGGGTTGTAACTTCATGGCATCCAATGATGGGAAAAGAAAAGATGTCTTCTGTAGGGAAAACACTAAAACATGTAGAGTTAAAAATTGTTCACCCAGAAACAGGACATGAACTAACAACAAATGAAGTTGGAGAGATACATGTAAGAAGTCCATACATGTTTAAAGGGTATTGGAATAATGAAAAGGCGACAAAGAAGGTAGTAAAAGATAATTGGTTTAACATGGGCGATGCTGGCATGATAGATGACGATGGATTCTTGCATATTATGGGAAGATATAAAGATGTTATTATACGCGGTGGTGACAACGTATATCCAGACCAAGTAGAAGATATTATTCATGAAATACATGGTGTTTTAGAAGTTGCAGTAGTTGGAGTTCCCAATGATTTTTGGGGAGAGGTTCCAACAGCGTATATTGTAAAAGACATTCAAACATTTTTAACAGAAGAAGAGATTATGCAGCATTGTAAAGAAAAATTGGCAAGCTATAAAATACCAGAAGTTGTATTTATGGAAGAATTACCGAAAAATGCTTTAGGGAAAGTGTTGAAGAGGGAATTAAGGGATGCTTTTTTTGCGAAATAAAAAGGGTATTAAATAATGAGAAATCCAGTTATGTAGTATGTATAACTGGATTTTTGTTTATAAAAAACATAATAATTTACTAAATTTTGTATTTTGTGTAAGATGATAAAGAATATTCAATCAATAACCGAGGGTGAGATATAAATGAAACTTCAGGTGAATGTATTGAACCAGGGGTAGGGGAAACGAAGTGGTGAAGAACGATCTTACAGTTATCAAAAATTTATTTGGCTCTTCTAAAAAAGTATTAAATGGCTTACCAAATGCAGTCACAATTGAAGAAATAGAAGAGGATGTTCTTTATGATGTACAAACTTATACAGAGAAGATATGTAGATTTGAAGAGGTTTGTTTTAACTGGGAGTTAAAAAGAGCGAGTATTGTATTAAACAAAAGGTTTAATGGTTATAACTCAAGTGCGAGAGTGTTACTTGATGCAGGTTTTTCTTTGCACGCAGCAAAAATAGAAGTGTGTAGAGGGTTAAACAATGTAGAGGCGCTTGAAAAACAATATACATATTGTTCAATAGAAGAAACATTATCAGAAAAAGAATTTAAATATATTTGGGAACAATGTATGTTGGATTCAGGGAATCAAACTTCAATTTTAACTATCGATGAGCATTTTTATTCAGTGCAAACAGAGTTAGGTAAGGGCTGGGAAAAGTCATGTATTGTTTTTTATGATAAAAATGAGCCAATTGGTATGTCCATACCGCATATAGAATCTGGAACAGAAAGTGAAGGACGGTTATTTTATTTTGGGGTAATGCCTTATTGTCGCGGGAAAGGAATTGCTTCCCAACTACATCTTCAATCTCTACATATGTTAAAGGAAATGGGTGCTACTTATTATATTGGGAGCACACATACGTCGAATCAAAAGATGCAGAGGATATTTTGGAGAAATAATTGTTTGTTGAAAACGGAGATAGAGCTTTATTATAAAATTTTTAATGAGGGTTAGAAAAAGCCCGGCATATAACCGGGACTTCTCCTTATCTATTCAACACTTCAATATATGAAGCATTTCCCGTTGTTCTTAAAGCGGAGCGAAAATTATTATTTTCTAAAGTCTCAGCAACTTGTTTTAATTGCTGCGCATCATCGTGGTGAATAAGTAAACTGTCTGCGCCACTTTCTTCTATATGAATGTGTTCGACATTTCCAATCGCATCATGTACAGCTTTTAAAAATTCAGGTTTCATATTGTCCTCCTATATGTATGTAACGTTGTTATTTAGTATTTCCTTATTTATGAAATATAAAAGTAAATGAAAGGAGAAATGAAAATGAATATAACGCAGTTTAACGAACATATAAAATCGCTATTTGGAGAGCATCTTCATAAATACGGCGATGATGAATATGGTTATACTCATATAAGTAAAGAGGAGTTTCATAAAATCGGTTACACAACAAATTTGACACTAGAGACGATTGAGGAAGCGTATAAAAATGGAGTCGATATGATAGTTACACATCATGCTCCTTGGAGTTTTTTGTTTGGCATGGAAGAGGCTTGTATTGAGAAATTAAAACAATATGAAATGAATCATTTTTGGATTCATTTGCCGTTAGATTTTGTTGAATTTGGTACGTGTACGTCATTATTTAAGGAAATGGGGATAGATACAATTCTAGAATACTCTACGTATGAGGAAGAGGAATTACCTGGAATAGGAGAATTTGAAGAAGCGATTGCATTTTCAAACTTGGTTGAAAAACTTGAAGAAAGAATGGAAGAGAAAGTGAAGAGCTGGAGGAATCACGATAAACCAATAAAACGGATTGCGATTTTAACTGGTGCAGGTAACAATACAAATTTGATTGAGCGAGCATTAGAAAAAGGTTGTGATACGTATATAACAGGAGAAAAAACATTATATACAGTGCAACATGCAAAATTTAAAGGTATCAACTTAATAGTAGGTAGCCACACATTTACAGAAGTGTTTGGTGTAGAAAGTTTGGCTCGTAAATTACAAGAGAGAGATCGTGCAATAGAAATTACTAGATTAAATGAAGATCATTTGGAATAAAGAAATCGCATCGCAATATCATAAATGGAATGAATTATATGATGAAGTAATGAAAGTGTAATTTGTTATATTAAGATGGGTGGGAGGAATCCCCTTATGTCTGTCAAATAATAGTAAAGTTTCCTTTTGAATTAAGGGAATATTCAGAGTGCAAGGGTGAGGGAATGGACATTTCAATAATCGCTGCACAACTAGTTAAAGAGAAGGTTATTTTACATTATCCAAAAAACATGAAAGGTTTGAACGGGGGAACGACAAGTACGATATATTTGTTGGATGAACAATACGTTGTAAAACTGAATGAATCGGATGTAATACGTGAAGAAGCTTATTTTCTTCAGTTTTATAAAAAGAATGATGCGTTTCCAAAGCTTTTATATAAGGATCCGTTAAGTCGATATATTGTTTATTCATTTCTTGAGGGGACTACTTCGTGCAAATCTGGCCATAAACGAAGTATACTGTGCAAACTTGTAAAGGATGTTATCAATAAGTATGAAAAAATTCCAAAGGTGAGTGGCTGGGGATGGAAGGACAGTACGGTTCAATCTTGGAATGAATTTTTAACAGTAACTGTGATGGAAGCTCACGAAAATGTAAAGTCGTACATAAGTGATGAAGAATGTAGACTTGTTTTTAAGTTAGCAAATAGTCCGAATAGAGGGGCTGGAATAGATGAGCCATTTTTATTACATGGCGATTTCGGATTCCATAATTTTATAGTTCAAGAGAATAGGTTACATGGAGTAATTGATCCTTTACCAGTATTAGGAGATCCTATATACGATTTAATTTACGCGTTTTGTTCAACTCCGGAAGATTTAACGAAAGAAGCAATTGATTATGTGATGAAACAAAGTGTATTTCATAGAAAAGACCGTAATTTATATGAAGAAATGGTCATAGGTTTATATTTGCGGATAGATACGTGTTTAAGACACCACCCGAAAGATTTAGAAGATTATTTAGCAGCTTGGCGTTATTGGATGGGCGAGGTTGAGACTACTTTATAGCACAAATATTTTTGGGGAGATGGTGAGATGAATATTGCAGAAGCGAAAAAGGATTTAGCAATCAAAACGAAGAGAGGATTACCGATTATATTAGCTGGTGTTTTATTTTGGATGGTTATGAGTATAACGGGCTTTGTTCTTTCTGAAAAACAAGTGGTGTGGGTATATTTAATCGGTATGGGATGTGTGTTTCCTGTCGGCTTAATGATAGCTGCTATATTGAAAATTGATATGTTTGCGAAAGGAAATCCGTTAGGGATTTTGGCAGGATTAATTGGTGGGATAAATGTATTGAATATTCCGCTTGTATTACTTGCCTATTTTCAATTTCCAGAATGGTTACCTTTTGTAGTAGCAATGTTAATAGGTGTTCATTTTATCCCGTACGTATGGATTTATGAAAGCAAAAGTTATGGTCTATTGTCAGTAGGGACTGTATTCGTGACGTCAGTTTGCGGGATTCTGTTTGCAGAAAAAGGATTTACGGTGATTCCATTGTCGGTTACAGCTGTTTATTTACTTACTTATATAAGTTTATTAATTGAAAATAAAAAAGCAGATCAGTATCAACAAAAATCAGCTTAATAAAAATATAGGGATAGGGGGAATTATGATGAAAAATTTCGTTTGTACAACGTGTGGTGTGGAGTATGCAGCGAGTGTAGAGGAACCGGTGAGTTGTCATATTTGTGATGAAGAAAGGCAATATGTGAATCCGAAAGGGCAGTCTTGGACGACTTTAGAAAACTTGCAAATAAGTGATACATATAAAAATGAAATAATCGAAGAAGAAAACGGGCTTTATAGTATTACGACAAAACCAGGGTTTGCGATCGGTCAAACAGCATTTGTAGTGAAAATAGAATCATATCGATTACTATGGGACTGCATTACTTATTTAGATGAAATGACAATTGCGAAAATAAAAGAGCTTGGCGGATTAGATGCAATTGCATTGTCTCATCCTCATTATTATTCAACGCAAGTAGAATGGGCAGAGACATTTGATGTACCAATTTATATACACGAAGATGATAAAGAGTGGGTGATGCGCCCGAGTAGTCGTATTATTTATTGGTCTGGTGAGTCTTTACAATTAGCTGATGGATTGGTCATTCATCGTTTAGGAGGTCATTTTAAAGGTGGATCTGTCTTACATTGGGAAGAAGGTAATGATGGAAAAGGAATTTTGTTAACAGGTGATATTATTCAAGTTGTAGCGGATGAGCGATGGGTAAGTTTTATGTACAGCTATCCAAACTTAATTCCATTACCAGCGAGAAAAGTGGAAGAAATGGTGAATCGAGTGAAGTCGTTACAGTTTAATCGTTTATACAACGCTTTTCATCGCGTAGTAAAAGAGAATGCAAATGAGGCAGTGGAACGTTCTGCTGAAAGATATATTAAGGCGGTAGAAGGAAAGTTATTTCATACGTAAAAGGAGAGCAAGTCTAATGAAAACGTTAGTATGCTTCGGTGATAGTATTACAGCTGAAGATGTATTTTTTGATGGTACACCTAGATTAACACCAAGGTTACAAAGGATATTCTCAAATTGGGAAGTGGTGAATGCAGGTGTTCCAGGTGATAATACATTCGATGCGTTAAATAGGATTGAAGAAGATGTATTATCACATAAACCAGATTTCGTAACAGTTTTTCTTGGCACGAATGATGCAGTTTCTTTTTCACAAGGGTCATTACAAGCATACAAAGAAAATTTAGAGAAGATTGTGAACCATATTTCGTCAGGTAAAGTACTGCTTATTAGTCCTGCACCAGTTGATGAAGAAAGACAGCATAATAGAACAAATAAAGTGCTCGGTCAGTATGCAGACGTGGTAGAGGAAGTGGCGAAAGAAACAGGAAGCTATTTTCTAAATTTGTATGCTGAAATGATTCAAGAACGGAATTATAAAACATTTGTAGAAAATGATGAAAGAGATGGGCTACACTTTGGACCAGCAGGGTATGAGTATGTAGCGAAGTTGATTGGTGAAAAGTTAAAAGGGATTTTATAAAAAAGCAAAGCGATATCGCTTTGCTTTTCATTGTTTTTAGTAGTCAATCTAGAAATGCTTGCTGCAATGCTTTCAGTCCATCGCTGTAGATGCTATGAAACAGATTTATTGCCTCTTCATCACTAACCTCTACAGGGGTGAAAGTGCCAGACCACTCTACTAATGATGTGTTACTTTCAGTACCTTCTTTCACCTGGATTGTAGATAGATAATTAGTGACTGGGAATGGTGCATTCATGATTGAATACGTGTAGTAGCGTTCTTTCTCATTGAATACTTCTAAGCGTTCTATAATCGTATCACCATCTGGATTAGCTAGGTGACGTACACGACCGCCTTCCGTTAATTTACTGCTAGGTATATAAGGTAACCAGTCTGGAAGGGAGTTGAAACCGCCTATTAATTGCCATACTTGTTCAGGTGAACCGAACACTTCCATAGATGTAGTAGTATGTGCCATGTTCATTACGCTCCTTTTTATCTCGATATTTGCGAGCAAATAATCAGTGGTGGATGACCCCACTGATTAAGGTTTCAAATTATTTTACGTTGATTGGTAGTGGTGCATTAGGTGCTACTAGTTTTTGTTCGCGCATTTCTTCCCAGAATGCTACTGGAATTATTGTGTTTAAGGCGTTTTGATCTTCTACAATTCGTTCTGGTTTACTTGCACCAGGAACAACAGCAGCAACTGCTGGATTTGCTAATGAAAATTGTAATGCAGCAGCTTTGATGCTGATTTCGTGACGATCTGCAAGAGCTTTGATTTTCTCAACTTTTGCAATAATTTCTGGCGATGCTTTTTGATATTCGAAGTGAGCACCTCCAGCAAGAATACCTGAGCTATATGGGCCACCAACAACAATATCCATATTATGCTTAACAGCTGCAGGCATTACTCGTTGCAATGCACGCTCGTGGTCTAGTAATGAATAACGACCAGCTAGTAAAGATATATTTGGCTTCGCTTCTTCTAAATCAAGCATAAGTTCAATCGATTCTACTTTGTTTACTCCAAGTCCCCAGCCTTTAATGACGCCTTCTTCACGTAAGCGTGTTAGCGCACGGAATGCTCCTGTTCGAGCAATTTCAAATTGTGAAATCCACTCATCACCATAAAAGTCTTGTGCTAAATCATGAATGAAAACAAAGTCTAGTCGATCTGTTTTTAAACGTTTCAAACTTTGCTCGATAGAACGAAGTGTTGCATCTGCGCTATAATCATTGATCATTTTATTTTTACGACCAAATTCGAAGAGTCCACCTTTTTCACCTAAATCACGTGCAGATGGATCTTCTAGTTCATCTGAAATCGTTCGACCTACTTTTGTGCTTAAAAAGTAATCATCACGATTTCTTTTTGATAGTGCTTCACCAAGACGAATCTCCGCTAAGCCAGATCCATAAAGTGGAGCTGTATCAAAGTAACGAACGCCATTCTCCCAAGCAGCATCCACTGTAGCGATTGCTTCTTGTTCTGGGATATTACGGTACATATTTCCTAGTGGTGCTGTACCAAAACCGATTTTTTCATTTAGTAATTTACTCATTATAGATATCCTCCTAAAATATATTTGAAAATCAATATATATATCATTTTATTGTCTGACAAAAGGCATGATAAAAGTATATAAACAGTTAAAAAAGTACGTTAGCACTAAAAGATAACATGGGTAATTTCTAACACTGCATGACTCACTCAACTCTTACAAATGCTATTATGAAATGTATTTTACATAATGAAAAGTACGTACTTTAAAGTGATATAGATACTAAAAAGTAATACAGGTACTTTTTGGTGCCGTACTACTCATCTGCTGTTTACGTATGCTATTATGAAACATGTTTAATACAATAAAAAGTACGTACTTTAAGGTGCTATAGATACTTAAAAGTAATATTTAAATCTTTAGCTTAATTGCCTTATAACATTATTAAAGGAGATTTTTATATGAAAACATACAATATTCCTGTAGAGGCGACTTTAGAGGTTATCGGTGGGAAGTGGAAAGTAGTTATCCTTTGTCATTTAAAGAAAGACAAAAAGAGAACGTGCGAATTAAAACAATTAATGTCTGGTATTACGCAAAAAATGTTAACACAACAATTACGGGAACTAGAAGAAGATGGTGTAATCGAAAGAAAAGTGTATAACCAAGTGCCACCAAAAGTAGAATACTCTTTAACTGATTACGGTCATTCTTTAGATTCTATACTCGATTCTCTTTGTAACTGGGGAGAAAATCATCTTGAAAAGAATGGTAACACGTCTATGCTTATAACAGTAGCTGAATAAAGAAGGAAAAAACGAACGAGAATATGTTCGTTTTTTCTTTTTGTATAGAAGGAGATTTTTAAGCGGCATAATTCCTTTTTGGTAATATAGGTACTTTTTTGTGCTGTAGGAACTAAAATGTACCGTATAGAAAATTAGTTATTTTTACGTAACAATAGAGAAGAAATTTAGAAAAAAGGAGGGAGATCGCGTGAAACAATATAATATACCGATAGAAGCAACTTTAGAAATTATCGGTGGAAAATGGAAGGTCGTCATTTTATGTCACTTAACGAAAGGAACGAAGCGAACGAGTGAGTTGCAGCGTCTAATTCCTGAAATTTCTGTTAGAATGTTGACGCAACAATTACGTGAGCTGGAAGATGATGGTGTGATTACACGTGAAATCTATAAAGAAATTCCACCCCGAGTAGAATACTCCTTAACTGATTATGGGTGGTCTTTGCAAAATGTATTAAATCAATTGACCGTATGGGGAGAACAATGCATAGATAGAAAAAATAGTAAAGTTAAGTGAAATCTCTATATGTAATACTAAAAATTTAGAAAGTAAAAGTAAGGATCTATACCATATTAACGACTGTTTTAGCCGTGATGAATAATTGATTAAGGCTTTAATAGGTACTTAAAAGTGCCTTCATCACTTTAAAGTACGTACTATGCTTCATAATATAACCGTTTTATAATGACACTCGTAGCAAGAAGTCATAATGGTTTTAAGCTATGTTCAAAAAAACTTATTAACTAGTATAGTTTTTTGTTCAATTTTTTTAGTAGGAGATGTCTAGATGGTTGAAGAACTTTTTTATAAAAAAATACTTAAAAATCTTTTTTTAGATCCAGTTCAAATTACACTTTGGAATGGAGAAACAATCCAATATGGAGAAGGGGAACCTCAATTTCATGTAACATTCCATAAGCCGCTTTCCAAAAAAGAAATCGCTAAGGATCCTTCTATTGCATTCGGTGAAGCATATATGAATGGGGACCTTGAAATTGAGGGGAATCTTGAAAAAGCAATTCAATCTATTTATAAAAGGCAAGATAGCTTTTTAGGTGATAGTAAGTTGCAATATTTCAAAAGTAAATGGAATTTTTCAAAACAAAAAAATAAAGAAGATATAGCTCACCATTACGATATTGGGAACGATTTCTATAAATTATGGCTTGATGAAACAATGACGTATTCTTGTGCGTATTTTCAAAATGAGCAAGATTCTTTAACGACAGCTCAGCATAATAAAGTGAATCATATTTTGAAAAAGTTGAACCTTCAAAAAGGTGATACGCTATTAGATATTGGTTGCGGGTGGGGTGAGCTCATTACAGCTGCCGCTAAGCAGTACGGTGTGAAAGCGATGGGGGTAACGTTAAGTGAGGAACAATATGCTAAGACTTCCGAGCGAATTAAAAAAGAGGGACTTACGGATTTAGTTGAAGTATCTTTACTTGATTACCGCGATATTAAGAATCGTAAATTTGATAAAATTGTTAGTGTAGGTATGATTGAACATGTAGGGAAAGACAACATTACGCAATACTTTGAGACAGTGAATGAACTGCTAAACGATGGAGGAATTTCGCTTCTTCATTGTATTACTTCTCCGGCTAATGGTGGTGCTACGAATGGTTGGATTGAAAAGTATATATTCCCTGGCGGATATGTTCCTGCTGTTAACGAATTAATCACGAACATGACAAACGAACAATTTTTCATTGTTGATGTGGAAAGCTTACGCAGACATTACGAGAAAACATTACAACATTGGGCCCGAAATTTTGAAAACGTACTGGAGGAAGTTCGCAAAACGAAAGATGAGCGATTCATTCGTATGTGGCGCTTATATTTAAATGCATGTGCAGCTTCGTTCTTCACAGGTAATATTGATTTACATCAATTTGTATTTACAAAAGGCGTAAATGATACAATTCCTATGACACGTTCATATATGTATAAATAAGATCAAATAATCTCATCGTAAAAAAATATATATAAATTAACAGATATATAACTTAAAGTAAAAAGCCGGGATGAAAATCGAAAATGATTTCTATCTCGGTTTTTTATTTGGTATATAACTTTAAGTATAAAACTATATACTTTTTGTTTTGAAGGTATATAATAAATGTAGAAACAAAAATTTATGAGCAAGGAAGTTGAAGAACATGACATTAACAATGGGCTTTATCGGATTTGGGAAATCAGCTAACCGTTATCACTTACCTTATGTAAACACACGTAAAAATATAAAAGTAAAAACAATTTTTGCACGCCAAATTAATGAAGAATTAGCGGCTCCATATGCGGAGAAAGGTGTTTATTTCACTACTGATTTGGACGAATTGTTGAATGATGAAGAAATTCAAGTAGTGACAATCTGTACGCCAGCGCATACCCACTACGAATTGGCGAAAAAAGTTATACTTGCTGGGAAATCAGTTATCGTTGAAAAACCATTTTGCGATACAGTTGAACATGCGAAAGAATTATTAGCTTTAGGACGAGAGAAAGGTGTAGTAGTTATGCCTTATCAAAACCGTCGTTTTGATGGTGATTTCTTAGCTGTGAAGCAAGTTGTGGAACAAGGATTCCTCGGTGATATTGTTGAGGTCGAATCACATATTGATTATTTCCGTCCTGGTTCAATCACTCACGAAGGTCTAAAAGAAGAAGGTTCATTTTACAGTTTAGGTATTCATACGATGGACCGTATGATTTCACTATTCGGCCGTCCGGATACGGTGACATACGATATTCGTAATAATGAAGTGGAAGGTGCGGTTGATAATTATTTCGATGTTGGTCTACATTACGGCAATCAGCTGAAAATTAAATTGAAAACAAACCATGTTGTAGCGAAAGATTATCCACGCTTTATCGTTCATGGAACAAATGGTTCATTTATTAAATACGGTGAAGATCAGCAGGAAAATGATCTGAAAGCGGGTATTATGCCTGAGAGTGCAGGATTTGGTGAAGATTCGCCGATGTACTATGGAATTGCTAAATATCGTAACGCAAACGGTGATTGGATTGAAAAACAAATTAAAACGCCGCTTGGTGATTACGGTCGTTTCTATGATGCAGCGTATGAAACAATCGTAAATGGTGCACCAAAACTTGTGAAAGACGAAGAAGCAGTAACGAATATTGAAATCTTGGAAAACGGATTTGCTGCTCCATCACCTTCTGTTTACAAACTTGAGGCTTTACATTTGAATGAATAGAAGAGGGAATACAGTATAAAGGAGGTATGGAAATGGCAAGTGGATCAACACAAGTAAAATACCTCGGCATTTACCAAAAAATTAAACAGCAAATTTTAGACAGCGAATATAAAATTAACGAAAAAATCCCGAGTAGCCCCGTCCTTGCTGAAGAATTTAGCGTTTCAGCACTTACTATTAAAAAAGCGCTGGATTTGTTAGTCAGAGATGGCTACATCATCCGCAGGCGTGGAAGTGGAACCGTGGTTCAAGATTGGCGTCAACAGGAAAAGGCACGAATGATTCAAACTTTAACAGGTACGAAAGCTGTTTACGGCAGTGAGGTAGAAAGTAAAATTATCGAGTTTACGATTGTCGGTGCCGATGAAATTGTTGCTGAAAAATTGGGAGTTTTAATCGGTGATTTCGTCTATAAAATCATCCGCCTTCGAATCATCCACGGCATTCCGACGATTATGGAGCATACGTGGATGCCGATTTCGGTCATCCCAGGTGTTGAAGCTTCCGTTTTAGAGGAATCGATATACTCACACATTCAAAATAAACTTGGTCTTGAAGTAGGGACATCCGTTGTCAGGGTTAAAGGAGTTCGACCAGATGATCGAGAAAAGCAGTTTATGAACTTAACAAATCAAGATTTCCTAATGAGAGTTGAACAAGTGGCCTACTTAACGGATGGACGCACATTCGAGTACTCTTATGCCGATCATCTACCAGAAACCTTTGAATTTGAAACAGTTATTACCGCAAAAAGTTATAAAGAGACATAAAAAAGGTTGAGGCAAGTAGTGTCTCAACCTTTTTTTATGTCTTCGATAGAATTTACACAAATAGAGGAATAGGTATCCCGCTATTTGAGGGCAGTGAGACTCCCACCTCAAAATTCAGCGAAAGCAAAGAGGTTAGGTGGGAGTCTCACTGCCCATAAAAGCCCGATTGGTGAAGGCTAATAATCAGTGGGGGATGAACACCCCCCACTGATTAAAGTTTCACTTTATTATTCATCAGCTGTAATAAGCATGGATGTGTTCCCGTTTTTTTCAAGATGACCTTCTCCCCAAGCGCAGAGGGAATCGAGTATGGCTCCTAAAGATGAACCGTAATCTGTTAAAGAATACTCTACTTTCGGTGGTACTTGATCATATACTTTTCTTTGGATTACATCGTCTTCTTCCAGTTCACGTAATTGCTGTGTTAACATTTTTTGTGTAATACCAGGCATTAAACGTTTTAATTCACTCGTTCTTTTTGTTCCTTTTTTTAAATGACAAAGGATAACAACTTTCCACTTTCCACCAATAACTTCTAAAGTCGCTTCTACAGGAATATTATATGTTTTCATAAAAAAACTCCTTTGATGAATTTAGATGACAGTTTTGGGCCTACATACGTTTGAATACTAAAATTATTTCTTTTTAGTGCCTATAACACTTTAAAGTGCGTACTATTTATTGTGCTAAATATCGTTCATAATAACCAATGTAAGAGAGGAGTAAACAGAACATGACTAGAAAGTTTATATGTTACTTTTTAGTACCTATAATACTTTAAAGTGCGTACTATTTATTGTGCTAAATATATTCCATAATAACACATGTAAGCAAGAAATGAGTATAATATACTTTGAAGTGCATTTGAAATTGGTGAGAATAATAACTATGGGGACATTCACACAAAAGAAAACGATTTGTTACGTTGATAGATTTAATCCAAGACTTAACAGTTGATTAATCTAACTGTAAAGTTTAAAATTACAGTATAGTTTTAAGAAGTAAGTTGTCATCGTCTGTAAAATGTAGATACAGTAATTGTATGAAAGCATCATTTTAAAAGGAAACGGATAGTTGAGATAAATTAAACATTGTCGAATAAATAACATTACGTGAATTTGATTCTAAACTGTAATTTTTTTTAATACATTTCAATAATCCATATTTAAAATAATTGTACGTTTGATAAAGAACATTAAAGGAGTGAATAAAATATGGTGATTTTATATACGACAGCAAGCTGTGGTTCATGCCGAAAAGCAAAAGCATGGCTTGAAGAGAATCAAATTGATTATACCGAAAAAAATATCGTATCAAACTCTCTTACAGTCGATGAACTTAAATCAATTCTTCGTTTAACTGAAGAAGGGGCTACTGAAATTATTTCAACTAGATCCAAAATTTTTCAGGAATTAAATATAAATATCGAGGCGCTTTCGCTTAATGAATTTTATAAATTAATAATTGAGTATCCTCAAATGTTGCGCCGCCCAATAATGTTGGATGAAAAAAGATTGCAGATTGGTTTTAACGAGGAAGAAATTCGTAAATTTTTACCACGTAGCGTTCGAACAGTTCTGAACATAGAATTGCAAAAGTTGGCTAATTAATAAGTAATATTTCTTAAAGGGAATTTTTGAAAGGAGGAAGCAAGAGATGATTGAAGTATGCGTTACAGTGAATTATAAAAATAGAAACTATCAAACAAATGTTATTGTGAGCAAAGATACGATCTGGACAAAAATTAAACAGTTGGCAGAAGAACAAGTCAAGAAACAGTGGGGTTTTTAAGTTTGATTATTTAAAAAGTGAAGTTATAGGTTAGAGATTCTAGCTAAATCCAAAATTTTTCAGGGATTAAATATAAATAAGTGAAATTTTTTGAAAGGAGGAAGCAAGAGATGATTGAAGTATGCGTTACAGTGAATTATAAAAATAGAAATTATCAAACAAATGTTATTGTGAGCAAAGATACAATCTGGACAAAAATTAAACAGTTGGCAGAAGAACAAGTCAAGAAACAGTGGGATTTTTAAAATTATTTTTAGACTTAAAAAACATAAATGATAATAGGTAGTTCAAAAAGATAAATGTAACTAATAGACATCGGTGAGCTCGTATAGAATATAAATGAATGTATTTCTTCATAGTAAAAATTATTTATAAATCTTAACGTTTGACAAACCTATCTGTAATATTTATAGTTACAGTAAGTTGAAAAGTGATTAGCAATTTATATCGTAGGAGGAAGACCATGAACAGTGACTTTACCTTGGCCATTCACAGTTTAACTTATTTAGCACTACAGCCAGACCGGATGTCAACAAGCAATGCTATTTCAGAAAGTGCAGGTGTTCATCCAGTACGCATTCGCAAAGTGCTAAGTTTGTTAAAAAAACATAAGTTTATACAATCAAAAGAGGGAATTGGTGGAGGTTTTATTTTCGCTCGAGATTTAAGTGAAGTTAATCTCTGGCATATTTATCAAATAACCTCAGAAGGTGCTTTGCAACCTAAATGTCCAGAATCGAATGACCAGTGTATTGTAGGCTCGAATATGCGAAAAGTTCTTTTCACTATTTTCTTAGGTGCTGAAGAACATCTAGGTGAATATTTAAAGAACTATACGATGAAAGAAGTAGTCGATCTAATCAATCAAGAACGATAAACGGCTTAATTTCTATATAGCCGTGGAGTTCTTAATGTCTAAATGTAATGAAAAACATTACAGTTCGAGTTGTTTTGTGTATCTTGTTTGTCGTCTCTAAAAAACGAGGAACGAATCCTAATAAATTAATACTAAAATCATTTCTAGGAAGGTGAAAAAGTATGATGTCAAATAATCCTGTTTTAAAAGTAGGAGATTGGGTTCGAGGAATATCAGTAGAGGGTGAATTAATACTTGGTTATATTGAATCATTTGATCATGTAGGGGAAGTAGTTAAGGTTAATGTTGTTAAATGTGACAACAGGGATACAATAAGTAGAACAATGTCCTTTTTAAGTAAACACGTAAAAAAACTCCCTGAATCAAAAGCAATAAACAAGGAACAAATCCTTTATCTTATAGACCTTGCATTATTAACAGGGGATGAAGAATGGTTTATCAAGCTTTCTTCCAAATTAAATTCGATAAACGAGCTAGTGAATGGGGGAGTTTAAAAATTATATTAAATATAATTTCTTTTGGAATCTTTAGTTGTGATAAAATCAATTGTATTGTGTGAAAAAAAACCATTAAATTAGGGAGTTCAGGAGAAATTTAATAACATGATTTATAAAATTAATATTTTAAAGTAAAAGCATTTCTTTGTAATGAGAAATGCTTTTTATTTTTGTTGAAATGAAAAGGATATTTTGTTAACAATAATAATATAATAAAAAACAACTAATATTTATCGTTAAAAAATAAATTATGTGATAAAATCATTTTGTTATTAAATAAGCGAGGTGCTTTTATGAAACAAGTTACGACACTCTTTTTAAAGCTAGCTATTATTTTTATAGGAATCCTAGTCCTTGTATTGTGCATATTTTTGGTGCCTAAGATTGGGGATTTTGCTGGAGAATTGTATCCAAATATTGCTTATATGAAATCTCTCGTTTTAATCGATATGTACGCGGCAGCGATACCTTTTTACCTTGCTCTGTATCAAGCATTTAAACTTTTAAGCTATATTGATAAGAACGAA
Organism: Bacillus cereus group sp. N11; assembly: GCF_016483605.1. NCBI lineage: Bacteria > Bacillati > Bacillota > Bacilli > Caryophanales > Bacillaceae > Bacillus > Bacillus cereus group sp. N11. Next base: position 115,491 of record NZ_JAEHBN010000013.1, read on the forward strand.
GCGTTCTCGGAATTATCGGTAAAGGCTTTAAAGAATATTAAATACAGTGCCCTCACGATTAGTACCTTGTACTTGCTAGGTATGCCACTCTACTATCTTATGGCGGCAAGAGTTGACCCTCCAAGTTTTATACCAATTGGATTGGTTATTATTTTCGCCTCTATGGTAATTGCCGTTTTTGCTGCTGTTCTACAAAGACTTTTACAAGAAGCTATTAATATAAAATCAGAAAATGATTTAACGGTCTGAGGTGGAGGATATGGCAATCATTATTAATATTGATGTGATGTTAGCAAAACGAAAAATGAGCGTAACGGAGCTTTCAGAGAGGGTTGGGATTACGATGGCAAATCTTTCTATTTTGAAAAACGGGAAAGCAAAAGCGGTTCGTTTTTCAACATTAGAAGCGATATGTAAGACTTTGAATTGTCAACCAGGTGATATTTTGGAGTATAAAAGAGACGAAGAGAATCAATAAAAATAGACAATGATTATTTTGTAAATAAGCCTTCCATATGGGAGGCTTATTATATTTTTCGGCTTAGCGTAGTTTTTGTAAAATGCTAGCGGGTTTCCTTATTGTCATCAAGTTAAAAAACGTATTGTCCGAAAAATGAGTTCAATTCTTATAGAAAACTTTGGTGGAAAAGAGATATCCCTTTCCAATAAATGTATATAAATTCGATATTAATAATATATATCCCGAAAATTTATTTTTCTATTTTGGAAATATATTCATTAATTATTTATTACAATAGTTTTAGTGTATGAGGTGGAATGTATTAAATAACTAGTATATCTTAAAGTAATGGAAAAAATTACTGCATTATGGATGAAATTCATTATATATTGAAAATTTTTCCTGGTGAAAAATCTGAAAATATAAAAATATTAATTTTATAAATATACACGTTATAATGAGGGCGTCGAGAGAAATTTTATTATCTCTGGAGAAAATATAAAAAATGCGATTACTAGTAAGAAAGGTGTGTGATTAGAGGCGGAAATGTATGTAAAGTGCTTCAGTGGCTTGTGTAATCAATACCATAAATGCTGCCGAAGTTATTAAAGTGATGTGTAGAATTGAGAAAGAAATGCCTCATAAATGAAGAGAGGCCGGTTTAGCTGAAATTACTGTTATAAGTAAAAAAAGAGAAACCACTAAAGTAATACACTGTTATTAGAAATGTTGCAACGTATTTATGAAGTCTATTCTATATTGTTCTCTTAAGGGTTCTTTATATAAAGAGCGGATACTACGAGTAAACTTTTTTGTTAACGCTAACAATTATATTAGGACGCTAACTAGCGAATGTTTCAATTTGGATTCATTATGATGAAGGACATGCAATGTGGGGCAACTTGTAAGGAATTCATTTTCCAAAAAAGGAAGATATTCGTTAGCTATAAAGAGAGACGTAAGAATAGGATACAAGGGGGAGTTATTATATGAACGGGAATACTGCAAAGAAAATAGAAGTTCAAGCTGAAAATACCGCACTAAAAAATGAGCAATATGCAGATCCGAAAAAGTGGCATAAGCAGGATACTACATGGGCATTGAGCCTATTTGGAACTGCAATTGGAGCAGGGGTGCTCTTTTTACCGATTAATGCAGGTTCAGGTGGTTTATTATCATTACTACTAATTACATTGCTTGCATATCCAGTTATGTATTACTCACATAGGGCACTTGCTAAAATGATATACGCTTCTAATTCTGCTGATGAGGGGATCACAGGTACAATTAGAGAGTATTTCGGAAATAAAGCGAGTATCATTTTTAACATCGTATATTTCGGTTCAATTTATACAATCGTACTAATGTATTCGGTTGCGCTTACAAATACTGCAAGTAGTTTTATCGTGCATCAATTGCACATGCCAGAACCTCCAAGGGCTATTTTATCACTTGTATTAGTTCTTGGTCTTATCGCTATACTGAATTTTGGTCAAGATATTACTGTAAAGGTAATGAGTATGCTAGTGTATCCTTTCATAGCTTCTCTACTTTTTATCGCAATATCTTTAATTCCACAGTGGAATACGTCAATGCTTAGTTTTTCAGCTGTTTCTACTGCTTCAACAGGTACAGGCTATTTTGGAACGATATTAATGATTCTACCAATCATCGTATTCTCATTTAATCATTCACCTATGATTTCATCATTTGTTGTGAAACAGAGAGCTACGTATGGAATAGAAGCTACTGATGCTAAATGTGCGCAAATACAAAAAGTTTGTTATATCATGACATTCGCTGTAGTTATGTTCTTCGTTTGGAGTAGTACATTAAGCTTGACTCCAGAGGATTTAAAAATGGCAAAAGAGCAAAACTTATCAATCCTTTCATATCTTGCTAATGAGCTTAATTCACCTGTAATCACGATTGCAGCTCCAATCATTGCTTTTGTGGCTATTACAAAATCTTTCCTTGGCCATTATATCGGAGCATTTGAAGTAATGCGTGACATGATTATTAAGTTCGGTAAATCACGTGGAAAAGATATAGAAGAAAAAACAATTAAGACAATCGTCCTTACTTTTGTTGTATTATCATGCTGGTTTGTTGCTTATACAAATCCAAGTATTCTTGGACTTATTGATTCTCTAAGCGGTCCATTAGTTGCTGCTATCTTATGTCTATTACCGATGTATGCAATCAATAAAGTACCAGTACTAGCTAAATACAAAGGGAAAATGAGTAACGTATTTGTTATTATTGTAGGTGTACTTACTGTTTTAGCAAGTATTAAGTCATTATTCTAATTCACGATTGTTAGTTTTAGTGTGAAAATAGTGGACACGAAAAACTTTTTGGACAAACTTCTCAAGTTGGAGAGTTTGTCCTTTTTTATTCAATCTATCAACTTAGCGACAAAAAGCCACCTTTCATATATTAGGTGGCTTTTTCGGTATTAATATATTTTAATTATTCACGTCTGAATGGACCTTTTGGAGCAATTAGTTCTAAATTAGTACCATCTGGATCACGGAAGTAGGCAACGCCTGTACCAAATCCAGATTTCAAGCCGTCTTCTTCTTGAAAGACAATTGGATTTCCATCTGGTTCTACTCCAATTGCTTTTAGACGTTCTACAGCAGCATCGATATCTTCTACTTCAAAACAAAGATGCATCGCACTAATTTGATTATTTGAGTAAGATGCTTTATCTGATTTAGGGACAACGTATTCTAGAATATCGATATTCAAATTGTCTAAGTGAAGGTTGGCGTATTTAATACGAGTATCTTCAAGTCCTTGAGTTTGCGCCATTCTCTTTCCGCCAATTTCATCGATGTTTGATACTTTCTTACCTGTTAATGCTTCGTAAAAAACGATAGATTTTTCTAAATTACTTACTGTAATTCCGACGTGATTTACTTGTGAAAAGCTTGCTGTTTTTTCACCCATTTTTGTTGCCTCCTATTTTTAGGTGGTGTAATGTATTCGTTTCACCAATCTTTTACTGTAATTAAAATGAGCTTTTAGTAGAAGTTCTATTCTATGTCTTTTGTAACAACACACGAGAAATATAAGAGTGTTTTTTAATCAGAAAAGAATCTAGTATCCGCTAGATTCTTTTATTTTTCGTTTGTCTTGATACAAAAATTTGATGAATTTAAATTACAGCCATTGAGCAAAAAAGTTTGATATGAAAAATATTATTCTTTAGTACATACATTTTTAAGATGTTAAATATATTTCATAATAGTCTCTGTAAGATAGGGATAAGTAAAATAGTACTTTAAAGTACCTATAGCACTTTAAAGTGCGTACTTTTTATAACTTTGAATATCATTCATAATAGCACCAGTAAGAAGAAAATAAGCTTTACGGTACTAGCTACTTGATGTTACAGCAGTTTATTTAGATTCAGATTGATTGAAAGTTGATACTTTAGAATTCAATAATTGCCCGAAATACCAGAGTGGCATAACACGATTATGGAGGTTAAAGATATGACTAATTCAAATTTGAATGAAATAAGTAAACAAATTGTAAAAGAGGAAGAAACACTTCAATTTACCTCTTTTACAAATGAAGATGCCTTGCAACTAGGCTTATTTATCGTTGAAACAGCAAAGCGAGAGGGGAAATTGATTGCTGTTGATATAACGAAAAATGGTGTGCAATTATTTCATTTCAAGATGACAGGGACAAATGAGGAAAATACGAAATGGATTGAGCGTAAAAAACGAGTCGTTTCCCTGCATGACCGTAGCTCATATTATATGCAGATACAAAGTGAAATAACTGGAGTCTCATATAATGAAAAATATCTTTTAGATACTTCGGAATACGCTGCGTTTGGTGGATGTTTTCCTATCAGAATAAAAAACGTAGGGGTTATTGGAATGATAACAGTTTCAGGATTACCACCAGAAGAAGATCACGAATTGGTAGTAAGAGCAGTTAAAAATCATTTGAACTAATCGTTGTAGTTAATGAATAAATAATTAATTTTAGGGGGCAATACTATGCCATTAATTGAACTAAATACTTGGCCAACCATGTCAACAGAAGAAAAGAAGGAATTCATTTATAATGTAACGGAACTTACAATAAAACGATTAAAAATTGTCCCTGACAAAATTCAAGTGTTAATCACGGAACTTGAGAAAGAAAATTGGGGGAAAGCTGGAGCTGTAGCAAGTGATGCTACCTTTTCTGAGAAAAGTAGGGTGTCCAATTGGGAAACAAAAGGGTCTTATGGTACACCGGATAGTAACGTTGATGGAATGGGTATCATTAAGATTGATATATGGAATACATTTGATCAAGAGACAAAGGATAAGTGGGTAAACGAACTTACACAATTAACCTCTAAATATACACATGCACCTTTGGATAAAGTGCTAATTCTTATTCGTGAAATGATTCCAGGAAACTGGGGACAAAGCGGTGTAACAGGAGCCGATAAAGACTTTCTTTCTAAAAGTCGTACATTTTAATGATTAAATAAAAAAGGCAAAAATGAACATATTTCTGTTCGTTTCTGCCTTTTTTTATTTGTCTGCGGTAATGAATATGATCTTTTACATTTTCAAGTAATATCCTCTAAAGTCACCTCTACTGGAAGAGTGTATTTCTTTATATGAAACCCTTCTTCGTTGAATGTAGATGTCAATTTTTGAGCAAAATAAGCTAGGTTATGTAAATGTTACTTTTTAGTACCTATAGTACTTTAAAGTACGTACTTTTTATTAGGATCAATATAATGCATAATAGCACATGTAAGAGAGAAACAAGCTTTACGGTACTAGTAACTAACTATGTTACTTTTAGTACCTACAGCACTTTAAAGTACGTACTGTTAATTATGTTAAATACATTTCATAATAGTATTTGTAAGAGCGGAGTGAGAAATGAGAAGTACGGTACTAAAAAGTACGGTACTAAAAAGTGCCTACAGTACTTTAAAGTGCGTTCTTTAAAAAGAGAATGAAACCATTCATAATAGCGTTTGTAGAGATAAAATATATTTTTTGAAAGATAAAAGGGCCTTTTTATCGCACTATTATGATAGGAATTGTAGGGGAGAGGGGAAACTCAATTGAATTCATATACAGCATCGTCTTCAGAAGTTCAGACGAATCGAAGAAGTATATTTGCGTTATTAGCGCTAGCGATTAGTGCGTTCGGGATTGGGACAACTGAATTTGTTAGTGTCGGTTTATTACCATCTATTTCGGAAGATTTACATGTGTCGGTGACAACAGCTGGTTTAACCGTTTCTTTATATGCGTTAGGCGTAGCATTTGGTGCTCCAGTATTAACGTCGTTAACAGCTAATATGTCACGAAAAACGTTATTAATGTGGATTATGATTATTTTCATTATTGGTAACGGAATTGCAGCTGTCGCAACAAGCTTCACTGTATTACTTATTGCGAGAATTGTGTCTGCGCTTTCGCATGGTGTGTTTATGTCAATTGGTTCAACGATTGCTGCGGCACTTGTACCAGAAAATAAACGTGCTAGCGCGATTGCGATTATGTTTACTGGTGTAACAGTTGCAACTATTACAGGTGCACCAATTGGAACGTTTATCGGTCAACAATTTGGCTGGAGAACATCATTTTTAGCAATTGTGGTAATTGGAATTATTGCTTTAATCGCTAATAGTATTCTCATTCCATCTAATATGAAAAAAGGTTCGTCTGTATCATTCCGTGATCAATTTAAACTGATTACGAATGGAAGACTGTTACTTGTTTTCATCATTACTGCACTTGGATACGGCGGTACATTCGTAACATTTACGTATTTATCTCCGTTATTACAAGAAGTAACAGGATTTAAAGCTAATACGGTTACGATCATTTTATTAGTGTATGGAATCGCCATTGCGATAGGGAATGTGATTGGTGGAAAATTATCCAATCATAATCCAATTCGAGCGCTATTCTACATGTTCTTTATTCAAGCGATTATATTATTTGTTTTAACATTTACGGCACCATTTAAGGTAGCTGGGTTAATCACAATTATTTTAATGGGGCTATTCGCATTTATGAATGTTCCAGGGTTACAAGTATATGTCGTAATGTTAGCTGAACGATTTGTACCGAGTGCTGTCGATGTTGCATCGGCAATTAATATTGCAGCGTTTAATGCTGGGATTGCTCTTGGTGCTTATTTAGGCGGTATTGTAACGAACTCGTTAGGGTTAATTCATACAGCTTGGGTAGGCGGCATTATGGTAGTAGGTGCTGTTATTTTAACAGCATGGAGTATGACATTAGAAAAAAGAGATCAAGTAAAATAAAAGGAGAGAAAATAAAATGAAAAACTTACAAAGTAAAACAGTATTAAATAATGGTGTAGAAATGCCTTGGTTCGGTTTAGGTGTATTTAAAGTAGAAGAAGGACCAGAACTTGTAGAAGCAATTAAATCAGCGATTAAAGCAGGATACCGTAGCATCGATACAGCTGCAATTTACGGAAATGAAACAGCTGTAGGTGAAGGAATTCGTGCCGGTATTGAAGCAACTGGTATTTCAAGAGAAGAATTATTTATTACTTCAAAAGTATGGAACGCAGATCAAGGATATGAAGAAACAATTGCTGCATACGAAGAGAGTTTAAAAAAATTAAAACTAGATTATTTAGATTTATATCTTGTTCACTGGCCTGTAGAAGGGAAATATAAAGATACGTGGAGAGCGTTAGAAACACTTTATAAAGAAAAGCGTGTACGTGCAATTGGCGTAAGTAATTTCCAAATCCATCATCTGCAAGATGTAATAAAAGACGCAGAAATTAAGCCAATGATCAACCAAGTAGAATACCATCCTCGTTTAACACAAAAAGAATTACAAGCTTTCTGTAAAGAACAAGGTATTCAAATGGAAGCATGGTCACCACTAATGCAAGGTCAATTATTAGATAATGAAACATTACAAGAAATTGCTGAGAAACATGGTAAAACAACAGCGCAAGTGATTTTACGTTGGGATCTTCAAAATGGAGTGATTACAATTCCGAAATCAACGAAAGAGAACCGCATCATTGCAAATGCTGATGTATTTAACTTTGAATTAACGAAAGAAGATATGGAAAAAATCGATGCATTAAATCAAAATCACCGCGTTGGTCCAGATCCTGATAACTTTGATTTCTAATAGAAATGAGTAAAAAGAGTGCAAATTGCACTCTTTTTTTATTTTTTATTCAATAAAATGTTTCTGTTTATATTATGACTCTTAAATTGCTTTAGGCGATCTAAAGAACTGATTAACAGTATTAAAGTTTGACATAAAATAATGCATTCTATATTATGTATGCTATAGCATGCAAATTATAATTTATTTGGAGGGGGCATATAGACTTATATGAGTTAACAGGACATCTTGTTCATCGTACTGATGTGAAGTTAACAAATGATATAATGTAAGTTTTTAATCACATATTGCGTATAAAATTTACCATTTACATGCTATAGCATGTAAATAGAGCCTCTTAACTTGTAATGCTTAAAATTTAAATAATATAGTAGGAAATTCATGAAACGAGGAGATTTTAGCTATGGAAAAATTCATATTAGCGTTTGATAGAGAACTTGTAATTGCAGAAAGAAAAGATTCAACATGGAGTGTCCATTCGCAGTTTGTAGGTGTTAATCCAGTTGCTTTAGCTTCAGATCCATACGACCAAGAAAGAATATATTGTGGTACTTTTGATAGGGGATTATGGAGAAGTAAAGATGGAGGAAGTTCATGGGAAGCGATTGGTACGTTACCTTCCTTTGGTGAAGTGTTCCCAGCCAATGCTATTTATATGAGAGCTATTACAGCAGTTTCTGTATCTCCAGCGAAGGGTGATAACGGTAACGGGATCGTATATGTAGGAACTGAACCGAGCGCAATGTTTGTATCCAAAAATGGAGGAGACAGTTTTGAATTGCTAACGGATTATCGACAAATGCCATCGTATTCATCATGGTTCTTTCCTCAACGAACATATACACACCATGTAAAATACATTGAAATTGATGCTAATAATCCAGAAACCATTTATACGACTATTGAGGTTGGGGGATTAATTAAAAGTGTAGATGGCGGTATGACATGGACTGAGGAAAAAGAGGGGAATTATCCTCAAGATATTCACGTTCTTAAATCACATCGCAATGCACCGAATCGCTTATACGGGGTTTTAGGTGATTCATTCTTGAAAGAACCAGGTCACGAGTATGCGGAGAGCTGTGATGGAGGTAAAACTTGGGACTATATTTGTAGTGGGCTAAAGCATCATTACGCATATCAAATGGCAGTTAATCCTAATGATCCGGAAAATATTATTATTGCGACATCGTCAAATCCACACGTAGCACATGATTACAATAATGGAAATTGTGAATCATATATTTATAAGAAAGAAAAAGATCAGCCTTGGGCAGAAATGAATGCAGGTTTACCAACTCCCAAAGGCACAATCATACCAGTATTAAAGGCAACAAGTGATGGGACGTTCTATCTGTTTAGCAATAAAGGAGTGTATCAGTCAGTAGATGGTGGTTCAAATTGGGCGTCATTAGAGATTCCTTGGGAGAACAGATTTATGGAACAACATCCTTATGAGATGTTAATCATTAAATAAGTGACAGGTATAGTTTTAACTACTATTCGTTAAGAATGCTTAGCTGAATTTAAAATTAAAATGTATTAAGCCAGGTAATGTGTTATAAACGCTTCCTGGCTTTTTTATTGACTATAATAATGAGTCAATTTAACGCTATTATCTTTGGTGATTAAATTCATATTTGTGTAAATATGAAACAAACAGGATACATTAATAGAGAATGGATAAAATAGTACCGAATGATGATTAGATTTTATGAATGATGTTATAAGACGTTTTTTAGGTCAACTGAAGGAAGCAGTGTGTTTAGGTTCAGAATGATTGGTAATTGATGTTATGGAGTTCAATCATTAAAAAATGAAAGAATTTAAACGCATATTATCTTCGAGATGTATTTTTTGAAGGATATTAGAACTTAGGAGGAGATGACGTTATGACAAAAGATTTTTATACTGCACTGAAAGAAAGACGTACTTACTATGGAATTAATAAAGAGGTACAAGTATCAGATGAAAAAATTAAAGAAATCGTGGAGTTTGCTGTGAAATATACTCCATCCGCTTTCAATTCTCAAACTGCGCGAGTAGTTGTATTATTTGGTGAAGCTCATGATAAATTATGGGATATTACAACTGAAACATTAAGAAAAGTAGTTGGAGATGGAGATTTTTCAGGAACGCAACAAAAAATGGATTCCTTTAAAGCTGGTTATGGAACAGTGCTATTCTTTGAAGATGAGGCAATAGTGAAATCGCTTCAAGAAAAATTTGCTGCATATGCTGAAAACTTCCCAATTTGGTCACACCAAGCATCAGGTATGCACCAATTAGTCGTGTGGACGGGATTAGAAGCAGAGGGATTAGGGGCATCTTTACAACATTATAATCCATTAATCGACGATGAGGTAAAACAAGAATGGAATGTTCCTGCCAATTGGAAATTAATTGCACAAATGCCATTTGGTAATCCAACAGCTGCACCAGGAGAAAAAGAATTTCAACCGCTTGAAGAGCGTGTGAAATTTCATAAGTAATAAAGTGAAACTTTAATTAGTAGTGTCTTACTGTCCGCAAATAGCGAGGGAAGCTAACTGTATTGTGAAAATAAAACTGTTTCGTCAAAAAAAGTTTATTCGTTCTTTTTATTAATCGAGTATGTATGAATAAAAGGCGTTGAAAATATAATTTTAATCTTTAAAGGAACAAGGTTATCGTTTTGATCACCTTGTTTTATTTATTAAAAACGCTAAGTTTTCATAAATGCTTGAAAAACTAGCGTTTTAATCATAGGTATTTGTAATTTGATTACTTAAAACTATATACGAAAAAGCTTTTATACTATTCCTCAAGTTCTATCCATTCCTGTGACCATTCTTCTATTCCGCGAATAATAGTTTCTAAAGCAAATCCTTTTTGAGTTAAAGAATATTCTATACGAACTGGTGTCTCAGGAAAGACTTTACGTTCGACAATTCCTTCTAGTTCTAATTCTTTCAATCTTTCTGAAAGTAATCTTCCGCTAACAGGAAGAGAAGATTCAAGCGTACAAAAGCGCTGAGATCCAGAGAAAAGTTGGTAAATAATTAGTGCTGTCCATCGTTGACTAAAGAATTTCATTCCTTTTTCAAAGCGAGGGCATAATGTAGAATCATTCATTTTCCTTCACCTCCTAAAACAAATTATATAACATCTTACTATTAGTAACAAATGTTTTTATAATTAATTACTTGACGTAAATTAATTACGATTGTATACTCACTTACATAAAGTAACTAAATTGTTTTATGTAACTGAAGTTCTTTTCTTTAAATGGCCAAAGTTGTAATGATACATATTGCATATAAGCTGAGAGAAAAAAGAATATCATCTGTAAAAACACTTACGTTGTGTAAGTTAAACAATAAAAAATATAACGATGGAAGGGAATTTTTTAGAGATTCTCTATACTTGGAGGTACTTAATGGTTACAACAGATACAATTCATATGTTAGAAGATAAAATTAAATTTATACATCAAGATGGAAAGGATATTTATTTAGTAGGTCCTATCAAATTGCCAATTAATTTATATGGGGAGACTAAAGTTTTCCAATGGTATTCTTGGTTGCAATGTAGTGAGGTTACAAATAGTGTAGAAGGAATTATTGAAAAACTTTCATCTATTAATTTAGCTGATATGCAACAATCTAGTGTGCTTGTATATGGTGATTTTGAGAATTCTGAAGATGCCCTAATTCGTATGCATAGTATTTGTCACACGGGTGATATCTTTGGTAGTAAACGTTGTGATTGTGGATTCCAATTAAAGCAGTCTTTACAAATGATTACAGAACATGGTTCAGGTGCTTTATTTTACTTAGCGAATCATGAAGGAAGAGGGATTGGCTTGTTTAGTAAAGCGATGACGTACCTCTTGCAAGAAAATGGGTTAGATACAGTAGAAGCTAATCTAAACCTAGGTTTTGAAGATGATGTTCGAAACTATGATGATACAATTGCAGTGTTAAAAGCGCTACGCTCAAAACCTGTAAAACTTATTACAAATAATCCGAAAAAATTAGAAGCGTTACAAAAAGCTGGATTAAATGTTACGAGTCGTGAACCGTTATGGGGTGATGTCTCAGAGTTTAATGAGAAATATTTGCAAACGAAGATTCAACGTTCTGGACATTTTGAAGGGGGACACTTACATGCTTGAGCATGAATTGTATATGAAGTTAGCACTAGAAAATGCCAAGGCTATGAAGGGACAAACCACTCCAAATCCACTGGTTGGATCTGTAATTGTAAATGATAATCGAATTGTAGGGATCGGAGCACATATGAAGGCCGGAGAACCACATGCCGAAATACATGCGATACGTATGGCGGGAGAACAAGCACGTGGTGGTACAATCTATGTAACTCTTGAACCTTGTTCTCATCATGGAAGAACAGGGCCTTGTGCAGAAGCAATTGTACAAGCAGGAATTAAGAGAGTAATAGTTGCTACACTTGATCCAAATCCAATTGTTTCTGGACGTGGAATTAAAATTCTGCAAGATGCTGGTATTGAAGTACTTGTAGGAGTGTGTGAAGAAGAATCTAAAAAGATGAATGAAGTCTTTAATAAATATATTATGACAAAGCGCCCATTTGTAACGATTAAATCGGGTGTTACATTAGATGGGAAAATTGCTACTTCTTTATCGGATAGTAAGTGGATCACATCTACAGAAGCAAGACAGGAAGTACACCAAATACGAAATGAAAATGCAGCTATTTTAGTAGGAGCGAATACTGTACAAAAGGATAATCCATCATTGACAACTCGTATTCCAAATGGGCGAAATCCAATTCGAGTAATTTTGGACTCAACATTACGCATACCAATGGAAGCTCACGTTGTTACAGATGGAGAAGCTCCTACCTGGATATTTACAACAAGTAATCATGCAGCGGAAAAAAGGAAGGCATTAGAAAATGCAGGAGTCAAAGTATTTGTTACTAGCGGAGAAAAGCATATAAACTTATATGAAATGCTTGATGTTTTAGGGCAAAAAGGAGTTTCCTCCCTGCTTATTGAAGGTGGTGGAGAGGTAAATGCTTCGTTTATTGAAAATGAATTGATGGATAAACTTATTTTATATTTCGCACCTAAAATTATTGGGGGCAGATTGGCGCCTAGCTTTGTAGAGGGGACTGGTATTACTAAAATGCAAGATGCAATTGAATTTAAGGATATATCATTTACCCAGGTTGGAAAAGATTATAGATTTATTGGTTATCCAGAATATCGGAAAGATGAGAAATAAGGAGAAAAAAAGCTACTTATATTTTCCGATAAATGGATTGCAGAAAGGAGCGATGAAGAGTGAAGTTTGGATTTGATATCGATGATACATTAATTGATTTGAGGCAGCATGCTTTTCATTTATATAATAAAAAATTAAACAAAAAAGTAGGATTGGATGTATTTCATTCTTTAAAAACAATTGAAATTCATGAAGCATTTGGCATGACTTCGGAGGAAGGTAGTCATATGTGGAATAGTTTGCTGGATGAGATTTATTATACTTCTTGTTCACCGTTTCCGTATGCAGTAGAGACATTGCAAGAATTAGAAAGACAGGGACATGAAATTTACTATATAACGGCGCGACCTAAAGAGCATGGAGAGCAAACAAAAAAATGGTTAATAGAAAAAGGTTTTCCGGTACATGAAGATCGCTTTTTCTATGGAATGAAGGATGAAGAAAAAATACACTTCATACAAGAAATGAAATTAAACTATTTCTTTGATGATAAGCCGGCTGTCTTAGAAACATTAATAGGAAAACCGATAAATGTGTATGCAAAAACTACTTCTTACAATCAACATCTCAATATCCCGCGTATTACAACTTGGACAGAGTTAGGAAATATTATAAAGAAAAGTATGTAAAGATTTAATTAGAAAATTAAATAGAGCCAAGAGCATATTGAGTATTACAATTTTAGAGGAAAGACATATGTCATATGTCTTTCCTCATTTTTTTTGGGATTACAGGGAATACAACATATCCATCAACTTAAGAATTTTATAACACCCAAAGCAAAGAAATGTACAATTTCGCGTGAAGTTGTACATTTCTTTGTTTTAGGCGGCACTTCAAAATGTTAGCTTGATGGGCATGGGGTACCGCCCACATTTTAACGAAAGTATATGCTAAGAAAGTTTTGACATAAAAAAGCCGATTTTTACCCAGTTAAGAGTACATCGGCTCGTTAATATTTAGCAGTAATTTCTTATCCATTTATGCATAAAGATTTTACCGTTATCGCTGCCTTTGTTAGAATCCAGTTTTACATAGGTTGCTACCAAAAATTTAAAAAAATAAATTTAATTGCTTGAAAATTCATTTAGAATGATTTATATTTGTATTAAATGATAGAATTATCTATCAAAAACAACTTTATACAAAGAAAGGTGTGATTGAGATTGTTAAACGCCCCATTGATGGGAAGCATTTAGGTGCAGCAGCATTGAAATGATTGGAAAGAAATGAGTGAGCCTTCATAATAAAGAACGCTATAACTTTATGTAGTGCTTGATAACCTTGTATTAGATTATTTGGTAAAAACATCGAAATTCATTGAAATATATTTCTGTCTAAGTTGTTATCATGTCTTGATGAAAAACGTAAAAAATAGACAAGAGAAAATCCTGGAAAACCTGTTCAGAAAGTATGGTATGAAGGCAAGCTTGTGAAGTGAATTCAAAAACAATTGGACAAAAGTGAGGTAAATAATATGACTTTTGAAGAAAAATTACAAGCATATGCAGAACTTACGGTAAAAATTGGTGTCAATATTCAACCAGGGCAATACTTATTAGTCAATACATCAGTGGATGCATTGGATTTCGTCCGTATAGTTGTGAAAGAGGCTTATAAGGCTGGGGCTGGGCGTGTTCATGTTAATTTTTCGGATGAGGAAATGGATCGTGCTTACTTTGATCATGCCTCAGATGAAGAATTTAATCGTTTCCCAGAATGGATAGTCAAAATGAATGATGAGCTGATTGAACGTAATGGCGCACTATTAATAATAGATGCTACAGACCCCGATAGATTTACAGGTATTTCAGCTGATCGTCTAGCTACCTATCAAAAGGTATCAGGAGCTGCTCTAGGAAACAATCGCAACGCCGTAATGAAGGATTTAATAGCTTGGTCGATGGTAGCAGTTCCTTCATCAAAGTGGGCATCGAAGGTGTTCCCGAATTTAGCAGCTGAGGATCAAGTACCAGCATTATGGGAGGCTATTTTTAAAGCTGTTCGTATCGGTGAAGGAAATGCGGTTGAAAAATGGCGTGAACATGTAACAAATTTAGAATCTCGTGCGGTCCTATTAAACAATAAAAAATATGCGATGCTTCACTATACAGCGCCAGGTACTGATTTAACAATTGCATTAGCGCCACAGCATAAATGGATTACTGGAGGTGGTAAAACGCCAGATGATACTATCTTTATGGCTAATATGCCGACAGAAGAGGTTTATACGTTACCGATGAAACAAGGTGTAAATGGCTATGTAAGCAATACAAAACCATTAGTTTATCAAGGGAATATTATCGACGGTTTTAAACTGACATTTGAAGAAGGAAAAATTATTAAAGCTGAAGCACAGATAGGACATGGTTTATTACAGGAGCTTATTAATGTGGATGAAGGCGCCTGCTATTTAGGTGAGGTAGCACTTGTACCACATCTATCGCCAATTTCAGCATCGGGGATTTTATATTTTAATACATTGTTTGATGAAAATGCCTCGAACCATTTAGCGATTGGTAAAGCTTATCCAACTTGCTTAGAGGGTGGAAGGGATTTAGATAACGATCAGCTTGAAACGTTAGGTGCAAATAGTTCAGTAATACATGAGGACTTTATGATTGGCAGCAGTGAGATGGACGTCGACGGTATTCTACCAGATGGAACTGTAGAGCCAATTTTCCGTAAAGGTAGCTGGGCATTTTAAGTTTTTAATTTGAAGAAAGGAGTATAGTGGATGAAACGATTATTAAGCATAATTGGTGCAACTATATAGGTGTTTCATCTGTTTTTGCTGAGACTGAAAACTACCTCTTTAATTTAGAAGTAAAATGCATTTAAAGGAGATAGGCCAATGAATTTCTGGGAAGTCGTTTTGATAGTTGTGAATTTTAGTCTATTGAGTTGGATACTGTTTGTAGCCGGGGAAACGAAAAAATGGTCTAAATTAGCTACTTTGGTTGCTATTGTAATGGTTACAGTTCAGCTATTGTCAGAAGGTTTTAGATGGCAGATGATTCCGACATATGTATCCCCAGTTATCTTAATTTTATGCTATTTATTAGCTGGACGGAAAAAGGGCTTTAGAAGCCGGGGGATATTTATAGTTAAGACTTTGTTGTTGTGCATCTATTTGTCTGTAGCAGTTGCGCTACCCTTACTTATGCCAGTATTTTCATTTGAAGAACCAACTGGTCCACATAGGGTCGGTACGAAGCTATATCATTGGATTGATCATCAAAGAAATGAACCATATTCGAAAAATCCAACTGATCGACGCGAACTGATGGTGCAAATTTGGTATCCTGCAGCTGAAAAAAGCAAGGGGGATCAAGAACCTTATATTCGTAACATAAATGAGCTCTCCAAGGGATTGGAAAAAACATTGTCTATTCCTGCATTTGCATTCAGCCACTTGGAATTGGTAAAATCTCATTCGTTTATGGATTTACAACTCTCAGACTCAGAGAATCAATATCCCATATTACTTTTCTCTCATGGTTTTAATGGTTTTCGTAATCAAAACACGTTTGAAGTTGAGGAGTTGGCTAGTCAAGGATATATTGTTCTAAGTATCGATCATACTTTTGATACTGCAGCTACCGTCTTTCCAGATGGTCGAACTGCTTACGTACAGCCCTTCAATTTAACTGATGACGAAGGGGATAGCCACATAAAATTATGGGAGGAAGATGTCACCTTTGTGCTTAATCAGATAGAGAAACTTAACCAAAACGATGAGGCCGGCTTCTTTACAGGAAGGCTTGATACCTCACGAATTGGAATGTTTGGGCACTCTTATGGTGGAGCTACCGCAGCACAAATACTTGCAAAAGATTCTCGTGTTAAAGCAGCTATCAATATGGATGGCGCTTTGTATGGGGAAATTTTACCTGAAAGTGGGATTGGAAAACCATTTCTGCTCATGAGTGCAGTAGAGCCTGATGAAGCAGATCCCGATAAAGTGAGGGAGCGATATGGACGTGGGTTAGCTGGCGGTGGTATGTCAATGGTCATTCCTCATACAGATCATACAAGCTTCACTGATTTACATTTGTTCTCCCCTCTGTTGCAGAGCCCAGGTGAAAATCCAAAGGAAGTTCATCGCGTTATCAACGAATTCAGCTTGGCATTTTTTGACCAGTATGTAAAACAGAAGGATGATGGCTCAACCCTTAAAGGGCTCATGACCAAATACCCAGAAGTGAATTTTAAAGTAAACCGATAACTTTATGCAGAAAGTACCTTCATTATAAAATATTCAGTAATTAAATGAAGTACAAATGGATTCAATAAAAGTAGAAAAATTACTGTAATTATTAATTCTTCATGAAAAAATGCTGGAAAAATTAGCAAGAAGGATAACCATATTAGTGAAAAAAATAAAAATATCACAAGGGAACATCGTGAAAAATAGCTTAAAAAACCCAGCTAATGTAATTGTTTTCTCTACTAAGAAAGCGAATCGTACCATTTCCTTTGGTTTTTGTATGTATTACATCAAAAAATTAATTTCTTCATCTTCATCTACATAATAAAAATAAAACATTCAAAGTACTATCAGTTTCAGTAATATAATTCTTTTGGAAAAGCTAAATTTAGCAGCTGGACACTTTGTTTGAGATTGTTTATCATGTTATCAAATGATATATTTATCTATCAAAAAATGACGACTTTATATAGAAAAAGGGAGAGATTGACGATGAAGAAAGACTTATCAACGTTAAAGGAAGCGAGATTTAACGCAATTCTTGATTCGGCTACTATATTACTTGTTGAAAATCCTACTGCTTCGATGAATGAAATTGCGGAATATGCGGGAATTGGCATTGCTACACTCCATCGTTACGTCGAAAGCAGAGAGAAATTGATGCTGTTCTTGGGCCATCGGGCTATACAACTTGTAAGTGATACCGTAAACCAGATCCCACTGGATGAGGAAAGAAGCGAAAACTATATTCCAGAACTCATTGAAGAGTTAATCCCTTTAGGTGACAAAATCTATTTTCTAGGTCATGATGCATCTGTATTTAACAACAAAGAATTAGGTGAAGCCGAAGAGAAGCTGAGGGAACCTATACGACGCGTTATTGAGCTGTTACAACAACGTGGTTACTTTCAGCAAACGGTTAGCAGCGAATGGATTTTGAATACGCTTTATGCCCTGATTTTCCATACTTGGGAACAAGTACATGAAGGAAATGTAGCTAAAAAATCTGCTGCAGAGCTTGTTTTAAATACATTTTATTATGGTTTCAAAGCTAAGGATGATTTGAGAAGGGAGTGAACTAATACAAACCCATGATAATTAACATCAATAATATATAAAGCGAAAAGGAGTACTGGGAAATGAATCAAATCTCTATAGTAAAGGCTGTTCAACAATCCATGGTCGGCGCCCAGCTAAATATAATGGCATTGGAATACATGGCGTTTCCACTTGCAGGATCTGAGGAGAAGAACACAGTCGAAGGGACATTTTGTAAGCTATGGCGGCAGGGGAACAACCGTTTTAGTCATCAATACGCTTATGAAGCTCAAATGGACGGGAAAACTTTAGGGATGATTACTTGCTATCCCATCCCCGTTTTAAATCGTCTTTCCTGGTCCACTTTTAAACAGCTGCTTTCATTCCGAAAGTTGGGTTTTCTTGTTTATAACATTCGGAATATCAAAATGCTTTATTCCATGATTACCTTGAAGGAGGGAGAAGATGACGAGTTTCACATCGGAACAATCGCCTTATTTCCCGAAAGTCGAGGATTGGGGATAGGTACCAGACTACTTGAGTTTGCTGAGGAACAGGCTTCCCTGCAAGGCTTTGCCAAATGCTCTCTAACAGTAAAGAAAGAGAACCAACTTGCCATTAAATTGTATCAGAGATTAGGTTACCAGATTACAAGTGAAATCAATAAACCAAAGTTATCGTTGTACAGAATGGTCAAAAACGTAGGACGTTACAACCTTTTATAAAAAATTTGTAACGTATTAGGGCAGTACTAATGGTACCGCCCCATCACTATCAAGCCAAGATTAAATAAAAATCAACTAAATTAGATTTTTTTCAAAAATTTAATATAAACTATTTGAAAAATCGCACTAAATATTCAGAATAATAAAAAATCTAACCTGAAATTAAACGTATAGTACCTTAGCTTGATGGGCATGAGGGAATACCACCGTTTCTTTAAAGTGTGATGTGCTAGGAGTACTTCTGATAGAGAGGAAATAGAAAAATGAGCAATAAGAAAAATATTTTTAGGCTGGTCTTGTATGGAAGCGTAATTTATATATCAATGATTGGTTCCCCTGGTGCCACAATATTTGTGGATATTTTGGATGAGAAGTTCAAGAATTAATGGGGTGTGTTCATAATTATGAATTTTTGGATTCTTATTATAAAATACATTATTTAAACTTTATATTAGAATAAAAAATTATTGGAATTACTAAGAAACAGTAAGGTTGGTACAAAACTAAACATATTAATAACTATATCAAGTATTGCATGTATAGTATTATCCCTAATAGGGTTTTGGGGATTAGAAAGAGGGAAAAGTACTTCCTCTAATATGTATGAGGATAATTTACTATCAGTTGAGTGGATTGGGATTGTAGAATCTAATTTTTATCACGTTAATATGAACTTTATGGAAATAATGTTATCAAAAGATGAAAAAAGAATGAACGAATTAATAAGAGAAATGGATGGAATTCGTAAGGAAAATGATTATCTTTTAAAGCAGTTTGAGGCTAAAGAACCTTCTTGCCTTAAATGCTGCTATTGAAGCGGCACGTGCTGGAGAGAATGGGAAAGGATTCGCAGTGGTTGCCGCAGAAGTTCGAGACTTGGTTGAGCAATCTAAAGAATCTGCAAAGGAAGTTAATCATTTAATAAAATCCATTCAACAAGATACCAAAGATACAGTTAATGTTATGCAAAAAGGACAACAAAAGGCAGTAGAAGGAAAAGAAGCTGCTCACAAAGCGAAGCAAACTTTCTTGTCTATTATGAGAGATATTGATAAAATTACAGGTCAAATTCAAGAAGTATCCGCAGCGACAGAAGAGATGTCTGCTGGTACAGAAGAAGTAAATGCTTCTCTTTCGCTAGTTTCTGAAACTGCAACAGAAGTAAAGAAGGAGACTCTTCAAACAGTAAAGTCAATTCAATCACAGGCCGTATCAATTGAACAAATATCAATTCAATCCAACAAAATGAAAGAAAAGGTGGAAGAATTAACGGAACTGGTTTCGAAATTTAATATTACAGAACAAAAAGGATGAGTAAATCGTAAAAGATTAAGTACGGCTATCAGCCTAAAAATAATTGATTTTTCACGATTAAAAAGATTTTAGTAATTAATTCAATCACAAGTGTAATAACATGTAGATAAAAACACATGAAGACTTAAGGGGCTTCGTGTGTTTTTTTATTGAATAATGTATGAAATAATATTGGATCATTATACGATATTTCGGAATTTACCATTAAATATTTGTATATGCAAAATTACATACATATAATGATTGATAATCATGAATTAATGTAACTATAATAATTACACTGTTAAATAACTTACTGGCCATAATTATAAGTGAGGAAGGAGAAATTTGTTTTATTGTATTTTGTATATAAAAAAAATAGAAAAGGAGATGTACAAATGAAAAGGTTACTTGTTATAGGCATCGTGTATACAATGTTTTTCCTCATAGGAAATATACACTTACATGCTGACGAACGAACAAATGTCAAAGAAATTACTAGTTTAGAAGAGCCTATGTGGATATTTCAAGCAGGAATAAGTAAGGGGAAATATCATGATCGACAAGATTTAGGATTTATTTTGCAGAGAAATACACCATTAAAGGTAAGACAAACGAATCCTAATTTTAAAGACAAATTAACAGTACGTTTATTGTCTAATGACTCAAAAAATGAAAAATCCATACAAGTAGGAAATGAATGGATTACGATTCAAGGTGATATGCCTTTAGTTCCTTTCATAGATACTCCGTATGGTGAAGAGCACGCTACACTTGAGTACCAAATAGGAAATGAAAGTGCTACTAAGCCTCTTCCCATTTATAAACAACAAGGAAGTGTATCTCAATTTTTTAGTACATGGGATCAATTTGATGGGGAGTATGCGTTAATTCAAGGGGAGAGTTTTCAATTATTTGTACCTAAAAAAGATAAAGAGTTAGTAAGATCTTTAAAAGATTTTCAATCGTTGGATGAGTTAATTGCATATTATGAGGATATTTTTGCGATGTATGATTCAATTATTGGTTTAGATGGCTCAACGGTTGAAAATAAAAAAAGTCAAAATCGTTATTTCTTAAAAGCAGATATATCCGGTGCTGGCGGTGCCTATTATGGCGCAAATTGGACAGCCAATAGTACAGATAGTACAAAGATGTGGTTAGATAAACTAAGTTGGGGAACTTTACATGAAATCGCTCATGGATACCAAGCTGGTTTTGATAATCAAGGAATATTTACAGGAGAAGTTTCTAATAATCTATTTGGTGTTCAATATCAATATAGTAAATACGGCAAAAAAGCAGATCAAGTTGGTTGGTTATTTAATTTTGGGAAGAAGGAACAGGTAGAACGGAATTTATACAATGCTTTAATGAAAGAAAATAAAAATTATGATGACTTAGATTTACGACAAAAACTTATTCTTTTAACGATGGCGAAACAAAAAGCTGGCAATGAAGCTTTTGCAAAAATGTATCAAGGTTATCGAAAACTAGCTAGTAATGCTGCTTTTAAAAAAGGTGAACATTCTTTACCAGATTTAATGAATCAGTATTATAGCGAGAATGTACAAGTTGATTTTACACCCGTTTTTGAAAGATGGGGCTTTAAGCTTAATCATAAACAAATAGAGATGAATAGGGCGAAAGGTTATCCGGCAGTTACTTCTTTAGCGTATATAGTGCCTGAATCACAATTAGCTAAGGCGAGAGCTCTAGTTGATCCCGATATTCCGATAAACTCTAACTTTGAAATAGTTACGAATCAGCAAATTGCTTCACTTAGGTTAAAAGGGAATTTGCATATCCATTTAAATACAAATGAAATAGATACATTGAAAGGAGGAAAGATTAAATTAAAAGAAGGGAATACAGTTATTCAAGAAAAAACAATTGAAACAGCAGATATCAATTTACAAGACGTACCAAATGGAATCTATACGGTTGAGATTTCAGGTGGGAAAACGGATAGTATGTACCATTTCAGTACGTATTATGCCTATGTAAAGGAAAAGGATAATAGTCTAACGATTGATGTTAACGAAATGAAAGTGAGCAATTTGGTAAATGAAACGATTCAATTCCTAGGATTAGGAGATGATCAGTTTGCCGAATTAAATACAGACTTAGAGCAAAAGCGAGCTGTTTTTACGGTTACTACTAAAACGCCTCATAGCTATTATGCAGGTGAAAAATATGCATCAATAGAGTTGTTTAATGAGAAAGGTGAAAAAATTTATACGAAGGAAATGGAAGGGACAAATGTAACGATTGTAAAAGATACCATTCCACTAAAAGAAGGATATAAAATTAAAATCTATCATGATGAAGTAAAAAAACGATTAACTAGTAAAGCTACTATTATTAATCCTATGAATAAAACAAATGAATTTATAATGACAAAATGGGGATTGAAAAATACTTATTTGCAAAATAATCCAGAAAAAAATCTTATACAAAGAATTGATGAAGAAATGGAAGCGATTATAGGCAATCCGTTTTTAAAAGAGATACCAATGCAAAAATTAGAAATGAAAAAGAATGTGTGGATGGCAATAAATATGTTATCAGAACCACAAAAAATAACGTATATAAATAAATATAAAGATAGCTTATATAATGAGTAATTTTTGAGAAATGAATTGAATCTAAAAAGTAGCAAACCAATCTATTAACCTATGTATATAGAGGTATGTAAAATCGATTGGCTATAGTTAAAATTTTTATCTAAGCTTAAAATTGTAAAATACATTTATTTAATTTAATAATACGATTACAAAGGGGTAAAAATATGAAGAATTTCGTAAAGGTAGGTTTAACTACAGGAGTGGTGTTATCGGCGATTATGCCTTATGGAGGAGTACATGCGGCAACAGAAGATTTAAAAGTGGAAACAAAGGAGGATACGTTCCGAACAGGTAATTTAACAGCACCTTCTCAAAAATCAGCAGAAAATGTAGCGAAGGATGCGCTGAAAGGGAAAACAGAACAAGCATTATCATCAAAGCAAATTAACACGGAATCAAAAGTTAATTATAATGTTACGCAAAGTCGTAAATCTTATGATGGTACTACATTGGTGCGTCTTCAACAAACATATGAAGGACGTGATGTATACGGATATCAACTAACAGCACATATTAATGATGATGGTGTCCTTACGAGTGTTTCGGGGGATAGTGCCCAAGATCTACAACAACAAGAAGATTTGAAACAACCTATTACTCTATCAGAAGAGGATGCAAAGAAGCAGCTTTTTAAAATCTATGGGGATAATCTCACATTTGTTGAAGAACCAGAAATTAAACAAGTGGTATATGTAGATGAAAATACAAATAAAGCTACAAACGCATATCAAATTACTTTTAGTGCATCTACACCTGAATATGTATCTGGTACGGTATTAATTGATGCTTTTGTTGGGGATCTATTAAAAGAACTCGTTCAAAAATTGGGTATACAAGTAGACAGCAGTATTGTTCAATCCGCAACATCAAATAAATCACAAGATCCTTCTAAATTAACAGGCACAGGAAAAGATGACTTAGGTATGAATCGTACATTTGGAATTTCACAACGAAGTGATGGAACGTACACTCTTGCAGATTATTCTCGTGGTAAGGGAATTGAAACGTATACTGCGAATTATAAAGATTATAATAATTATAGAAGAAATGTATGGGGTTATTTGGATGATTTAGTAACAAGTAATTCTACAAATTTTACAGATCCTAAAGCAGTTAGTGCACATTATTTAGCAACGAAAGTATATGATTTTTATCAAGAAAAATACAGCCGAAACAGCTTTGATAATAATGGGCAAAAAGTAATTTCTGTCGTTCATGGCTGGAATACAAATGGTAAGAATATAGGGAATCCTAAGCAGTGGTTTAATGCATTTAGCAATGGGGCTATGCTAGTATACGGAGATCCAATTGTTAGAGCATTTGATGTGGCAGGACATGAGTTTACACACGCGGTTACAAGAAATGAGTCTGGACTTGAGTACGCAGGAGAAGCTGGTGCCATTAATGAGGCTCTATCTGATATTTTAGGAGTAGCAGTTGAAAAGTATGCAAATAACGGAAAGTTCAATTGGACAATGGGGGAACAATCAGGTCGTATATTTAGAGATATGAAAAACCCATCATCTATCTCTTCTAGATATCCAGAAGATTATAGACATTATAACAATTTACCTATTGATGCTGACCATGATTATGGTGGTGTACATACGAACTCTAGCATTATTAATAAAGTAGCTTATTTAATTGCTAGTGGTGGAAATCATAATGGAGTAAACGTACATGGCATTGGAGAAGATAAAATGTTTGATATTTTTTATTATGCAAATACAGATGAATTAAATATGACTTCTGATTTTAAAGAATTAAAAGAAGCTTGTATTCGTGTAGCAACGAATTTATATGGTAAAGACTCATTAGAAGTACAAGCTGTCCAACAAGCCTTTAAAGCAGCTTATATTTAATATTATTGTGATGAATTATAAACCCTTTTATTTTAATATAATGATTGATTTGTATATGTAGACAAAAACCTTGTAGAATTTTTCTGCAAGTTTTTTTAGAATGTTATCCCGCTATTTGCCAGGCAGTAAGACCCCGCCTCAAAATTCAGCGGAAGCAAAGAAGTTAGGTGGGGGTCGGGCTGATTAAAGTTTCACTTTATGTTATATGGTTTTTAGTTAATTAGGATAAAAAATAATCCTATAACTGTATGTAAGAATGTATAATTTTACACTCTTTTTTATGATAGAAAAGGATACTACCTTAGTAAATATAAAAAGTTAGAAATTATAGTATATAGGGCACTTTTTTGTTCCTATGGAACTTTAAAGTGCGTAATTTTCTTTCTAGTTAATATAGATCATAATGGTATTTACTGGTTGGTTTTAGCTTTACTCTGCTGTTGATTTGATTTTTTAACATTACAATGATTTGAATCAGAATTATCGAGTAGATCAAAATGCTGATAAATTCGATTTCTAATTCAGTATAGAGTGCATAGCTACATAATTTTCGTTTATCCCGCATTAACGGGCAGTAAGACCCCCACCTCAAAATTCAGCGGAAGCAAAGAAGTTAGGTGGGGGATCAACTGCCCGTAAAAGCCCGATTGGTTCAACTAATAATCAGTGGGGGATGAAAAAAACCCCCCACTGATTAAAGTTTCACTTTATACTCTTTCGAAAAAAGGGTGGATTTGCTTATTTTCTGTTAAAGATAAGAGAAGTGAACCACAATATAAACGTAATTATTTATTCCAACGTAAGTCAATCATTTAGCACATAAATTTGGAGGGATCTATATGCATATGCAATTAAAAGGAAAAACAGCACTGGTTACTGGATCTACGGCAGGGATTGGAAAAGCAATTGCCACTTCATTAGTAGCAGAAGGAGCTACTGTACTTATTAATGGACGTCGTGAAGAAAATGTTAATCAAACGATAAAAGAAATTCGAGCGCAGTATCCTGATGCTATCCTTCAACCCGTAGTAGCTGATTTAGGAACAGAACAAGGGTGCCAAAATGTGATTGAAAAGTACCCTGAAGTAGACATTCTTATTAACAACTTAGGAATTTTTGAACCTGTAGAATATTTTGATATTCCTGATGAAGATTGGTTTAAATTTTTTGAAGTCAATATTATGAGTGGTGTTCGACTTACTCGCTCGTATTTAAAAAAAATGATTGAAAGAAAAGAAGGAAGAGTTATTTTTATTGCTAGCGAAGCAGCTATTATGCCATCTCAAGAAATGGCTCATTATAGTGCGACTAAAACGATGCAACTCTCACTTTCTCGCAGTTTAGCTGAGCTGACGACAGGAACGAATGTGACTGTTAATACTATAATGCCTGGTTCGACTTTAACGGAAGGAGTGGAGACTATGTTAAATAGTCTGTATCCTAATGAGCAATTGACAATAGAAGAAGCTGAGAAGCGATTTATGAAAGAGAATCGACCAACCTCTATTATTCAAAGACTTATTCGACCAGAAGAAATTGCCAATCTTGTCACTTTCTTAAGTAGCCCACTTTCCTCAGCGATTAATGGTTCCGCGTTGCGAATAGACGGGGGATTAGTACGTAGTGTATTTTAATAAAAAAGCAAATTGCGGTATGAAAACAGCCGAATTTTTCTACTATAAGAAAAATTCGGCTGTTATTTTTTACTTGTTGTAAAGGAGGAAAAGTGTTTAGCGTTGTGTCATCTCTTAAGAAAAAGATAAGGTGATTTAAAGCAATTTCGCTGTTATTTTCAAACAACAAATATTTGTTATTTGTATTATTTAGTGAAAGTTACCAAACGTTTTTCAAGACTATTTTTCCTATTGCTTTATTCGATTCCAAATACTCATGTGCTTGTGCAACTTCATCAAACGTAAAAGTTTTCGAATCTAGCAATGGGCGAAGTTTTCCTTCTTCTACTATTTGCGTTAGTTTATTTAAAATTTCCCCACAAGCGTCACGTTTATCTGTATGTAATATTTTTAACGCCATAAAAGTAACGTGCAGAGAGAGTCCTTTTGCGTGTAAAGGAGAGAGGTCATGGGTTGAACGAGCTGCAATTGTTACGACAGTTCCATTGACTGCAGCAGCTTCAAAAGAACGATCGAGATTCTTGCCACCTACTGTATCAAATATAACTTCAAATCCGTTGCCATTCGTATGTTTTTGCACATATTCTTGAACAGATTCTTCTTTATAATTAATAGCTACGTCAGCTCCCAGACGATGAGCTATTTCAATTTTTTTCTGCTGAGAAGCTGTTGTAAAAACTTTAGCACCTGCCCATTTAGCTAATTGAATGGCTACGTGTCCTACGCCACCAGTAGCTCCATGAATGAGTACATTTTGACCAGATGTAATATTTGCACGATCAAATAAAGATTCCCAAGCTGTAATTGCAATTAATGGTAGAGCTGCTGCTTCTTCCATTGTTATATTGTTAGGTTTGTGAGCAATTAATCGCGTATCAGCAAGCATAAACTCTGCAAGTGCACCACCAGTTTCTTTAAAACCTCCGGCACACCCGTATACTTCATCGCCAGCTTTGAATTTCGAAACACCTTCGCCAACTTCTATAACAATACCAGCGACGTCCCCGTGTAATATAGATGGAAATTCAGGAGCAACTGATGAAACAGCGCCACTGCGCATTTTCGTATCGATTGGATTTACACTAGTTGCTTTTACATGGATTAGAACATGACCAGGTAAAAGTTTCGGTTTTGCAACTTCTTCTAATTGAAATACAGATGAATCTCCAAAAGAATGGATAATTTGTGCTTTCATTAATCCTTACCTCCTGTTCGTGGTTATAGCATAGCAAAGTACAAAAAATAAGTATAATATTATGATTTAGTTAAAAAATGAACGCCGGTTAGCGTTTCACTTAATTCCCAAAGCATGTCTGCATAGTCTGTATTACTAGCCCAAGGTCTAACTCTTGATGGCTCTGGATTGTCAGCAGAAACAGCTTCTGCAATATCAACATTTTCGCAATACACGCCACCTTTGTCATCAAGTTGATCGTTTACGGCGCACCATACAATTGTAGCGGCCCCTTCTGGGATACTTTTAAATTCTTCATCGTATTTTATTAAAGCTCGATTTCCATGCTCGTCCAGTGCTCCCATTGAACGCATTTCTTCATCAGTTAAATTTCGAGATAAACTTGTGACGATTGTTCCAGGGTGGGCAGAGAATGCACGTACATGAAATTCTTTACCACGTTTATCTAATTCGACCGCAAATAATGCATTTGCTGTTTTGGATTGTCCGTAAGCTTGCCATTTGTCGTAATGACGATTTGTAAAGTTTGGATCGTTATAATCAACACCACAAATACGATGACCGCGCGAACTAACTGATACAACTCTTGCTCCATTTGCTTTAACTAAAGCGGGCCAAAGTCTTGCTGTTAATTGGAAATGACCTAAATGATTTGTTGCGAACTGGGATTCATATCCTCGTACATCGCGTTTTAATGGGTTAGCCATTATTCCTGCGCCGTTTACTAAAATATGTAGTGGACGTCCAGTACTAAGAAATCTATTTGCAAAAGCATCTATAGAATCAGGATCAATAAGATCTAGTTTTTCCAATTCCACCCGCGGAATATTTGCAGTAGCTTCTTGAGCTTGTTCTATTCTTCTGGCTGGTACGATAACTGTAGCGCCAGCTTCCGCAAGTACGCGCGTGATTTCAAGTCCTAATCCTGAATATCCTCCAGTTACAATAGCTATCTTTCCGCTTAAATCTTTTCCACCTAGAGCCTCTTTAGCGGTAGTTCTTGCGCCGAATCCAGAATAAATTGGTTTTTGAATTGTGTTTTCATTATTATTGTTCATTGTGTAACTCCATCTCCGTTCCTTCATTAACTTTCCCTGTTTTTATACGCTCAAAGTGAGTAATTTTATAATTTATAATATCTAAAGTTGCTTGCAAATTCGTTAGTTGTATTGTGATTTGTTTTTGATGTTCCTCAAGTATTGTTTTGCAAGCTTCATCGTTTTTTTCTCGTGAAAATTTCATATATTCTTGTATTTTATTTAATGGCATTTGTGTTCTTTTTAGATGATTAATGAAAAGTATTCGATCGATATCTAATTGAACATATTGCCTATTATTATTCCCATTTCTATTAGCTGGGGGAAGAAGGTTAATTTTTTCGTAGTATCTAATTGTATCTGTACTTAATCCTGTTTTCTTTGCAACATCTGATATTGTGAATATATCGTTCATTTGTAATTACACTCCTTTCACTACAAGTGTATGACTTGAAGTTAACTCCAAGTCAATCATTTTGTTTGAGGAATTTTTATAAAGAGAAGGAGATTGCATGAAATAGTGTAGCGCACATGCAAAAGCAACTTTGGAAGTTGCTGAAGGAAAGGGAATTGTTATTTTGTGTAGCATGAATTAGTGCTGAAAGTGATAAGCAAGCATGTAGTATAGGTACTTAAAAGTGCCTACATCACTTTAAAGTACGTACTGTTATTCATGTTATGACCGATTTATAATAACACTCGTAGCACAAAGAAAGTTATAACGATTACAATCGGCGACAATGTGGTGTTACAGTATTGCCTATCAATTTTGAGAAGAAATATGAAAAGTATAGATTTATATGAATGAAGGAAAGTGAGTGAAACACATGGAAAAGTTTGCGAGTCATTTTGGATATAATCGTATGTTTGCGAAAGATCAACTTACATTAGGAGTTCACATTCCGATTGAAAATTATCAGTTTCATGCGCCAACGATGGAAAAACAAGTAGAGTTAGTGCAAAAAGCGGAACAATATGGTTTTACAGGCGTATGGCTTCGTGATGTTTTGCTGCAAGACCCTGACTTTGGAGATCCTGCAACAGGTCAAATTTACGATATGATGATTTATTTAACGTATTTAGCAAGCAAAACAGAGAAAATCGCATTCGGAACATCGGCAACTGTATTGTCACTTCGCCATCCATTGCGTGTAGCGAAAGAAATTGCGACATTGGATGAACTGTTTCCAGAAAGAATTATGCTCGGCGTTTCATCAGGTGACAGACGTGCCGATTTCAAGGCGTTAGGTGTTAGTCATGAAACACGAGGTGAAAAGTTTAGAGAAGCGTTTGCTTACTTGGAAGAGATTTTGTATAAAAACTTCCCGTCTATCCAGTCGACGCTAGGAGAAGTGAATGGAGCGAATTTAGTTCCAAAACCGTCTAAACGTGTTCCAACCTTTATTACAGGTTTTAGTCAGCAAAATATGGACTGGTTCGCTGAACATGGTGATGGATGGATGTACTACCCACGTAGTCCGGTGCATCAGGCGGCAGCAATTGGACAATGGAGAGAACTAGTAGAGGATTATCATCCAAATGTATTCAAACCATTTATACAACCGATGCATTTAGACTTATCTGAAGATCCAAATGAACGTCCTACACCGATACGTTTAGGTTACCGTACAGGACGTAAGGCGCTAATTGAATTACTTGATATATATAAAAGTATTGGTGTGAATCATTTATTCCTTGCTCTATTTGATGGTCAACGTCCAGCTGAAGAAGTATTGGATGAGTTAGGAGAAGAAGTGCTACCTCATTTCCCAGCATTGTAAAGGAGTGAAAAGAATGAAAGCGATAGGACTTATGCAATATGGAGATAAAAGTGTACTACAAGAAATTGAAATGCAGACACCGCTATTGGGAGACAACGATGTACTGATTGAAGTATATGCAGCTGGTGTAAATCCCGTGGATTGGAAAATACGTGAAGGTTTACTTCAAGATGTAATTTCTTATGATTTCCCGCTCGTTTTAGGATGGGATGTTGCAGGGGTAGTTGCTGCTATAGGGCCGAACGTTACAGCATGTAAAGTGGGGGATGAAGTATATAGTCGTCCAGAGATTGAACGAAATGGTACGTATGCAGAGTACGTGGCTGTAGATGAGAAGTATGTGGCGAAAAAACCGAGAAATCTATCTTTTGAGGAAGCAGCATCAATCCCTCTTGTAGGTTTGACAAGTTGGCAAAGTTTAGTGAAATTCGCTAATGTTCAAAAGGGGAATAAGGTTTTAATTCATGCTGGATCTGGGGGGATTGGTACGTTTGCTATTCAGCTAGCGAAAAGCTTCGGTGCACATGTTGCAACTACGACTAGTACGAAAAACATGCAGTTTGTAAAGGATCTAGGCGCTGATACTATCGTCGATTACAAAACGGAAGACTTTTCTTCGCTTTTGCATAATTACAATATTGTATTTGATGTTTAGGCGGAGATGTACTAAAGGATAGTTATAAAGTGCTTGCACCAAATGGAAAGTTAGCGTCTATTTATGGTCCGAAAGGTATGGAAATTCCGCAAACCGAGATATCAAGAGAGAAAAATATTGAGAGTGACCATATATTTACTGAACCTAACGGATATGAACTTTCTCTTATTACAGAATTAATTGAGGGCGGGAAGATTAAACCCGTTGTAACGCATGTGTTGCCTTTACATGTAGAAGGCGTAAAAAAAGCACACCACATAAGTGAGTCAGAACGTGCTCTTGGCAAAATTGTATTAAAGAAACATTGGTAAAGTATGAGGATTTAGAGAGAGCGTTGTGCTAAGTAGCGAATGAGCTAATATATTCTTTTCTAGCAATTGTTTTAAAAAGGGAGATAGCAAATGGATTCAATGACATTTCTTTTATCCCGCATTAACGGGCAGTAAGACCCCCGCCTTAAAATTCAGCGGAAGCAAAGAAGTTAGGTGGGGGATCAACTGCCCGTAAAAGCCCGATTGGTGAAGGCTAATAATCAGTGGGGATGAACAAAACCCCCACTGATTAAAGTTTCACTTTATTCGGAGCGACAGGGGATTTAGCGAAACGCAAAATTTACCCTGCTTTATACAAACTATTTAGTAATCAACATATACCGCAATCTATTTCGATTATCGGTATTGGCAGAAGGGTAATGTCAGATGTGGAATTTCAAACAAAGGTAGAACAATCCCTTGCTACATTTTCTAGAAGAGCTACTGATGACGAATCAGGAGTAGAAGAATTTATTAGCACATTTCGTTATTGTCAATTAAATACAGCGAATATAGAGGACTATCAAGATTTGTTGCGTCTTGTAAAGAGACGTGAAACAGAATTAAACATTCCTGAAAACCGCATGTTTTACCTATCTGTTATACCAGAAGTATTTGATGTCATTGCTTTAAATATTAAGGAAAGTGGATTGTGGGCTACAAAAGGATTGAACCGTTTTATTATAGAGAAGCCTTTTGGTTATCATGTAACGTCTGTTCACGAGTTTAACGAAAAATTAATTGAAGATTTTGATGAAACTGATATTTATTATATCGATCATTATCTTTGAAAATGAATGGTAACTCAGGATAAACTTAGAAAAGTATTACGAAATAAATAGTATGTAATTTAAGACATATTTATTGACGATAATAATTTATGTAGTTAATATACTAGACATATGATTATCTAATTACTAAAAGTAATTAGATATAAAATATTTCGTTAAATTCTATAAATAAGTACGTTGTAGTAGAACCGCTTTGAATTGCCACTATTAATATTGGGGACAATTAGAAGGCGAAAGGTATAAAAAGAATTGGAATTTGATAACTCTTTGTTTTTTATAAAAACATGAGCTTCTGTACAATTCATTTTTAATATATTGACCAGGATTATACAACAAGAGGGGGACTGAAATTGGAATCAATGACCTTTGTTTTATTTGGAGCGACAGGGGACTTAGCGAAACGCAAAATTTACCCCGCACTATATAACTTATATAGAGATCAAAAGCTTCCAAAGCAAATATCTGTTATCGGGCTTGGGAGACGTGAAGTATCTCATGTAGATTTTCAAAAAAGAATAAAAGAATCAATAGAGACGTTTTCTCGTCATAGAGAAGAAGGGACTTCAGAGCTCGAAGGTTTTTTAGATAATTTTCGCTATTGTCCATTAGATGTGAGTAAGCCGGAAGACTATGAGAGATTATTACAAGTCGTTCGTGAAAGGGAAGAAGAACTACATATAAAAGGAAATAGAATGTTCTATCTTTCCGTTGCTCCTGAATTTTTCGAGACAATCGCTTTAAATATTAAGGAAAGCGGACTTGATAAAACGGATGGATGGAAACGCCTAATGATTGAGAAACCGTTCGGGCACGACCTTACATCTGCTCGTGAGCTGAATGATAAGCTTAGTCGCACGTTTGAAGAAGACGAGATATACCGTATTGATCATTATTTAGGTAAGCCGATGATTCAAAACCTTGAAGCACTAGAATTTGCAAATCCTGTTCTCCAATCGATTTGGAATAAAGAACATATAGCGAATGTACAAATCACAGCGAGTGAAACAGTTGGGGTTGAAGAAAGGGCAGGATATTATGATCAGGCAGGAGCCATTCGAGATATGGTTCAAAATCATATGTTACAAATATTAATGATGACTGCTATGAATTTGCCGGAAAAGGTTAATGCATGTGAAATTCGAGAGGAAAAGCGAAAGGTAATGGAGACGCTTCGTAAAGTGAAAAAAGAAGACGTTCAAAACCATATCATTCGCGGACAATATGGTGCAGGTGAGATAAACGGTCAACAAGTTGTAGCATATAAAGAGGAG
The DNA here is from genome assembly GCF_016483605.1 of Bacillus cereus group sp. N11. Lineage (NCBI taxonomy): Bacteria > Bacillati > Bacillota > Bacilli > Caryophanales > Bacillaceae > Bacillus > Bacillus cereus group sp. N11. The sequence continues at coordinate 148,802 of NZ_JAEHBN010000013.1, forward strand.
CCAGGAGTAAATCCTTCTTCTAACATAGACACATTTGTTGCTGCTCGCTTGTGGATCGATAATCCATTTTGGACTGGCGTTCCCTTTTATATACGAACAGGCAAACGAATGAAAGAAAAGTCTACTCGTATTGTAATCGAATTTAAAAATACGTTAAAACAGCAATATCAAGATAGTAATCCAAATGCAGCACCTAACTTGTTAATAATTGAAATTAGCCCAGGTGAGAACGTTTCATTACAGTTAAATAGTAAAAATCCATTGAAAAATGGAGAAATTGAACCGATGCGTATTAACTTTACTTGTGAGCAAGCGGATGTGGGAGTACCTGAAGCGTATGAAAGACTCATTCATGATGCTGTGAGTGGAGACGCTACATTCTTTGCACATTGGAGAGAAGTTGAATTGTCATGGGAATGGGTACAACCAATTCTTGAAGCATTTGAAGAAAACTTATTACCACTTCATGAATATGAGTCGGGTTCATATGGTCCAGATGCGTCTAATGAACTATTGCAAGAAAGTGAATTTAAATGGTGGTTAGATCAAGAAACGAAAAAATAAGTACTTTCTTTCATGAAAGCATTTAGGGGGACGATTACTATGACACAAAACATAAATCAATTAGCAGTGAATACAATTCGTACGTTATCAATTGATGCTATTAATGCGGCAAATTCAGGTCATCCAGGTCTTCCGATGGGAGCAGCGCCAATGGCTTATGCATTATGGGCGAATCATTTAAATCATAATCCTAATCATCCAAAATGGTTTAACCGTGATCGCTTCGTTTTATCGGCGGGACATGGATCTAGCTTATTATATAGCCTACTTCATTTAGCTGGATATGACGTTTCAATTGATGACTTGAAAAACTTCAGAAAATTAAATAGTAAAACGCCAGGACATCCTGAGTTTGGTCACACTTCAGGAGTTGAAGCAACTACAGGACCGTTAGGGCAAGGGATTGCCAATGCTGTCGGAATGGCAATGGCAGAAGCGCATTTAGCAGCGAAGTTTAATAAGGATGGTCACTCTATTATAGATCACAATACGTACGCTTTAGTTGGAGACGGTGATTTAATGGAAGGTGTCGCTTATGAAGCGATGTCAATGGCAGGACATATGAAACTTGGCAAGTTAATTGTGCTGTATGATTCAAATGAAATTTCACTTGATGGTGAATTAAACATTGCTTTCTCTGAAGATATGCAGAAAAGGGTAGAATCTGCACATTGGCAATATGTAAGAGTTGAAGATGGAAACGATGTTGATGCGATTACAAAAGCGATTCAATTAGCGAAAGACAATACGGACCAACCTACTCTTATAGAAATTAGAACCATTATAGGTTACGGAAGTCCAAAAGTTGCTGGAACGAACAAAGCACATGGTAACCCGCTTGGAGTAGAAGAAGCGACAGCGACAAAACAAGTGTATGGTTGGCATTATGAAGAAGACTTTTTTGTACCTGAAGAAGTAACCGCTCATTTTAATGAACTGAAACAAAAAGGTATTGAAAAAGAACATGGCTGGAATGAGCAGTTCAACTTATACAGAGAGTCAAACCCTGCACTAGCAGATGAATTAGAAAAAGCGATTACAGGTGAAGTTTTAATCGAAGCGAAAGACATTTTATCCTTCGATACTGAAAAAACGATTTCAACTCGTGTTGCAAGTGGGGAAGCTATTAATCATTATGTGAAATCGATTCCTTCTATTTTCGGTGGAAGTGCAGATCTTTCTCATTCTACGATGACAGATATAAAAGGTGAAGCAGTGTATGCGGTAGAATCGTATGCTGGCCGAAATATATATTTCGGTGTACGTGAACATGCAATGGGCGCGGCAGCGAATGGACTGGCACTTCATGGAGGAGTAAAACCGTTCGTGAGTACATTCTTTGTATTTAATGATTACCTTCGTCCATCTATTCGACTCGCTGCATTGCAAAAGTTACCTGTTACGTACGTATTTACACATGATTCGATTGCTGTAGGAGAAGATGGTCCAACGCATGAACCTATTGAACATTTAGCAGCTCTTCGGGCAATTCCTGGTTTAACAGTTATCCGCCCATCAGATGCAAATGAAACAGCAAGTGCGTGGGCTTATGCTTTACAGCAAACGGATCGTCCAGTCGTTTTAGTACTCAGCCGTCAAAATTTACCGGTGTTTCATGAAACGAAAGCGAACATAGAGAATCTTTCTAAAGGCGCTTACGTATTAGCACAAACGAATGAAAATCCGGATGTGATTTTAATTGCGACAGGTTCTGAAGTATCCTTAGCTGCTAGTGCAAAAGCGAAACTAGAAGAAGACAATGTCTCTGTTCGTATCGTTGCAATGCCAAGCTGGGAGCTATTCGATCACCAATCGAAAGAATATAAAGAATCCGTTCTTCCGTCTTCTGTAACGAAACGAGTATCTCTTGAGATGGGTGTATCTCTCGGTTGGGAGCGTTATGTAGGACAAGAAGGAAAAATATTATCGATTGAAACATTTGGAGCTTCAGGAACTGGGGCTGAAGTCATGAATCTATTTGGATTTACGACAGAAAATGTTGTTCAAATTACAAAAAATGTATTGAATTCTTAAGCTATGACTGTGAATACCTTTCTGGACAGATCAACTTATCAGTGCTGAAAGGTATTCAAAATCGTAGTGATATGGATTTTTAATAAAAGATGATTTGAGGAGGAATTATATTATGCAAGTAGGATTAATTGGTTTAGGTAAAATGGGATTAAATTTAGGGAAAAATTTAATGGATCATAAACACGAGGTAGCAGCATTTGATTTAAATACGAGCGCAGTAGAAGAAATGAAAGAGTATGGGGCTACAGGTACATCTAGTTTAAGTGAACTTGTTCAGTCATTACAATCACCAAGAATTCTTTGGGTAATGGTACCACACGCTGTTGTTGATTCTGTTATTGATGAGGTTACACCATTGCTTTCAAAAGGAGATATTTTAATTGAAGCGGGTAATTCACATTATAAAGAGTCTATTCGCCGATATGAGCAATTAAAGAAAGATGGCATTCACTTTATGGATGCAGGAACTTCTGGCGGAATGGAAGGCGCTCGTAATGGTGCTTGTTACATGATCGGAGGAGATCAAGAAGCTTGGGACATCGTTGAACCTATCTTCCGCGATACTGCTGTAGAAAATGGATTCTTATATGCCGGAAAAGCTGGTAGTGGTCACTTCTTAAAAATGGTTCACAACGGAATTGAATACGGTATGATGGCTGCTATTGGTGAAGGATTTGAGATCCTAGAGAAAAGTGAATTTGACTACGATTATGAAAAAGTATCAAAAGTATGGAACAACGGTTCAGTAATCCGTTCATGGCTAATGGAATTAACAGAAAATGCATTTTCTAAAGATGCAAAACTGGATGAAATTAAGGGTGTTATGCATTCTTCTGGTGAAGGAAAATGGACAGTAGAAACAGCATTAGATCTTCAAACAGCAACTCCTGTTATCGCAATGTCGTTATTAATGCGCTATCGCTCATTAGACAATGATACATTTACAGGAAAAGTAGTAGCAGCTCTGCGCAATGAATTTGGCGGACATGCTGTAGAAAAGAAATAAAGTGACACTTTAATAAGTAGGGGCTTTATTCCACACCAATCGGGCTTTTACGGGATAAGCATATTAAACATGTAACTCATCAACGTTTAAAAACTGGAGGGAATTGATCATGAAATTTTTTATTGATACTGCAAATCTTGAGGACATAAAAAAAGCATATAAACTTGGAGTTTTAGCTGGTGTTACAACGAATCCTTCTTTAGTAGCAAAAGAGGGCGTTAAGTTTGAAGACCGTATCGCAGAAATTTGTCAGGCAGTACCTAAAGTTGAGTCTGTTTCGGCAGAAGTAACGCCAGATGCTGTTACAGCTGAAGAAATGATTGCTCAAGCAGAAGAATTAATTAAAATTAACGGTGGCGATAAAAACGTCACGATAAAACTTCCAATGACGCTAGCAGGATTAGAAGCTTGTCGCTATCTTACTGAAAAAGGTGTGAAAACGAACGTCACACTTATCTTCACGGTGAACCAAGCACTTTTAGCAGCTCGAGCAGGTGCAACGTACGTTTCTCCATTTTTAGGACGTTTAGATGATATTTCTGAAGATGGTGTGCTCTTAGTTGCGAAAATTGCTGAGATATTCGATATTCATCAATTAGATACACAAATTATTGCAGCTTCTGTCAGACACCCAGATCATGTAACTCGTGTAGCGATGGCAGGTGCTCACATTGCAACAATCCCTTATAAAGTAATTGAACAACTTGCTATGCATCCATTAACAGATCAAGGTATTGAAAAGTTCGCTGCAGATTGGGCGAAAGCACCTAAATTATAATATATGAAAGTGAAGGAGGCTTTCCGAAAATTGCTTTTCATGAGAGGACAGATTCCTAGGTAACTTCATCGTTTAACTTGGATCCTGAGTTAGGAGTCCTACTACGTGAAAACAGTAAGAGAAGAAAGTGTCATTCACTTTTGAAGAAGGAAAATTTGCTCGCATGAAGCATGTATCACAATAACATTATAATTATTAAAGAGAAATCCCCTTATTAGAGAGAGTAGTTAACGTGTATCTCTGATAAGGGAGATTCTTTTTATATAAATCATTATTATGTGAAAATATCTCTTACTCAAGAAAGAACTATATAAGTTCTCTTAATTGTATAGTAATTTTGAAAGGGTTTACATAGAGGGGTGGAACTGAGTATGAATATGTACCTTTTAATGATTACATTATTATCAATTGTAATTGTTATTTTAGGAGTATCGTGGTGGAGGTGGCATGCGTTTATTAGTTTAACGATTGCAAGTTTGTTTTTAGCAATTATGTCTGGAATGCCAATGGATAAAATAGTGAGCGCTTATGAAACGGGAGTCGGAAGTGTTCTCGGGCATTTAGTAGGTATTTTAGTATTAGGTACAATTCTAGGGAAAATGATGGCAGAGTCAGGTGCTGGAATGCAGGTGGCAGAGTTCTTTATTAAATCCTTTGGAATAAAAAACTTACCATGGGCGATGTTAATTGCAGGTTTTATTATTGGAATTCCGGTGTTTTTTGAAGTAGGCATTTTAATATTATTGCCGTTAGTAATTTCTATTCATAAAACAACGAGACAAAATATTTTATTGATAGCATTACCAGCAATTGCTGGGTTATCTGTCGTACACGGCCTTGTTCCTCCGCATCCAGGGGCAATCGTTGCAATTGGTATTTATAAAGCGAACCTTGGGAAGGTACTTCTTTATTCACTCATTATTACATTTTTTGCAGCGATTATTGCAGGTCCTATATTCGCTAAATGGATTCACAAACGTGTAATTCCTGAAAATGAACCAGAATTGATACGTGTAAATACAAAATCAACGAAATTACCAGGAATAGGAGTTTCATTTTTAGTTATATTGTTACCCGTTATGTTAATGGTGTTAGCAGCAGCAGCTCCTTATGTTCCGCTTTCTAATACTTTAATGAAGATTGTCACATTAATCGGTAGTCCTATCATTGCGCTTTTGATTGCATGTTTTGCAGCTTTCTATTTTCTTGGATTTCGTCAAGGTATCGATAAAAAGGCTATTAAGAAGGTAACAGAAGATAGCTTATTACCAATCGGTTCTATTGTTGCGATTATTGGTGCTGGCGGCGGATTTAAGCAAATTCTTATCGATAGTGGCGTAGGGAATGCTATTGCTCAAATGTCTGAACATTTAGCTCTATCTCCAATTGTATTAGCATTTATAGTAGCTGGATTAATTCGAATTGCGACAGGGTCAGCGACAGTCGCCTTAACAACAGCAGCGGGCATCGTCTCTCCAATCGTTGAAAATACGACAGGTGTAAATTTAGAGTTACTCGTCATTGCAACAGGTGCAGGAGCACTCATGTTTTCACACGTAAACGATGCTGGGTTCTGGATGGTAAAAGAATACCTAGGTTTAACAGTGAAAGAAACATTTAAAACATGGACGGTATTAGAAACATTACTTTCATTTATCGCTTTTGGAGGCGTTTTACTACTCGATATGTTTGTTTAAAATAAAGATGTTTCTATTTAGATAATTGTGGCATACAACGTTATCAGTAGATAAAAGGAATTTATTTTTATGGTGGGATACTGTAGCAATTTTTTGTTAGGAGGAAGAAATGGTGAGCTCAAAATATATGATTGGTGTAGACATTGGGACAACTAGTACAAAATCAGTTCTATTTTCTACTGATGGATCTGTTATTGCAAGTCATGGAATTGAATATCCTTTATATTCTCCTACGCCTGAAATAGCAGAACAAGATCCGGAAGAGATTTTTCAAGCAGTGATACATACGATTAAAGAAACTGTGCAATCGAGTAAAGTACAGCCCATTGATATTCTTTGTGTCTCTTTTAGTTCGGCAATGCATAGTATCATTGCTATAGATGAAAAAGGAAATCCATTAACGAGATGTATTACTTGGGCAGATAATAGAAGCGCAAGCTGGGCAGAGAAAATAAAGAATGATAGGAATGGTCATGAAATTTATCTTCGTACTGGCACGCCAATTCATCCTATGTCACCACTTTCGAAATTAGTTTGGTTACAGAATGAGCAGGCAGAATTGTTTGCAAAAAGTTATAAATTCATTTCTATTAAAGAATATGTGTTTTATAAGTTATATAAAGAATATGTAATTGATTATTCTATAGCATCAGCAACAGGAATGTTCAATTTGAAATCTTTAAAATGGGATGAGGAAGCTCTTCGTGTTGCAGGGATTTCAGATGAAAAGCTTTCTAAACTTGTTCCAACGACGCACAGCTTAATAGGATTAGATGAAGAACTTGCAAAAGAGATGAATGTACTTGTTTCTACGCCCTTTGTAGTAGGAGCGAGTGATGGAGTGCTATCGAATTTAGGCGTAAATGCAATAGATCCTGGGGTTGTGGCTGTTACAATTGGTACAAGCGGTGCGATACGTGCTGTAACAAATTGTCCTGTGACAGATCCAAAAGGTAGAATTTTTTGTTATGCCTTAACTGAAGACCATTGGGTAATCGGTGGACCAGTTAATAACGGTGGTATGATTTTCAGATGGGCTCGTGACCAATTAGGCACTTCAGAGATTGAACTTGCGAAGCGTTTAGGGAAAGATCCATATGAAGTGCTTACTGAAATAGCAGCAAAAGTAAATCCTGGATCTGACGGTTTATTATTTCATCCGTATTTAGCAGGGGAAAGAGCTCCTTTATGGAATGCGAATGCGCGAGGATCTTTTTTTGGACTCGGATTACATCATAAGAAAGAACATCTTATTCGTGCTGTATTAGAAGGAGTAATTTATAACTTATATACCGTTCTTCTCGCTTTAAAAGAGCTAATTGGCGAACCGAAAAAAATTCAAGCAACAGGCGGTTTTGCAAGGTCAGAACTTTGGAGACAGATGATGGCGGATATTCTTCATCAAGACGTATATGTTCCTGAAAGTTTCGAAAGCTCTTGCTTAGGAGCTGCAATCCTCGGTTTATATAGTTTAGGTGAAGTAGATACGTTACATGTAGTTACTGAAATGGTAGGTGCGAATTTCCACCATGAACCAAACATTGAAAGTGTGGAAAAATATAAAGATTTAACACCAATCTATATTCGTCTGTCCCGTCACTTGGAAGAAGAATATGAAAGTATAGCAGCGTATCAAAAAAAGTGGGTTTAAAAGCTATTTACTAAGAAAATATGGTAACGTATAAAGAGGTACTCCGATTTTTTAGGATACTCTTTCAACATAAAATATTTTAAGAAGTATGATGAACGAAAAATATAGGGAGAGAGGGTTATGAAAATGAAGGATAACAAAGAGTTTATTGGATATGTTGGAACATACACGAAAGAAAATAGTGAAGGAATATATAAGTTTACGTTAGATGCGGAAGCAAAAAAAATTAGTAATGTAACACTTGCGGCTAAGCTGGATAACCCTACATATGTAACGATTAACCGAAATAATGAATATCTCTATTCCGTTGTTAAGGAAGGAGAATCTGGTGGTGTAGCTGCTTATTCAATTGATAGTAAAACTGGAGAGTTAAAGGCAGAAAACAGACAAGTAGTAGAAGGGGCTTCTCCTTGTCATGTGAGCGTTGATAGTGGAAATCATACGGTAGTTACAGCAAATTACCATAAAGGAACGATTGAGTCTTTTGTAGTTAATGAAGAAGATGGAACTGTAAATCCTGCTTCATCTATTATGGCGCATGAAGGTTCAGGTCCGAATAAAGAAAGACAAGAAAAACCACATGCACATTACGCGGGATATACTCCTGATGAAAAATATGTAGTGGGCGTTGATTTAGGGATAGATAAAATAATTACGTATGAAATAAAAGGTAGTGCATTAACAGAAGTGAATAGCTTATCTGTAAATCCAGGAAGTGGGCCGAGACATATTACTTTTCATCCGAATGGAAAGTATGCGTATGTGATGACTGAGCTGAGTTCAGAGGTTATCGTATTAACATATAATGCGGAAGAAGGGACCTTTACAGAATTACAGTATATTTCTACTATTCCAGCAGATTTTGATGAAAATAATCAAGGAAGTGCGATTCATATTTCTTCTGACGGCCGTTTTGTATATGCAGGTAATCGTGGCCATAATAGTATCGCTGTTTATAGCGTAGATCAAAATTCAGGTGAGCTTACATTTGTTGAACATACATCTACAGAAGGAAATTGGCCAAGAGACTTTGTATTAGATCCTACTGAAAAGTTCCTTGTTGCTACAAATGAAAAGTCACATAATCTTGTGCTATTTTCAAGAGATGAATCTACAGGAAAGTTAACACTTTTACAATCTGATGTTGCTGTGCCAGAGCCTGTTTGTGTTAAATTTTTAAATGTTTAAGTTGTGTTCGATATAATTTCATATACTCAGAAAACAGTAAAAAGCAAAGCGATATCGCTTTGCTTTTTACTGTTTCTTTTTCGGTCTACGTACTAATTCGCCGCCGCAGTTTGGACAAACGTTTTGTCTTTCTTCTGTACATGGTGCGCAAAATGTACATTCATATACACAAATGTAAGCTTCAGAATCTTGCTCGAGCGATTGATCGCAAATTTGACAGTTTGTTTTCATTTCTAGTGCCATACTAATTCTCCTTTTGTTTGAAAATTTATAATTTAATTATAATTCATTAGATAGAATTAGTCTTTTTCAATTGAAAGGAAATCGAATGATAAAGTTGTGATTTGAAATGAAAGATGCCAATTTATTTTAAAATTGATTATTTTGTGCAGTTGGAATATTATGAAATAGTCAAAAGACAACAGGGGGTATACATTTTGACTAATCATAACGATCATTTAAAAGCAAACTGCGAAAAATGCTTCGGTCTATGTTGCGTGGCGTTACCGTTCGCAGCATCGGTAGATTTTGCAGTGAATAAAGATGGTGGTAAACCATGTTCCAATTTACAATCAGATTTTAAATGTAGTATACATAAAAATCTTAGAGGAAAAGGTTATAAAGGTTGTACAGTATTTGAATGTTTCGGTGCTGGGCAGAAGATTTCTCAAGTTACGTTTAAAGGGATTGATTGGCGGAAAGATGCTAAGCATGCGAGAAAAATGTATGATGCTTTTCCGGTTATGCATCAGCTCCATGAAATGCTTTGGTATTTGAATGAGGCGATTCTATTAAAGGCGACGCAGCCAATTCATAAAGAACTAAGTAAAGCGATTGAAGAGACAGAGCGACTTTCGAATTTAAATGCGGACGAGTTAATGAAAGTAAATATTCCATTACACCGTGCAGAAGTAAATGTTTTACTTTTAGAAACGAGTGAGCTAGTTTGGAAGGAAATGAATGCGACGCGTAAGAAACGAATCATTCACCGCGGAGCTGATCTTATGGGAGCAAACCTGAAAAAGAAAAATTTACAAGGCGCGAATTTAAGGGGTGCTTATTTAATTGCGGCTAACTTAAATGGAGCAGACTTACGCGGGGCGGATCTCATCGGAGCAGATTTAAGAGATGCAGATGTTCGCGGAGCAGACTTTACAAATAGTATTTTTCTTACGCAAGTTCAAATTAATGCGGCGAAAGGGGATAAACATACGAAATTGCCGGAATTGTTATCCCGTCCCGCGCATTGGAGTGCGTAAACAGTGAGTTTATACGAACAGGCAGAGACTAAGAATCTCTGCCTGTTTTTTTATTTCTTTTCAAAAGTAGTAATTAAAACGCTACATATAATAAGAATACCACCAATAAAAAAGCTACTATTTAATGTCTCATTTAATAAGAGCCAGCCAAGTAATGATCCGACGATAGGTTGGAAGAAGAAAAATAAGGAACCGATGCTTGCATCCATTAGTTCTAATCCTTTATTCCAAAGGAAAAAGGCACCTGCCGTTGAGACGATTCCTAAATAAATTACGCCTAATAGCACATACATGTTTATATGTTCAATAGGGCTTGATTGGAATTCCCATAGCATAAAAGGTGTAATGAAAAAGAGTGAAAAGAATATGGCGTACGTTGTAATAACTAAAGATGAAAATTTGGCTGAAGCAATCTTCACATAAATAGATAGTAAAGCCCACGTAATAGCAGCCCCGACTAATATAATTGTTCCGATAAAATAGGAGCCAATTTCAATATCCCATCCGATTACGATAATAACACCGATTGTCGCTATTATAGTAGATAACAGTCTACGAGCGGTTAGTTTTTCTTTTAAAATGCTTGCTGCAAATATAATCATAAATGCAGGTGTAGCAGATGTTACTAAAGATCCTGTATGAGCGTCGGATAATTTTGTTCCGATAAATTGACAAGTGATCGAAATGAAGTATCCGATAAATCCAACCCAAGCGAATAATAGCCAATCTTTTTTGCGAATGGTCACTTTTTTCTTTTGCTTTTTCTCTGTTATTTTCAAAAATGCATATAAAACAACGAAAGCGATAATAAAGCGTAACCAAACGAGTGTCAGCGGTGGGATAAAGTCGAGTACGTATTTACTAACAACGTACATACCGCCCCATATACTTGCTGCTAGTGATAAACATATAGCTCCTAAAATTGTTTGTTTCATGTAAAGTACCTCCGTCTATTTTTAGGGTATTATGAGTTCCCTAAGACGAGGCATAGTGTATGTGTTATATGAATGCCCGTCTTAGTTTATAGACGGCCTACTGGTTGATCGTTTTCGAATGAAGTGTTGTAGTACATGCGTGCATTCCTCCTTCGTAATTTTATAATGATATTATAACTTAATTTTCAGTTTATTGGGATGTTTCTTTAGAAAATGGAAATGGTGGTTGTCTAAGAAAGCATAGTATATGGTAGAAAAACATATTTTTAAAATAAAAGAAACCAATTACATACTTGATAAGTATATTAAGAGTAGGATGAAAAAGTAGATTAATAGAGAAAGTGGAGGAGATTGTTATAACTACAACTGTTATTTCTCATTTTTACAATGAAGAGTATTTATTACCGTGGTGGCTTATGCATCATACGAAACTGTTTGATCATGGCATTTTAATTAATAAAGGTTCAACAGATCGTTCGGTTGAGATTTGTAAAAAATTCGCACCGCATTGGGAAGTGCGAGATTCTACAAATCCAGAGTTTGATGCATATGCGACAGATCATGAAGTGATGAGGGTAGAACAAGAAGTACAAGGTTGGAAAATCATTTTAAATACGACCGAGTTTCTTTGTGTGCAAGATAAAAACCAGTTTTGGAAATCACTAAATGAATTGGGAGGGAGGATGTATTGGCTGGAAGGGCTTATTATGGTTGATGATCCTAACTATAATTATCCGGACCTTAACTTTGGAATCCCTTTAATGAAACAGCGATTTCACGGTTATTTACCAGAAGATTGGCCGTTATGGAGAAGAGGTAGATTTATTCATAATCATGAACACGGAAGTTATACGGTTGGAAGACATTTATCAGCGCATGAATCTATGATCTATCCGCCTCTTGCTTGTATATTATGGTTTGGATTTAGTCCGTGGAACGATGCGATGAGAAAGAGAAAGTTACAAATTGGTCCGACGCTTTCTGAAGCTAGTAAGCATGGAGGAATGGGTACGCACCATATTATTACGCCGGAAAAATTAGAAGAATGGTATAAGGATTTAGCGAGAGGAGCGCAAGATTTACGTTTTAGTGCTGCATATCGGTATGTTTTTGTATAGATGATTCCCACCATAAAATTGTTTCTTCGATACCTGTATTTAGATCGTATGTTGGTTTCCAATTTACTTCAGTTTTTAAACGTTCTACATTAACCCCGACAAATAAAGGTTCATCTTTAGAGAAAGGGATTGCACCTAGTTTAATTAAATGTTCTTTTCCTATCTTTTTAGCGATGATAGAAGCTAACTCTTTAATTTGTACAGATTGACCAGAAGCGATATTGATTGTGCCTGTAACATTGCGTTCTAATACTGTTACGAGAGCATCAGCGACGTCGCTCACATGGAGGAAATCTCTTGATTGTTTTCCATGTGTACATAGTGCTTCCTCATTTTTTAATAAGGAAGTGATGATGTTAGAAACGAGCCGATTCCCTTGTTCGTGAGGTCCATACATATGAAAAATGCGGCCCCAACACATGCTGAGGCCTGTTTGCTCGGCGTACGTTTGTAGCCAGGAGTGTAGTGTGTTTTTACATAATGAATACGGGGTTTTATAGGAAAGTAAGGGTGAATCTTCAAATAGTACACCGTTAAACCATTCATATTCTGCGCCAGTACCTGCAACGACGACTCGCTTTCCACCGCATGTTGTGAAGTGTTGAATCAATGAGATGCTGGATGTAAGCCAATAGTAATTATTAATGGATACGTAGCATGCTGGCGGTACTGCTTCCCAAGCTAAATGAATGAGATAACTAGGTTTCATGTCGTAAATGAGTTTTTTTACCTCTTCATCGCAAAGTAAGTTTACTTTATGCCAATGGCAAGAAAGGTGAGAAGGCTTATTTGTATTGTAAGTGGCGTGCACTTCATAGCCCTTTTGAATAAGAGAATGTACAACGTATTTACCAATCCATCCACTACCGCCTGTTACAAGGATTTTTTTCATGGCTCAATTACCTCAACTTCTGGTATTGTTACTAAAAATTTGCCGCCCCATTCACGAATGAAAGAGCATTCTTTCATAATTTCATCTTTCAAATTCCAAGGAAGTATGAGAATGTAATCAGGTTTTGTACGTTTTATTTCTTCTGGAGATTTTATTGGAATGCGGGTTCCTGGTAGAAGAAGATTTTGTTTGTGAGGGTTTTTATCTACTGTATAAGTTAGAAATTCTTTTCCTATCCCGCAATAATTTAAAAGAGTGTTTCCTTTAGCTGGCGCACCGTAACCGATAATTTGTTTGTTTAAAGCTTTTGCTTCGATAAAAAACTGTAAAATACTTATTTTTAATTGTTCTATGCGTTTAGAAAAAAGGAGATAGCAATCTAATGTATCTAGCCCGTAATCGACTTCTTTTTGGATTAATTTTGTAACATTGGGGTGGATAGTGGATGAGGCATTATGATGGTTTATAAAAATACGCAAGGAACCACCGTGCGTTGAGAGTTCTTCTACATCGACAATTTGTAAATGATGATGAGCTAAAATTTTTTGAAGGCTTATAAGTGAGAAATAGGAGAAGTGCTCATGGTAGATCGTATCAAACTGCTTAAAGGAGATGAGGTTTAATAAATGCGGGAATTCAATTGTTATCGTCCCATCTTGTTTTAATAACGTTTTTAAACCGGCGACAAAATCATGCAAGTTCGGAACGTGTGCTAATACGTTATTTGCGATAATTAAATCAGCTTGTGGTAATTTTTTTGCTAAGTCATTGCTGAAAAAATTTACTTCAGTAGAAATTCCTTTTTGCATAGCGATTTCTGCTACGTTTTTGGCTGGTTCAATGCCTAATGTTTCGATCTTTTCTTTTTGAAAGTATTGTAATAAGTATCCATCATTACTTGCGATTTCGATAACTTGCGAATGGTTTGTTAAGTTAAAACGCTTAATTGCCATTTCTACATATTGCTTAGCATGCAGTAGCCAGCTTGATGAGTAAGAGCTAAAGTATAAATACTCATGAAAAATATTGTGCGGAGATTCAAATTCATCTAATTGTACAAGTAAACAAGAGTGACAAACAAATGTGTGCAATGGATAAAATGGTTCCATTTTATAGGAGTTTTCTGGAGCTACAAATGAATTAGCGAGAGGGGAAACACCTAAATCTAAAAAAGTATTTGTGAGTAATGAGTGGCAAAAACGGCATTTTTTCTGTTCCATTTTATAGCCCCCTTATAAATTTTTGAATGTATCGATTTGTTGTCGCGTGAAAGATTCTATATTTTCACCAGATGCATATTTTTTGTACCAATCAACTGTCCAAGCGATAGAATGGTCTGTTGATAACTTAGGTGTCCAACCGAGTTTATTTATAGCTTTTGTACTGTCGAGTGTTAAAATAGGTGATTCATAAGGCGTGTTTGTAGGAGGAGAGAGGATTGTTAGTGTTTTATTCCATAATTTTATTATAGTTTGAATGACATCATGAACTGTTCTGTTAGGTTCATTCATTGGACCGAAATTCCACGCTTCCGCATATTCAGCGTCTGTCCAAAGTTTTTCAGCTAAAAGGATATAGCCATGTAAAGGATCTAATACGTGTTGCCACGGGCGAATAGCGTTTTTGTTTCTAATAGTTAATGTACCATCTTGTAAATATGCACGAATGACATCTGGGAATAATCGGTCTTCTGCCCAATCACCACCGCCGATGACGTTACCTGCTCTTACTGAGGCAAGTTTCTGAGTATTAGTGCGGAAGAATGATTTTTGAAAGGATGTTGCCACTATTTCAGCGCAAGCTTTGCTAGCACTATAAGGATCGAAACCTCCTAGCCGGTCGCTTTCCACGAATGCCCGGTTACCGCTCCCGTCATTTTCATAACATTTATCACTTGTAACATTAATGATGCCACGTATACTTTCTATATGTTTTGCCGCTTCTAATACGTGAACAGTGCCTAAAACATTCGTTTTAAATGTTTCGATAGGATTTTTATATGAAGTGGTGACGATTGGCTGGGCTGCTAAATGAAATAGTATGTCTGGATTATGTTGTTTTAGGGCGTGGAATAAAGAATCGTAATCAGTAATATCGCCATGAATTGTTATACATTCTTTTGCTACGTTACCTTGTTCAAAAAGGTTAGGAATGGATGGGGGATGAGAAGAAAAGCCAACTACTTCTGCACCTAAAGAAGTTAAAAAAAGGGTGAGCCAGGAGCCTTTAAAACCAGTATGCCCTGTAATAAATACTATTTTCTTATTCCAAAAAGATGATGAAGCCATATTACCAAACCTTCCACGGAGCGTTATTACTTTCCCATAGCTCGACTAATTTATTTTTATCGCGCAATGTATCCATCGGATGCCAAAAACCAGTATGTTGATATGCTGATAGTTCATTTTTGTTTACTAACTGAACTAAAGTGTCTGTTTCAAAAACAGACTTATCGCCACTAATGTAATTGAAAACTTCAGGATTTAAAACGAAAAATCCACCGTTAACCCATCCGCCATCCCCGAGTGGCTTCTCTTGAAAAGATGTGACAGACTGTTTATCTAATATGAGAGAACCGAATCTACCAGGAGGTTGTACGGCGGTAACAGTTGCCATTTTTCCATGTTTTTTATGAAATGCAATAAGTTCTTTTATATTTACGTTACTTAATCCATCGCCATAAGTGAGGCAGAAAGGTTCGTCTCCGACATAGTTTTGAATCTTTTTCACTCGTCCACCCGTTTCGGTATTAAGACCAGTATCGATTAATGTAACTTTCCATGGTTCTACACGATGAGAGTGGCTAGTAATTGTGTTATCGCTTAAATGTATTGTGAAATCGGACATGTGTAAGTTGTAATTTAGAAAGAACTCTTTAATTGCATATCCTTTATAGCCTAAGCAAATAATAAACTCAGTAATCCCGTAATGACTATACAAACTCATAATGTGCCATAGAATAGGTTTCGTTCCAATTTCAATCATAGGTTTTGGTTTTAAATGTGTTTCTTCCCCAATTCTTGTACCGTACCCACCAGCAAGAATAACAGCTTTCATTTTTTCCTCCTAAAATAAAAATTTATTATATATACAGTATTCATATTTTATGCAAATGAGATTGTTTTTGATTAAACGGATGAAATTGTGTGAGGTGATGGCAAGGCAGAAAACATTAAGGTTTGAACTTTGGAAATAATTCTTGATATTCAGGATTATTACGGAGGTCTTGTGTTACGTTACTAAGTTCTAAAAAACGGGTTTCCAATTCTTCAGGAGATTGACCGTAATGTGTTTGAAGTCCCATTTGAATACCCATTTTTGAAAGGGTAGGTGTAATTTGTAATTTTCTTGCCTTGGACTGTTCATTCCAAGGGCTAAAATAAAATTTTAAAATAAATGAAGGGTAGTCATAAACTATATTCCCGTGCCGTGAATAATGTCTACCAGGTAAATATGCACCATCTAGATGATTATGAATAAATCTCCAAGCACACCCGAGTTTTGGGTTATAAGGGAAGACACCGTGGTATCGTTGTTCTACTAATGGGATAGAATATCTTGGCTTTGAATAATTGTAAATATGACTATCTATCATTAAAATCATTCTAATCGCATACATATTTTGTCCTAGTGTATGAAGAGATGAGAAAAACTCTTCTTTATTATTACAACAAAAGAACTCTGTAGTATTTAAAACGATTTTCCAACCTGAAACTTCTCTTTCAATTTCCATCACTTCAATATCAGTATTAGTTGGATCAAACTCAAGAAATCTGGAGTCTCGCACTTCCCAGTGGGGTGCGAGTAGTTTACAAATCTCTACGGAACGATCAGTAGAACCTCTATTAATTAAAATACCGTGATCGAATATTTTTGTGTGATGCATAAGCCACCATGGGAGTAAATACTCTTCGTTATAAAAATGAGAAATGATAGTCCTTTTTATGTCAATCTCCTCCTATACAGGCAATCGTTATTAGTAGGATATGCTTTTAAATAAGAAAGGTTAAAAGGTGTGGGCTATATAGTGATTAGGTAATAGTTTAGTAATTTTATTGTATAGCCGTAAATTACGGGTGTAATAGTAGGTTGATCTTGTAAGTTTGTATAAATTGTGAACAACAAACCGTCACGTTTGACTGTACAGTTTATGTGTTGTATGATGGTAGTAATATAAACAAGGGGGGAAGATCGTTGGGAAGGTGTATCGAATCGGACAGTTGGCTCTCATGGCTCACGTGTCGAAACGAACGATTGATTATTATACGAATCTAGGTATCTTGAAAGCGGAGCGATCTCAATCTAATTATCGCTATTACGACGAAACAGCATTTGAGACATTACAATTTATTGAGAAGTGCAAAGAAATGCATATGCCGCTTTGTGAGATTAAAGAGAAAATCGAGGAGAACAAGAAGCTGCTCGGTATCAATGAACACGTTTCGAAACAAGTGAATGAAGTGACAGACCATATTCATCGATTAGAAGCAGAGTTAACAGAGTTAAAGCCGCTTTTAGATGGATTGACTGATTCACAACGTGAAAAAATATCGAAATCTTTATCATGTCAAACGACAGCTTTAATACAGACACTTGCTCTATTATTATAGAATAAGTGAAATCCGACCTCTTTAATTTTTGTATCGGGCTATGTTTTCTAACGAACAAATAAGAAAACATTATAGTATACAGGAGGTGGACACCTTAGTTTTTTAACTAAGGGGATTCATTGGAAATATTTAATTTAGTCATGGTTGCGATTTTAATCGCATTTACTGGATTTTTCGTAGCAGCAGAGTTTGCGATTGTAAAGATACGTTCAAGTCGTATTGATCAGCTTGTTGCGGAAGGAAAACGCGGTGCTTTAGCAGCGAAAAAAGTAACAACAAATTTAGATGAATATTTATCTGCTTGTCAATTAGGTATTACAGTTACAGCTATGGGATTAGGTTGGTTAGGTGAACCGACAATCGAAAAGTTATTACACCCGTTATTTGAGAAATGGAACTTAAATCCTTCTATTTCATCAGTATTAACATTTGGTCTTGCTTTTATGATTATGACGTATTTACACGTTGTAGTAGGGGAATTAGCTCCGAAAACGATGGCAATTCAAAAGGCTGAAAGGGTAACGTTATTATTGGCAGGTCCATTAATGATGTTCTATAAAGTAATGTATCCATTTATTTGGGTATTAAACGGTTCAGCTCGTATTATAACTGGTTTATTCGGTTTGAAACCAGCTTCTGAACATGAAGTAGCTCATACAGAAGAAGAATTGCGTCTTATTCTTTCAGATAGCTATGAAAGTGGCGAAATTAATCAAGCTGAATACAAGTATGTAAATAATATATTTGAATTTGATAATCGCATTGCAAAAGAGATTATGGTACCGCGAACAGAAATCATTGGTTTCTACCTGGAAGATTCAGTAGAAGAACACATGAAAGTAATCCAAAATGAGCGATACACACGTTATCCGATTTTTGGAGAAGATAAAGATGATATTATCGGTATGGTTAACGTAAAAGATTTCTTTATTCGATATATGACCGAAGATCAAAAAGATTTATCATCAATTCGCTCGTATATGCGTCCGATTATTGAAGTGATGGAAACGACTCCAATTCACGATTTATTACTCCAAATGCAGAAGAAGCGAATTCCGATGGCTGTTTTATATGATGAGTACGGAGGGACAGCTGGAATTGTAACGCTTGAAGACATCTTGGAGGAAATCGTCGGCGAAATTCGTGACGAATATGATGAAGATGAAGCGCCACCAATCCAACATGTGAATGAGCACCATAAAATTGTTGATGGAAAAGTGCTTATCTCAGAAGTGAAAGATTTATTTGGATTACACATCGAAGAAGATGATGTGGATACAATCGGTGGATGGATTATGATGCAAAATCATGAAATCGAAGAAGGACAACACGTTGAGGCAGAAGGTTATGAATTTAAAGTGTTAGAAAAAGACGCTTACCAAATTAAACGTGTTGAAATTCGTAAGATGGAACAAGAACAAGAAGAAGAGAAAGCAGCAACTGTGTAAGTTGCTGCTTTTCTTCTAAAGTACAAAAAATGAGAACTTAGGAGCGGATATTTTGATTCAAGAAGCCTTACGTGTATATCGATTACAATTGTATGTGATCTTTAGTGGTTTACTACTTATGTGGACGATTACTCCGTTTGGAAAACAAGTGACAGGGTTTGGTATTGGATTAGCAGTAAGTGCCTATTGTCTTTGGTTATTAGCTCGCAGAGTGGAGAAGCTCGGAAAAAGTATCGTAATGAAGGAAAAGGCTCCTGGATTAGGAGTTTTAAACCGATTTGCAGCTGCTATTTTAGGAGCTATTATCATGTATGAAATTGAGCATGAAATGGAAATGTGGGCATTCGGTACAGGTATTTTAGGTGGTCACTTTTTAATGATTGCAAATTTAGCTTATGCAAATATTCAGTTAGTGAAAGAAGAAGAGAAGCAAAGGGAACATGCTTCGAAAAACATAGAGCTATGATGAAAGGGACCTAATTGGGTTCCTTTTTTAGTTTAGCGATATTATACAAGTAATCAAATTAACGACAAATATGATACGCTTCTTTTTTGCACTTTTCAATAGTATAAAAAATAATAAAAAATTTTTAAAAAACCCATCGATTTCTAAAGGTTATGTATGTTATTATGACAAAAGACTTTTTGAAAGAGGTGGATACCAATGTTACAAGCGTTACTTATTTTTGTGCTTCAAATTATATATGTTCCAGTATTAACAATCCGAACGATTTTGCTTGTAAAGAATCAAACAAGATCCGCTGCTGGTGTAGGATTGTTAGAAGGAGCTATTTACATTGTCAGTTTAGGGATTGTGTTTCAAGATTTATCAAATTGGATGAACATCGTTGCCTATGTCATCGGCTTTAGTGCGGGACTATTATTAGGCGGTTATATAGAGAATAAATTAGCAATTGGATATATTACGTATCAAGTTAGTTTACTAGACCGTTGTAATGAATTAGTAGATGAATTACGTCACTGTGGATTTGGCGTTACAGTATTTGAAGGTGAAGGAATTAATTCTATACGTTATCGCTTAGATATCGTTGCAAAGCGCTCTAGAGAGAAAGAACTTTTAGAAATTATTAATGAAATTGCACCGAAAGCGTTTATGTCTTCTTATGAAATCCGTTCGTTTAAAGGCGGATATTTAACGAAGGCGATGAAGAAGAGAGCGTTGTTGAAGAAGAAGAAAGACGATCATGCATCGTAAAAAGGGAATAGTGCGGCTTTAAAAGCATGGCATAATCACATATGTAAAAGAGAGGAATCGAATTAGATTCCTCTCTTTTTTATAAAAAGTATGTATCTGTTAATTTAAAAAACTAAATCGTATAATTGTTTTTTCTACTAACCCTCAAATTAATGATTAGCCATATAACTTGAATAAATATCGGTATGATAAACGCGATTAATAAAACAATAAGTGATATTGATTTAATTTCGGATGTTTGAGTAACACCAGCACCATCGACATCTAGTAGCCAAATACTAGCTGCCCACACTCCAAAAAGGATAATCCAAAATATGTTACCAATCCACCAAGAAATCCATCGTTTTTTCATGTTAGCACCCCTTACATTTACCCTCTGTTAAAAGTATATTTTCGTACGTTACATTTATAATGAAATAACTCTAAAATTAATTGTTTTTAACTGTATATCTAACTTGCTTAAAAGTTATCATCTCTCCATCTTTATTATCATCCTTAGTCTGCAAAAGTTGAACTTTTGGCTTGTAGTCTGTCCTATGAGCATCATTGATACCTGTAATATCAAGTTTGTAGGATTCACTATTCTTTATTTTTTGTTCCAATACTTTTTTATTAGCGACATAAATAAAAGTTACTTTATTTTCATCAATACCTTCCGTCTTAATTTCTAATTCATTATCTTTTGTTGTAATCGTTGGTGTTAATAATTCCATACTTCCGTTTCCGGTTTCTAAAGAATTTCCTGCTATAGTTGAACATCCTGATAATATGATTCCGATGAATAGAAGAACAATTAATTTCTTTTTCATAACATCCCCCAATTTCAAGTGATTTTTGATTTTGGCATTGCTAGACTGCTAGTGTGGAGCGTAAATGTTTAGCTAGTACTCATTTTAATTGTACCCTAATATGTAAAATGTAACAGGGTGTATATCCAGTTTAAGAGAGATTGAAAAGTTTACTTATTGTTGTAAATCAGTATTTTTACAGTAGATATATATTTTCTTTCGAAAGCGGTGTTGTTAAAATCATTACGAATTGGATATCCAAATATATGATGAAATGTAGACAGGAGAAAGAACTTAATACGAAGTGAACTTATTTTTTATGGAAATTAAAATTGTTACATTTTAAAATAATAATATGGAATAGATGAATTGATTCACTTCGGAGGTAGTTACTTGAACATTAACGAGAAGGCAATTGAAATGTTTGAACAAAATGAATATGAGAAAGCAATGGAACTATTTCAACGAGCGGTACATGAATCTAGAGGTGTGCAATCTCTCAATAATCTTGCTTGGATGTACTTTTATGAGGAAGAGGATGATGCTAGAGCTCTTGAATTAATAAAAGAAGTTGTTCAGTTGAATCCTTCCTCATACTTTCCTTATAACATCTTAGGGGAAATTTACATAAAACAAAAAAAGTGGGAAGAAGCGAAAGAAGTATTACAAAAGTCTATTTCCATTCAACCATCCATTCAACCATCCAATGAAGCATATCACAATGTAGCTGTAGCTCATTATAACCTTGGAGAGCTGGAAAAAGCTTCGGAATTTTTCTTGCGAGTTGCAGGGGATTCGGACTATATCATGTATAGCTATGTAAAATGTTTAATTGATTTAGGGAGAACGACAGAAGCGAAAGAGAAGTTAGATACTTTTAACAGGGAATCTGATGATCTTATAGGAGAAATTCATGTAGCAGATTTATATGTCGAGTTGAATTGCTATAAAGAAGCAATTGAATGGTTCGAAAGGGGATACAAGGAAGTTTGGGAAAGCCCCAATTGGATTGGTAGATTTGTTTATGCTCTATATAAAGCTAATAATTTCACGCGTATAAATGAAGTGATACGGGAATCTATCGAAGCGAAAACAGCAGAAATAGAAGATGTTCAGACTGAAGAAGTAGAAGAAAACTGGACAGAAAAAGATAAGAAAGAGTTAATTGAGGAATATACAGAAGAGAATAATTGTTATAAAAAAATGATAGAACGTATCAAATCTGGATATGTTCCAGGGTTAGAATTTGAAACTTATCATATAGGGGGTTGCTATTTATTTGGTTGTAAAAGACATAATCATCTTGAATATGAAGAATAAAAAGATTCGACTGTCAAACATGACGGTCGAATTTTTTTATTATAGGTCGCTTGTCTAAAGGTACCATCTCGACTGAAATTTGTTAAAGATGTTTCGTATCATTACATAGGTATATATCCTCCTTAGGTAATCCTTTTTTTATATTTAAAATATGTAGTGAAATAAAACCAATAAGTCCTATTCCGCCGAAAATAAGCCATGGTGTATACATTCCGTTTAAGTTGGATGTAAAAGATGTACCGGTATAATTACCGATGATAAAACCAAATGCGAGTGATAGTTGATAGAATCCGAAGTAAGTAGCTGTATATGATTCGTTACTGTAATTTGCAATAGCAATATCAGCGTTAGGTAATACGAGTGTTTCACCAATTGTAAATAAAATTACACAAATAAATAACCAATATGGGTGCTGGAATAAAGGGATGAGTAAAAAGGAAATGCCCATTAATAAAATACCGTATTTAATAATCGACAGCGTGTTGTATTTGTGAAATAGTTTTCGAAATAACACCATAAATATAACGCCTGTTATTGCATTTATCGTAATAACGAGTGTAGCAAGCTGGTTGCTATTACTAATGTTTTTCATATGAAGTGGAAGTGCGACAGTAAGCTGAGTAAACATAATATAGAAGAAAATCATGATAAATGAAAACAGAAGAAAAGGCTTGTTTTGTAAGATAGCCTGTATTCCTAATGTAATAGATGTGTTTTCAGTAGTGACTTGGAAGTGATTTTTAAGTAAGTAAAAGATAAAAGCGAATAACAGCATAAGTGATCCTGTTAGAAAGAAAGTATAGATGGGATCGAGTAAGAGTAAGAATCCTCCTGCAATTGGTCCAATTATTGCACCGCAATTAAAACTCAGGTTTAAATATGTAAATAAATTTTTTCTCATATGAGCTGGTTGTGAGCCGAATATGGCGCGAGCAGCAGGTTCGTAAAATGCGGTTCCGAAGCCAATAAGTGCAGAGGAAATAGAAATTGTATAGAAATCAGAACATATTCCTAAAGCGATAAATCCAATTCCTCTTAAAAATAATCCAGCTATCATCATGATGATATAGCCTATTTTGTCAGCAATTAACCCTGAGAATAATGGGATAACTCGTGATGTGATTGTCATAACCGTCAATACTGTTCCTACTTGGACAGCAGAAAAATGAAGAAAGGTTAATAGATAAATAGCTAAAAATGCGTATACTGCAAAATACCCAAAAGACATAAAGAATGAAGAAATAAGCATGAAACGTATCGGTATTGAGAAACTTTTCATAGAACTCCTCCTAATATTGTAACCAGTAAAATTATTTAATGGTTAACTATTTTATATTATAATTATACATAAAGTCAGAAAAAAGTAAATTTTAAGAAGAAGGTGAATGGAATTGAATCAGAACGCACCACATGAATTAGAATATATTCGAGAATTTTTAAATACATGGAGAATACCAAACGATACGAGAGAAGCAATTGATTTGCTACAAACAGAAGAGGATATAATGCTCTTTATGAAAGAACATTTTCATGAAGAGGTTCCATTTCATACGATAGAGGAATTAAAAAGTTTTCGAGAAGATATTCGGGTGGCAATTGAAGGCGGAGAATCATTGCAAAAGTGGTTAGAGAAATACCCATTTCATGTACATGTAAAGGAAGATATGAAAAGTGTTACATATGAACCGGTGCAAGAAGAGAATGTGTATACAAAAGTATTGAGTATTGTGTTAACGGCGATTCAAGAAAAGTTGTGGGGAAAGTTAAAGGCCTGTCCAGATTGTCGTTGGGTATTTTATGATCATTCGCGAAATGGAAGTAAAAGATGGTGTGGTATGTATGCTGGAGAAGAAGGAGGAAGAGCATGCGGTACGATTGCAAAAGTGAAAAACTACCGGGCGAAGAGAAAAGGGCGATCTGGTTATGATATGTAATTAATATTAGAGAAAGCAAAATGGATGGGGGAATGTAGAATATGAAAGGCACACAAATGCTAGCTATTAATAAAAAGTGTTGGGATACAGTTGCACCTTATTTTTTTCAAGTGGATTGTTTACCGAAATACGGACCGTATACGGCGTCTGAAGATGAGATTCATGTGTTCGATTCAATTAAAGATAAAAAGGTACTTAATATTGGATGTGGAAGTGGGCATTCGTTGTAATATATGTCGGAACAAGGGGCAGAGGAATTATGGGGGCTTGATCTTTCGAGTGCACAAATTGAAATAGCGAATAAGGCGTTAAAGGATTGGAATCCAAAGTTAATATGCGGAGCAATGGAAGAGGAAGGAAATATTCCGAAAGGGTATTTTGATATTGTATATTCCATTTATGCATTAGGTTGGACTTCGGATTTAAGAAAAACGTTGGAACTGATTTATTCATATGTAAAGCCAGGAGGAAGTTTTATTTTTAGTTGGGAGCACCCAGTATATTCAAACTTACAGTATGGTACAGAAGAAGTTGCTATAAAGTCTTCTTATCATGAGGAAACGCCTATTACGTTTGAAACATTTAAAGGAGAAAATGTACAAGCGACATTATATAAGAGAAAAATAAGTACATACATAAATGAGTTAAATAGAGTGAGATTTAAAATTGAGAGAATAGAAGAGCCTGAACCATCTACGAAATATTATTCTTTATATAAAGCTAGGATGGTGCCAACTACTTTATTGTGAAGGCAAGAAAATGTAAAATACAGCGCACACTTTTTTTAGTGTGCGCTGTATTTTGTTAAAGGTCAGTACTTATCTTTTTGGTTGAAAAATATGTTGGAAAAAGTATTTGTGATGTAAGTTATCTACAACTTTATTTGCTTGATATGTGCGGTGTTGTTCGAGTCGAAGTCTTTGCTCCATCATTTTTATTGCGTGATCAGATAAACGTAACATAATACATCTCTCCTTTTCTATAAATATAGGTCTCTAAAATGATATCGATTCCAGATTTTATAGTTAAGGAGGTATACTGTGTAACATAGGCAAAAAGCACCTTCCTCTCCCATTACGCTTACGAGGTTAGCTGTCGGACTCGGGAAGTGAGAGTATCCCTACTTAAAAAAGATTCGCCCCAAGTAGCATTGCTACAAAAATGGTTCCCCCGCTCCAAAATTTGGACTCAGCAAAAGGTATTATAAAGTAAAAGATAACATAAATAAACTAATGAGTCAAACTATTTTATGTTTTCTGTCTCTTTAGTTGTGTAAGAATCATACGATCGGTAATTGTTATATCGGTTACTTCAATGAAGCCGTGTTTTTTATATAATGCAATAGCAGGGGTATTCGCTTTACCTGTTTGTACAATATATGCCATGGAAGAAGGGAACATGTTAAATATATAACTTAAGAGTTTCGTTGCAATTCCTTTTTGAAAAAAATCAGGCGATACAACTAGTCGGTGAATATCAATTAGCTGTTCTTCTTGCATAAAAGAAATAAAGCCGACAAGTTTATTTTCAGAAAAATATCCATAGAATGTTTCACCGCAATTTTGAATATCGTTTACAGTATCATATAAACGGGGGATTGCAGTACTGTTTAAATAATCTGCTTCAACTTTATAAGATGGAATTTGAACTTGTAAAATGGATGATGCAACTTCAAAAGAAGTGGCATTTAACTTAAGAATCATAGATAGTGAAGCCTCCTTTGAATATGGTATATTAATATAATTAATTTTTGGGTAAGTTTGACAATGATTTTCTTTTTTGCATATAATATATGTATCTCCTTACATATATTACTCTTTCGTTTGTTTCTATAGTAGAATATGGTTAGTGTAAATGAATTTGTAATCTTATATAAGAGTTTTGCTACTCTTGTATTTGAGCATACAGACTATAATAGAAATGGAGGACTAAAGATGGGATGGATTATCACATTAATAGTTGGTGCTATTATAGGTGCAATTGCTAGTTCTATAACAGGTAAAAATTTCCCAGGCGGTATGTTCGGAAATATTATCGCAGGTTTATTAGGTGCTTCGTTAGGTGGTAGATTATTTGGATCTTTTGGGCCATCATTTGGTGGAATTCATGTCGTGCCAGCATTATTAGGAGCAATCGTATTAATTCTTATTGTATCATTTGTAGTGAAAGCTGCAAGGAAATAAAGATATAGATAATGATGAAAAGCCCTGAGTAAGGGCTTTTCATCATTCAAAGAGGTGGTTTCATTGGAAAAAGTAAATATAAGAAAAAGAGACAAGTTAAAAAAGTTTTTTAGGGAACAAAATTATTTAGCAGTGTTACTTGGATTTGCATTATTGTTCATTAACATATTATTGCTAACAAAAATTTCTTTCGTTTTTACTCCGTTTATCGTCTTTTTAAAAACAATATTCTTCCCGGTATTATTAGCCGGAGTGCTATTTTATATCTTGCACCCATTCGTTTCACTTTTAGAAAAGAAAGGTGTTTCAAGAATCGTATCGATAGCCTCGATATATTTAATAGTACTAGGATTATTTGTGTTTTTAGTTGTAACGGTTATCCCTATTATTAAAGATCAAATTGATGCATTAATAGATAACTTACCGTATTTCGGTCATGAAATCGAACGAGCAGCACGTAGATTTGGGGAAAGTAATTTACTTGGTAAAATTCAGGAGAATTTAAATATTGATGTAGCGAATATAGTAAAAGACTATACAGTTGATTTTACAAAGTCATTATCATCAGTGACTGGAAATGTAACTGGATTTTTAAGTACACTTACAGAAGTTGTTTTAACCTTTGTCATGGTTCCGTTTATATTGTTCTATCTATTAAAAGATGGTGAACAATTACCGAATCACTTTTTGAAGTTTATTTCAGAGCAAAGACAACCGGCAGCAATGAGAATACTAGATGATATGCATTATGCGATTAGTTCGTATATAAGAGGGCAAATTATCGTTAGCTTGTTTATCGGTATCATGCTATTAATTGGCTATCTTATTATTGGTATTAAATATGCGGTATTACTTGCTATTTTAGCGATGATTGTAAATATCGTTCCGTACGTAGGTCCAGTTATTGCAATAACTCCAGCGTTAATTATCGCATTTATTGACTCGCCAGGAATGGTTTTAAAGGTAATTATCGTTATGATGGTTGTGCAATTAGCAGAAGGTAAGTTTATCTCCCCGCAAGTAATGGGGAAAAAGCTAGATATCCATCCAATTACAATAATCTTTATCATTTTAACTGCCGGTAACTTATTCGGTATTATGGGGATAGTTTTAGCAATTCCAGGATATGCGATATTAAAAGTGTTAGTTACACATGGTTATAGATTTGTAAAATTGAATACGTAAAAAAAGAGCTAAAACAGAGAAAACTGTTTTAGCTCTTTTTTATTAATAATTGATTTGCGTATTGGCGTGCCCATTGATCAGCTTCTAATATAGCATCGAGTGAAGGATCTTTTACGTTATGATGAGCTTCAACTGTATTGTAAATTGTTTTTTCGATATCGAAAAATGCAATTTCATTTTTAAGAAATAGTGCATTTGCAATTTCGTTCGCTGCATTTAATACGGCTGGAGTTGTACCGCCAATTTTGCCACATTCAAATGCGTATTGTAGACAGGGGAACTTCTCTAAATTTGGTTTTTCAAAATGCAAACTACCAATTTCTAATAAATTTAATTTTTCATAGGATGAAGGTAGTCGAGTAGGGTAGTGAAACGCATATTGAATCGGCATTCTCATATCAGGAGCACCGAGTTGTGCCATGACTGATCCATCAATAAATTCCACTAAAGAGTGAATGATACTTTCTTTATGAATCATAACATCAATTTTTTCATAAGGAATATCGAACAGCCATTTAGCTTCCATCACTTCAAACCCTTTATTCATTAACGTGGCAGAATCTATCGTTAGTTTTGCTCCCATTAACCAGTTTGGGTGTTTTAAAGCATCCTTCGCTTGTAATGTTTTCATTTCTTCACGTGTTTTATCACGAAAAGCGCCGCCAGAAGCTGTGACAATTAACTTCTCAATCTCTTTATTATTTTCTCCGTTTAAACATTGGAAAATAGCTGAATGCTCACTATCGACTGGAATTAGGCGGCATCCGTTTTGTTTCGCTAGTCCAGTTACGATATGACCAGCGGCAACTAAAGTTTCTTTGTTAGCGATGGCGATATCTTTCTTCGCCTTTAATGCTTCAATTGTTGGGAGTAAACCTGAAACACCGACAACTGAACTTAATACAAGATTTGTATCAGGATGGGTAGATACTTCATTTAAACCATCAGTTCCATATGTAATTTTTGTATTTGTTGAAATACGAGAACGTAATGTGTCCGCTAATTCTTTTGTCGCTACGCTTACAATACGAGGCTGAAACGATTCAATTTGTTTTTCGAGAAGATCGATATTATAATTTGCGGTTAAACCGACGATTTTAAAATGTTCAGGATGAGCGGAAACGACATCTAATGCAGATGTGCCAATGGATCCTGTTGAACCTAAAATGGATATATATTTTACCATGAAAAAACCTCCAAAGTTGTTTCGATTACTTCTGCAAACCTATATATTATTAGACAATTAAGGTGGAAATTCCTGCTATATAAAACAGAAAATTAGGGTTTAATTGGAAAGGGAATGTGATAAACTGTAAAAAACGAAAAAGCAATGAAAGAGAAGAGTACATGTTCAAAACTTTTCAGAGAGCTGATATGTGGTGGAAATCAGTAAGGGATGAATATGGAATGGGCTCTGGAGCTTCTAACTGAAATGAGTAGGTAAAGACGGTTACTTCACGTTATCGAAGTATGAAGTGAGCTAATGATAGCTAATAAAGGTGGTACCGCGGGAGTCTCTCGTCCTTTTTAAGGATGAGAGACTCTTTTTGTTTTTTATTTTGAGAAAGGAGGAGTTAGTATGAGCGAAAAAATAATGTTAACAGGAATTAAACCAACAGGTTATCCGCATTTAGGAAATTATATTGGTGCAATTAAACCTGCATTGCAAATGTCAAAAAATAATGAAGGAAAAGCATTGTACTTTATAGCTGATTATCATGCGTTAAATGCAGTGCATGATCCAGAGAAGTTCAGTAGTTATACAAAAGAGGTAGCAGCTACATGGTTATCACTCGGACTTGGAGAAGATGTTATTTTCTATCGACAAACAGAAGTGCCAGAGATTTTGGAATTAGCTTGGATATTAGCTTGTCTAACTCCGAAAGGGCTTATGAATCGCGCCCATGCATATAAAGCGAAGGTAGAGCAAAATAAAGAAGCGGGATTAGAAATTGATGCAGGTGTGAATATGGGGTTATATACGTACCCGATTTTAATGGCGGCTGATATATTATTATTTCAAGCTACTCATGTACCTGTTGGAAAAGATCAAATTCAGCATATTGAAATTGCTCGTGATATTGCGACGTATTTTAATCATACATTTGGCATGACATTTACGCTTCCAGAGTATGAAGTGCAAGAAGAAGGGGCAATTTTACCTGGTCTTGATGGAAGAAAAATGAGTAAAAGTTATGGGAATGTTATCCCGTTATTTGCAGAGCGAGAAAAACTACGAAAGCTTATTTTAAAAATAAAAACAGATTCTTCACTTCCAAATGAACCGAAAGAACTAGAAACGTTATTTACAATCTATAAAGAATTTGCGACAAAAGATGAAATTCAGTCAATTCGTGAAAAATATGAAACTGGAATCGGATGGGGTGATGTAAAAAAAGAGTTATTTCGCGTTGTAGATCGTGAGTTAGCAGGACCTCGGGAAAAATACGCAACGTATATGAATGAACCGCATTTACTATATGAAGCGTTAGAAAAAGGTGCTGAGAGGGCAGGGGCTATTGCGAAGGTGAATTTGGTGGAAATTAAAAAACGGATTGGATTTGAGAGGGAACGCTGAGCGTTCTCTTGTTTTTTCTATATGAATTTTAATTATTTATTCGTTATATCTACATGCAAAATGAGGAATTCGCATCGTCTTTCTAAATTTATTAATTGCACATTTTAAAAAGTATGTTAATATAGGGGTACTTATTAAAGGTGTTTAATAAGTGTGATTAAAGTCACTTATTAAAGAGGTTTAATAAGTAGGACTCATTTGATTACAAAGGAGATGATTCTATGAAAACGGAAAAAGAAAAGATGTTGGCGGGAGAAATGTATATTGCGGATGACGAAGAATTAGTGGCTGATAGGGTGGAGGCAAAACGTTTAACACGCCTTTATAACGAGGCAATGGAGACAGGAGATGAACAACGTTTTACGTTATTAAATCAGCTTTTAGGTTCTTCAGCTGATGGGAAAACCCACATTAATCCTGATTTTCGTTGTGATTACGGTTACAATATCCATGTTGGAAAGAGCTTTTTCGCAAATTTTAATTGTGTGATTTTAGATGTTTGTGAAGTTCGAATCGGTGATAATTGTATGTTTGCACCTGGTGTTCACATTTACACTGCTACGCATCCGTTGCATCCAGTAGAACGGAATTCTGGCAAAGAATATGGGAAACCTGTAAAGATTGGTAACAATGTTTGGGTTGGCGGGGGAACTATAATTAACCCTGGTATTTCAATTGGAGACAATGCTGTAATTGCTTCAGGAGCAGTTGTGACAAAAGATGTACCTAGTAATGTAGTTGTTGGTGGTAACCCAGCCAAAGTTATGAAAATGATAGACTTATAGAAATCGTTTTTCACGGATGCTTGAATAAACTGGTGTCGTATCGTATAGACAATGTGAAAGGTGTTTCATATGAAGAAAAATAGTGCGGGCAATCATACAAAGACATTACTTGCCTATCGAAACGCTCTTTTTCTCTTATTTGCTTTGCCAGGTGTCGCGTTTGCTACATGGATTTCTAGAACAGCAGCGGCGCGAGATATTTTAGCAGTTTCAAATGCAGAAATGGGCTGGATTTTGTTCGGTTTATCTGTCGGTTCAATAATTGGTTTACTGAGTGCAAGTCATTTTATTGACTGTAAGGGAGCTAGAGACGTTATTATAGGCAGTATGTTTTTAATAATTGTTGGATTACTTTGTTTAGGTATTAATATTTATTTTGTTTCTAGCATAGGGACTTTTGGTAGCTTGCTAGTATTTGGAGTAGGATATGGGTTGGCAGAAGTCTCATTGAATGTAGAAGGCTCTTCAATAGAGCAGAAATTAGGAATGACACTTCTACCGAAATTCCACGGTTTTTTTAGCGTAGGAACTTTAGTAGGCGCGCTCAGTGGCACTGTCGCCGCCTCGCTTCACATCCCAATCCTGTATCAGTTTCTTGCGATTTCGGCCGTGTTTTTATTACTTGTATGTATGGTGTATCGTTATCTTCCGCACGGAACAGGAAAGAAAGAGAAATCGCAGAACAAAAAGCGAGCGAAGCGTACTTCCTTACGTATGGAAAAGAAGGTGCTTTTAATTGGTCTTTTTGTGTTTGGAATGGCATTTGCAGAAGGAAGTGCAAATGATTGGCTGCCTATCGTGATGGTAGATGGACATCAGCAAAGTGTAGTGACAGGTTCTATTATGTACACAATTTTTGTATTGGCAATGACGTTAGCTCGTATGTGTAGTAGTTATTTCCTTGATCGATTCGGTCGTGTCGCTGTCGTACGTGCTACTATTATGGTGGCGATTATAGGAATTTTAATCGTAATATTTGGGAGTAACTCGTATTTCCTAGCAGTTGGTGTAGTGCTGTGGGGGATTGGTGCGGCGTTAGGTTTCCCAATTGGTCTTTCTGCTGCTGGAGATGATCGTGAAAATGCGACTTCTAATGTTGCTGCAGTTTCTATCATCGGTTATACAGCTTTTTTAGTCGGACCGCCATTTTTAGGTATACTAGGGGAATCATTCGGAATACGTAATGCCTTGCTAGCTGTTTTATTATTTGTTCTCTTATCTGGAATTGTATCGTCTGTTACGAGAGAGAATAAATCGAGCTAAACAAGGAGTGCATGCAGTGGAAATATATCATCTCTATTGCTTTAGAAAATGATGTGTGATATATTGTCAACGCAACTTATTAAAAGTGTTTAATAAGTATGTTGATTAAGGTGGTGAGCGATTTGAGTGAACAATTTGTTACTCAAAAATCGATTAAAGAGACGATCCTTCGCGGCATTCGTACAGCTCTTCTAGAGCGAGGTAGTGCAACGAAAGTTGAACTTAGTAATACATTAGAAATCAGTTTTCCAACGATAAGTAAATTTATAGAAAATATGAAACAAGACGGTGAAGTCACTTTAGTCGGTTTAGATGATTCAAGTGGTGGAAGAAGAGCGAAACGATATGCTTATAATCCGGAATATATGTTAGGTTTAGCGATATTTTTAGAAAAAAATGAGACAAACTATACGATTTTTAACTGTTTAGGGGAAGTAAAAGAAAAAGGAAGTACTTCAAGTGTATTAATTGATACTGGCGTAAACCTATTATCTAAACATATTGAAAGTCTTATCGCTACATTCCCGAAAATAAGCTCTATATCAATTGGTGTGCCCGGTTCGGTAGATAATGGTCGTATTTTTTATATACCTGGTTATGAAAAGTTCCAAAATTTTAATTTAAAAAGTCATTTGGAGAATCTGTTCTCTATACCTGTAGTAATAGAGAACGATATGAATGCCGCAGTGCTTGGTTATTATAAAAACACTGGAAACCATGACAATTCCTCTCTTGTATATTTGTATTCAGGTCAAAATGGTCCAGGTGCGGGTATTATGATAAATGGGGATGTAGTCCGAGGAAGTACATTTTTCTCGGGAGAGATATCTTTCGTTCCGCAGTATGATAATAAAAATTTCTTACAAGCTTTGAGAAGTGGAGATGAAGTGAGAGATTCGAATAATCCAGAGGAATATAATATAGATGCTATTACTCGATTAATTTCTACATGTATAGCTATTATTAATCCACATGCGTTTATTTTCTGTGATGATGAAGTGAATCAATTTGTAATAGATCAAATTGTAAAAAGTTGTCCACAGTACATTCCGGCGGAACATATTCCGAAAATAACAGTAAGCGATTGGAAAGAAGATTATTTATATGGATTAAAAAGCCTTGGACTTGATCTTATGATTACAAGAACAAGCAAAGAAAATTAAATATCAAATTGTTGGTTGAATACCATAAAAAGAAAAGGTGTCGATTATGAGAATTGAACATGTAGCAATTTGGGTGAATGATATAGAAGGCATGCGTGATTTCTATAAACAGTACTTCAATGGTGAAGCGAATGTATTGTATCACAATCCGAAAAAAAAGTTTGAATCTCACTTTATAACTTTTGAAGGTGGTGCGCGTCTAGAACTTATGAGACAGGTAGGGATAGACGATGTAATAAAAAAACAAACAGTAGGATATGCGCATATGGCATTTTCTGTAGGTAGCAAAGAAAAAGTGGACCAATTAACGGATAGGTTAAGAGAAGCAGGATATACTCTGTTAAATGGCCCACGCACTACAGGAGATGGTTATTATGAAAGTGTAGTAAGTGATCCTGAAGGAAATCAGATCGAGATAACAATCTAACATTTTATTTACTAATAACGAATAAAAAATATAAAACTTTGTTGTTCCCCAAAATGTTTAAGAGAAAGCTATTATTTCTTCAGAAAGGGGGACATAACATTGAGTGAGTCAATTTTTATTTTCTGTATATATCCATTGCTTATTTGTATGTTTTCAATAGCTGTGACATATAAAATAGGTACATTTTACGTGATGCCAATGGTAACATTTCTTATTTTTCTTATGTTCAATGTTACATTGTACGATCCATCATTTTTCTTTTGGGTGGGCATGTATACTGTTTTTTCATTCATTATTTCTTATATAACTATTTTATTTGTAAAGGGATATAAAGCTGTAGAAAAAGAACGTTAAATCATCTAATTATTTTTTGGGGAAATAGGGATTTACGGTGAACGATAACAACCTCATTTCACGTTGTAATGACGAGAAATGAGGTTGTTATATTTTTATATAAAATATAAGGTACTTATTTTGTAATGTTTTTTAATTAGAGTGCTGAAACTCTTTAATAATCCGCTCAATGACTGGATGAAGAGTAATAGGCAACCTATCAAGCGGAAAAAAGCGTAATTCTTTTGACTCAGCTTGATCACATACAAGTTCACCGTGGAATTCTCGGCAAATATAAACAACGAGTACACCGTGTACTTGATCGCCGTTTGGATAGATTTGAAAAAAATCTGTTCCTGAGTATGTACGGAACAGTTCTGGATTTTTAATGATAAGCCCAGTTTCTTCAAATACTTCTCGTTTTAAAGCATCTTCTAACGTCTCATTATATTCTAAGGCACCACCAATAATACCCCAGCGGTTAAAGTCTGTTCGGAGCTGTAGTAATACTTCATTTTTCTCATTTAATATAATGGCGTGTGAGCCTATTAATATAAGTGGATGATTTCCTACTAGATTTCTTACGTCTTCAATATAACCCATAATTTTTCTCCTTGTATTTAATAATAGTTTGGGAGTTCTTTTAACATTTTTTCTGTTTTACGTGCTGTATAGGCTAAGTTATGATCATCTTTTGTTCTAAAAAATAATGTACGTAAAAAGGTTTTAATGTTGGCACATAAAATACAATACTCATTAAGCGAAAGGCGTTTTCTAATTTGAGGAAGCCTTTTTATTTTTTTATAAATAATTGAAATTAACTCATCTTGCTGGAAGTCATGATACAGCATGGATATTAATGGCGTAACAATACGCTCATCTTCGTTATTATGAAAAATATCAGATGGAATGAAGATTTTATTTAATAAACAATGAATGAGCTCTTCATACCACTCAAAAGTCGTATGTGAATTATGAACAATTTCAGTGAAAGCATCAGATACGTGGGCGATACAATGAGCCCATCCTTTATTTTCGATATATCCTCGAAAATCCATTTCTAAGTTTGTATATGTAATGAGTTTATTTTTTATCTCTTCAATATCCTCTTCTGTAAAAAAGTAGTGAGAGTTAGCGAATTGAAGTATTAACGCAATTAAAGAAACAGTGTAAGAACGTGTGAAAACCCCATCTGTATGTGGGGAGTAAATGTCACAATATAAATACTCATCACTTAAACATGTTTGCAACAGTAATTTCAGCTGATCGTCCATAAGGAATTCATGATGAATGAAATGCGCAAAACATTTATATATAAGTTGGTAACGAACGTAACTATCAGTCGTTCCGATGTACTGAAGCATGTTCAAAGTTAACTCATTTACATTTATATGATGCAGTTGCGTATAGTCATTTTGTTGTATAAGCTCTAACTGTTGTTGCAATGCTGTAATATCCAATGGAGAACCTCCTCCGCACTTTAAAGATGCGATCTTTTCTAGTATTCTATATATTCAAGGACAATCCTGCTCATGCAAGGAGAACCATTAGAAATTCGAGTATGACATAGATGAGGGAAGAATATGACGACAATAGAACAGTTAGAAAAACATTTTAAAATAAGAAGAAGTGCTTCTTCTATCATGATAAAAGAAAATAATGCAGAGGCTTTTACAGAAGAGCAATTAAAAGAGATCATGCAATATTGCGTTGCTGAGGCTGAAAAAGAGGGGGTAGAAAAATTACATTTTGAGATCTCTTCAAAAAGTCCAAATTATGATGTGTATAAGAAATGTTTTGAAACGTATTCATTTGAATATGTTACTGAAAACATGATTGTATTTAAGGATATATATGAAGTAGAAGATGTAGAAAGTGAAATTGATTTTAAGCTGATTGAAGAAGTAGGAGAGGATACTTTTTATTCTTTTTGGAACGAAATGACGGAAGAACAAGTCGACTATAATCAATTTGTACATATGATGGAACAAGAAATTGGTGAGCAATGGAAAGAACATTGTTTAACAGCAGTTGCAAGCGAAGAGCCAATAGGAATTGTAATCCCGCATATTGAGAAAGGTACGTTAGAAGAAGGGAAACTTATGTATTTCGTAATGGCTCCAAATATGCGAAATAAAGGGTACGAAGCAGCATTCTTTACAGGTGCAATGTTTGTCTTAAAGGAAATAGGTGCATCTTATTATATTGGCGAGACAAATGTACAAAATGAGTGGATGAAGGATGTTTTTGGGAAGAATGGATGTCAGCTGCTTAGTTCTACTGAGCGATATGTGAGGAAGTTTTAGGAGGATGAAAGATGTAGTGATAGGGGGTTATGCAGAACAAGGTGTTGTACTTATAGAGCCTCAACAAAAAGTGAAAAAGGGGGACCGATTGGGATAAATAACTTTAAGTAGGGAATTTAAAAAATCCCCCTAGTGTAGTTTTGGAATAAAGTCATATTATTTATAAAAAAGTTGCAAGGTTGTTCCCCTTTGTATACAGGGGACAACTGATATACGTGAAAAACTAAATCGTAGTCATACATTGTTTACCAACTAATAATCTTTGAGGATAGTGGAAACATAAATGTTCGTTTTTGTTACATCGTAATCTGATAATGGGTGTTTTTTGACATATGAAAGATGAATTAAATTATAAAGTTTGTGAAGCATGTGAATTCCTTCAATTTGTCATAAAGGGATATATGGAAGGTTATAATCCTTATCAGTAGAAACTAAAAAAGATGGCTCTGGTAGAATACCAAAACCATCTCTTAAGTACTTAATTTTTTATGATTTTTTTATTAAACTGTCTATCTTATAAAGTACAGTTCATAATTCATTAGCCGTTCCATTATTTACTTGTATATTTTTGAACAGATGCTAGTTCACTATCAATGAAAGTAAAAATACGTTCAATATTTTCTTTCGTTTCAAACATCACCGAACCATGAATAGCATTAGGGAAGATTTCAACCTTTGCATAATCTTTTCCTAATAAGTTATTGACTTTCAAAGCAAAATCAATTGATTGTTGCATCGGTATAATATCATCTCCACTCCCATGTTGTAACAGTATTTTTGGCATATTTTTATGAATGTAACTAATAGGATTTGCTTGTTCAACTTGTTTTGTTAATTGATTGATTGGTCCACCAACAAATTGTGCTCCTGTACTACCTTCTGTATGATATGGAAATTCATTGCGCTTACTAATTGGAAAAGCGTCTTCATATTCATCGCTACGATCTACCACTTCATATAACCCGTTATCTCTGAGTATACTATTTACTTGTAGATCATACTCCAAACGAGAAAAATCAGAAACTGGATACCAAGCAACTACTGCTGAAACATCAGTTTGAATATCAATATTAGGGTCTTTTTCATTATCAAATAAATTTTCATTCTCAAAAACCGCTGTCATAAGGGCCATATATCCACCTGCTGAACCACCCCAAGTTATTATTCTATTCGAATCTAAATTAAATTTCGCAGCGTTCTTTTTAATAAAACGAATAGCCATTTTCACATCTTTTACTGGTTCTGGAAAAATCGCTTCGCCTATTAATCTATAATTAATAGAAACAACTGCATATCCTCTATTTAAACCTTCTAAC
This sequence comes from Bacillus cereus group sp. N11, assembly GCF_016483605.1. Lineage (NCBI taxonomy): Bacteria > Bacillati > Bacillota > Bacilli > Caryophanales > Bacillaceae > Bacillus > Bacillus cereus group sp. N11. The sequence goes on from NZ_JAEHBN010000013.1 coordinate 186,779, forward strand.
ATCGGATCAATCATATCTTGTTGTCTTTTATCACAAGCTACAAATCCTCCGCCATGTATAGAAAGAATTACAGGAAATGGATCATCTCCTTTTTCAGGTAACCAAATATCTAATTTTTGTGCTTCTGATTCAGCCCCATAAGAAATATCAAAATAACCGCTTCTATTTTCAGTACTTAGAATAGGACCATTTTTTCTCCACTGTCTATTTGTCATTTTTTATTCTTCTCCTTAGTCATTTTCTTTAAAAGAAAGAGTATTTTTATTTATATAATATAAACCTAATCCTATCGTGATTAGCACAACATAGATTAAAAGAATATTGCTATACAACGGTGCACTCGATGTTTCAAATCCAAATAAATTTGTTTTGTGTAAAAAACCTACCGATAATAAATTTCCAGTAATAGCAATCCAGATAGTAGAAGCGATCGATATGCTTAGATTAAAGAAACCTAACCCAGTTCCCACTTTTTCTATTGGAAGGGCACTAACAACAATTTTCATAAATGGTGTATATAATAGGCCCATCGCTCCCGAAAATAAACAAATCACAAGGGCTAGTACCGTTATATTAGTATCGATCAAAACTGCTCCAATTAATAAAGAGGCTCCCATTAGACCGATTGCAATCATTAGCGTTTTAGGTACTCCTAATTGAATCGTTATTTTTCCACTTATACCCCCAATTATGGTCCCGACTACAAATGAAGGAAGCATAATTAATGAAACTGTACCAAGATTCACTTGATAAATACTTTGAGCTAAAAAACCAAATACAAAAGAAAAAGCTGCTTGGGAACCGAAAGTTAAGAATACAAGTAAAATTGCCAACAAATATTTTTTATTTTGAAAGAAATCAATTGTAATAAATGCATTCTTGTTTTTCATGATATAAAAAACAAACAATACTATACTAAACAGCGACAATAAAAGTAGTATTATATTTAAGTTATTAAAGTACAAGGTTAATAAAATTGTAATTAAACTTATTAAACTTATACCAGCTATATCTAATTTTCGTTCAGTTTTCTTTGAGTCCTCTGGTAAATTTTTAAGCAAAGACGGAACTAAAATCAAAGTTATGAGCGGTAATAGAAACAAAAACCTCCAACTAACATATGTCGAGAGAAAACCACCACATAAAACTCCTAGGGCCATTGATGCTTGTACACACGCTGTATTATAACCATAATATTTCACCTGAGTTCTCTCATCCAAGTATTTTGTAGCTATTATGATCAATAATGCTGAAGCACTAGTTCCACCAAAAGTTTGTAAAGCTCTTGAAATTACAACCATAATAAATGAATGACTAAAAGCAAACCCTAGTACACTACCAATACACAAGATAAGTACACCAAAAATAATTAACTTCCTAATACTAATAGGGTCTGACAAGGTTGCGTATATCATTGATGCAACCCCCATCACTAGCATAGCAATTGATACTTGGATGCTAATTGTAGATTCTGGTAAATTAAAATCTATTGCTAGTTGAGGCGAGATAATCATAAATGCTTGAATTAATGTTGCTGAAGATAAAAAAATCACCATAATCATTGGCATTACTTTTTTTACGTTTCCACTATGTTGCATTATTCTTACCCCTTTCACAAATCAAAAAGTTTGTACGTTTTAAATTCCTGTCTTAAAATGTATCCGTTTTCAAAAAAGAGATAGAACTACTAGTTTTTCTAATTCTCTTAATCACCTTCTTTTGTAAGAGTTTTTATACCATTAAGTATAGTGGTATATGTTGTGGTATAATTTATTTCACTTGAATTATATTTTAATACAAAAAATTAATCAACAACAATTTTAAAACATTCACAACATTTTTCAGCTTGTTACGCTTTAAATACTCGATTTAAAACAATAGTAACCATATTTCACTATTCCAAGTTCAGACAAGAATTGCGATTAATTTATAACACGATATAATATTTATAGGGAGTGTTGTTAATGACAGGTGAAAATAAAAAAAAATTACCTCTTTATGTAGAGATTTATGATAAATTACTAAAACTAATTAATGAGGGAGTCTATCCGATTGGAAGTAAGCTGCCTACTGAAGCACAACTATCTAAGATGATGAATGTGAGTAGAATGACCTTAAGACAGGCACTGAGCTTATTACAAGAGGACGGTTATATCGAAACGATACATGGACAAGGAAATTTTATAAAACAAAATGTAGATATAAAAAGTATTGGATTAGAAAAAATAGATAATATTGTTTTTCAATGCTGTACAGAAGCTATTGATGATATTGATGCTTATTTTCAAGTTGATTTTGCAGATGATTTTGATTATATTAAAAAAATTTTCAATCGCGATGTAGCAGTGATTATTGGATTTAACAGATGGTACAAATGTAAAAATAGAATAGTGGCACTTGCTTTTACCATATTTCCAAGTGAAACAGCTTCTAATTACCAAATGAATCTTAACGATCAACAAAGCCTACTAAAAATACTTGAAGAAGATATTTATAAGTTAGTACATTCATCAACAATAGAAATAAAATTCACAAAATTGGTTCCTTCTTCTTCGGACTATGAACTTCATTCAAATAATAATTTATTCGTGTTATTAGTTGAAAGTATGTATGACTTAATGGGAAATGTGGTAGTTCAAAATAAGTTTTATATTCCAACCGAATATAGTTCGATTAAAATTAATCGAATAAACAAATAAAATGCTTATGTGAGGTTGAAAATTTTATTATTCATCAGTCAGATGTATGTAATAAAATTTCAATTAAGTGATGAAACTACCGACGAAAGAGGAAGAGAAACTTAATATAAAACAAATAATGTTTTGTACAACATCCGATATTTAGGTTACAGCCGATAAATATGGATTTGGCGAAAACGATATTACATACACCATTTTACTTATTAAGTTTTTAAGCGAAAAGGTGAAATAGGCGATATAGGAAGATGTCGGGAGTGGAATGCTCCAGAAGACGTATCCTATGTAAATTTGCCAATTCATAAAAAGCTAAGTTGGACGCTTGAATCGGTTGGTTTCGGAAATTACGAAACGCAGTATGTATACTGGAACGAAGATAATCAACTATATGCACTTTGGGTTTGTAGACATAAAAACAAAGTGTACTATCCTGTTTCTTCATGGAAAATGAATTATTACCTTAAACAGATAATAAATGGGTTAGAGTTTTATTCGCATCCAGATCGCGGAACAGTTATATATATGAAGGTTTAGGTAATGAACAAATCGCATACGTATTTCGAGGGAATCCGTGTATAAATTATGAACAAATAAAAGAACTTTTTGCGTGTTTGTAAGATAAAAAGAAAAATCGAAACGACAAAGTATGTTTTCCTATAATACAATAGAGAAGGATTAGACTATACGAAGAAAGCGTTGGTGAAAGAATGGAGCAGCAAGAAAATTGGCTACAAGCAACTGTAGAACGAAATGAAGATAATATGTTACATATAAAGTGGGAAAATAATATAGAAGAAGTACGCATTTATTGGAGTACTTCACCAGATTATATTGAAGAAAATGGAGAATTACTTGTAACTGCAAACGGGGAATCATCATGCACTATTGAAAACCCGAGTGAAAATGAACGCCCATATTTTAGACTAGTAGGAAATAATGGACAAGCAGTGACAGTAGCTGAGCGTAGATTGCCACTACAAGGAGCGTTTAACTTCCGTGATATGGGAGGATATGAAACGACTGAAGGCCGTAAAGTAAAATGGGGCAAATTGTACCGTTCTGAAGAATTAGCGGGACTAACAGAGTGGGATATTGCGTATTTACAGAAATCTGGATTAAAGTTAATCTGTGATTATCGTACAGACTTTGAAGTGAAGCATAAGCCAAATCCAGAGATTACAGGTGCTCGTCAAGTATGCTTACCAGTTATGCAAGACTTGGCGAAAGACTTAAATATAAATGAGTTTTTCCAAGTTGGTGACCTTTCTCTGTTGGGGAAACCAGGTGAATATCTTGTGAAAATGAACCAAGATTTTGTAAGTGGTAACGAGGCGTTCGTGAGCTTCTTACAACTTGCACAAAATCCGGAAAACTTACCATTAGTAAACCACTGTACAGCTGGAAAAGACCGTACTGGATTTGGATCAGCATTATTACTACTTCTATTAGGTGTGCCAGAAAAAACAGTAATGGAAGATTATTTACTAAGTAACGGTTTCCGTGAAAAATTAAATGAAAAAATGATGGCCTTTTTAGGTGCAAAACTACAAAACGATGAGAGTAGAGCGATATTAGGTGCAATGTTTGAAGCACGCGCCGAATATTTACAAGCTGCGATTGATGGAATCCATAAGCAATACGGATCAGTTGAAGTATACGCTGAAAAAGCTCTTGGCTTTACGAAAGAGTCGTTAGAGGAAATGAAAGTATTATTGTTAGAAGAAAAATAAGAAGAAGGGAGGCTGATTTGGATTAGCCTCCTTTTATTATTGTTGCTATAATTTTGTTTATGAGGATGTTGTGCACCGAGGAGAAAATGGATGAAAAGAACTTACGAATCGGGGGATAAAATGATCCATACACGTTTAAAAGCAGAGGAGTTAAGGGAAAGTTTAACAACAATATTAAGTCAAGAATATAAGGAATTAGCTGTGCAGGATTTAAAGGTGATTGGAACGGGAGTGCAAAATATTGTTTTTCGCGGAGATTCAGGAAAGGGACCTTTAGCATTTCGAGTGCCGTGGGAAAGAAAAGTAGAAAATATAAATGAAGATTTATTTAATAGTCGGATTTCGTTGCAAAAGGAAGCAGAGCTTTCTAAGTATTGTCATTCAAAAAGTATTCCAGTACCAAGTATACACAGATTGCATCTTTCTACCGAACTTGATTTTTTAATATCGGATTATGTGGCTACGGATCATATGCCAATTTCGGCATACGAAATAGGGAAGTTAGTCAGCAAGCTTCATAGTATGCCAATTGAAGGTTTACATTACGAGCAGAATATTAAAGAGCCAATTAGTAAGTATATAGCGGAACGCATTGTGAAACGAGTAGAAGGTTTTAATACAATTACGAATTGTGGTATTAAACTTCCAGATGCACAAACAATTGAACATATTCTTAGTACAGCTAATCATGTAAAGTGTTTATTACATATGGACATTCGACCAGCCAATTTAATTGGGTATAATGGAGAAGTTAAAGCAATAGTTGATTGGGATAACGCTTTAATTGGTCATCCGTTATTGGAGCTTATGAGAATAGCTGAAACAAATGAGGTTAGTTGGGATGAATTTAAAGATGGATATAAGAATGATAGTATCTTTAATGCTACCCCTCATATTGTTAATTTATTTTATAGACTAGATACAGCGGTCATGCTAGCAAACTTATTTATAGCACATTTGAAAATAAAGGATAAAGGTGTATTCTATAAAGAGCGAGTCAAAGCACTTTATAATGAAATATATAAAAGTTTATAATGAAGCTATGAAAATGAAGTTTTGAAAATAGGAATTGAGGAGAACATCATGAAATACAAAGTTATATTATTCGACGTAGACGATACATTATTAGATTTCCCTGAAACGGAAAGAAACGCATTACATAACGCGTTTGTACAGTTCGGCATGCCTACAGGGTATAATGATTATCTTGCAAGTTATAAAGAGATTAGTAATGGGTTATGGAGAGATTTAGAGAATAAAATGATTACGCTAAGTGAATTAGCGGTAGATCGATTTAGACAATTATTTGCACTTCATCATATAGAAGTAGATGCGCAGCAATTTAGTGATGTATACCTTGAAAACTTAGGGAAAGAAGTACATCTTATTGAAGGTGCAGTGCAATTATGTGAAAATCTACAAGATTGCAAGCTAGGTATTATTACGAATGGATATACGAAGGTGCAACAATCGAGAATTGGAAATTCGCCTTTACGTAACTTCTTTGAACATATTATTATTTCTGAAGAAGTGGGGCATCAAAAACCAGCACGTGAGATTTTTGATTATGCGTTTGAAAAGTTTGGGATTACGGATAAATCAAGTGTACTAATGGTTGGAGATTCGCTAACTTCTGATATGAAAGGCGGAGAAGATTACGGCATTGATACGTGTTGGTATAATCCGAGTTTGAAAGAAAATATGACGGGTGTTAAGCCGACTTATGAAGTGGAGAGTCTGCTACAAATTTTAGAAATTGGGGAAGTGGCGGAAGAAAAGGTAGCTTCATTTTAATTGTGCTGATATTTGTCGAAAAATCGATATATTGAAAAAATCGTTGATATATTGTAAGTTGTGATAGATATATTAGAAAAATCGTTGATATATTGTAAGTTGCGATAGATATATTGAAAAAATCGTTGATATATTGTAAGTTACGATAGATATATTAGAAAAATCGCTCATATAAGTTCATATACTAAGATATAGAATAAAAAATAGCGCTACTATACAAGGTCATTCACGTGTTATAATGCGTGAATTAAATATACGTATATAAATAGTTTCTCAGAGTAATGCGATGTCATGTATGATTAGTGTAACAACTAGAGGTGAATAAAGGATGTTAACGTTTTTATTTGAGTTAGACAAAAGTCTCCCGCAGAAGGATGAGTCACGGTATGATGCTTATTCAAAGGGCTTTATCGAAGGAGATGTAACGATTTGCGCGAGTGAAAGAGTACTTTTTCAAAAGTCATGCATGAAGGTTGCAGAGCTCGGCATTTATTTAGGACAGTGGATGGAACAAGTTCAATACGGGCAGAACGTACATATGAATTATGAAACGGCTGACCGTGATGAGATAATTCTTGGTTTTTCCTATGAAGAGGAAAATCAGTGGAGAATTTATTCCAGTTGGCAACAATTTGAACTTCAGGAACGTATATCTACTACAGCATTAATAGAGAGCGTTGGGCGTTATTTATATGAGCTAAATAAGGAACTGCGTGCGATAGAATATCCTGTGACGTTTGATCAGTACTTAAGAGGAGAGCGAATGATGCAGCTTTCTTACAAACGACCGTGTGATAGTAAAGCGGATACGATATCAATAGAAGTTTATAATGAAAGCAAACAAGTAGGCGTAGTACGGGGCTACTATAAAAATACGTTGATGAGAGTACTAGACTTCATTCCAAAAATCGGTAGTAATATCATTTATGAAATAAAGGATAGTAAGGATAATATTCGCGTCATTGCAAAGGATGTAAGTAGGCAGCGCCAAAGAAAGATTTTAGTAACGTACAAAGATAATAATGATGCAGAGCATGAAATACTTGTATGTGACGGAAAGTTATTAGACGCAAATTTCTTATTTACCTTTACATATAAGAGAGAAGAATATGTTGTTCACAAAACTTCAATTGGGCTTGGAAAGTTATTACGAAAGGGCTATGTAATCGCAGATTGGAATATTCGTCTTGAGGAAGATATGTATTACATCGAGATGAATGTGTATGATGATGATTATATAGAGGATCAATACTTACTGTTAGGCGTATTTCATGCAGTTTTATATGGATAATCAATGAGAAATACCGTCATTCTTTTTGGAAAGAATGATGGTATTTTTTTTTGTGATTCTGGTGACAGGATGCCTTTAATCAATCCTCAAAAATAAAAATCTCATCAATCTTACTATGAAGTGCTCTCGCTATATCGTGAGCAAGTTGTAAGGAAGGATTGTACTTTCCTTTTTCAAGATGGCTAATTGTTTCACGGCGTACACCAACGCTCTTTGCTAAATCTTCTTGTGTCATATGTAGCTTGGCGCGGTATTCTTTTATTTTCGTTACGAACGCCATGGTACATCTTCCATTTCATCAACTGGTTTATCGTAAAAGAACATAGAGAAACCGAACGTAAGAATAAGTGTAGCGAAAATAACAGCAATATCAATCTCTTGTAAAGTAGGGTTTGGAAATAACATTTCAATAAACAGAATGATAGTGGTAGTTAGTAATGTAACGATAAATGCATTGCGGCACGATTTATTGACAATTTGTTCAAACAGTTCATCGTGTTGAACCGTTCTATACGATGTGAAGAAGGAGAAGAAACAGAACATAGTAAAAAATCCTTTTTCATAAAAAAATCCGAGAAAACCGAAGAAACCGAGAAATCCTAAATATTTAATCCAAGTTGTTTTCATAAATATATCCTCCTTATCATGTTAGAAATAAATCACATTATGTTATAAATATATCACGTATAGAAATGTATGGTAATAATAGTTTTCCAATTCTTTTCATAATAATAGTAAAAAGAGGAAATATACTGCGAAATAAAGAGGATAATATTGTAAAATGATTGTAAGGAAGGGGAGGAAGGAATGCTAACTTGGATCATGATTGTTGTATTACTTGTAGTGATTACTGTAATTGCGACGGTGTTAATTGGGAGAAATGGTGATGCGAATTATAGTAAAGCGACAAAAGGAAATATTAAACGTCTTACGATGATTTATATTATATTAGCCGTCGTTTTAATTGTTGGATTAGGGGTGTACATTTATTTTAAAGGTTAAATAAACTGAAAAATGTAAAAATCTCAAAATAGAAGTATGCTATAATATCAATATAGTTATTTGGTAATTAAGGAAAGGATTGGATGTAATGATTGAAATTACGAATGTGTCAAAAAGTTATAATGGGTCTACCTATGCAGTAAAAGATTTAAGTTTATCTGTGCCTAGCGGAGAAATCTTTGGGTTTTTAGGACCGAATGGTGCTGGTAAATCAACGACAATTAAGATGGTTACTGGTATTCATGGGGTGGACAAAGGGACTATTACGATTAACGGCAAAAATATTATGGAAGAGCCGATGGAAGCGAAGAAGACGTTTGGTTATGTTCCTGATAGCCCAGATATGTTTTTACGATTAAAGGGAATTGAATATTTAAACTTTATGGCAGATATGTATGAAGTGCCGAAAGAAGTACGCCAAGAACGAATAGAGTCTTTAGCGAAGAAATTTGACCTTTATAATGCTTTATCTGATCAAATTCAAAGTTATTCACACGGTATGAGACAAAAGATTGTTATTATTGGTGTGCTCGTGCATGAGCCAGATGTATGGATTTTAGATGAACCGTTAACAGGGCTTGATCCGAAATCTGCCTATATTTTAAAAGAAATGATGAGAGAGCATGCGGATAAAGGAAAGATTGTATTTTTCTCTACACACGTATTAGAAGTAGCGGAAAAAATATGTGACCGGGTTGCTATTATTAATAAGGGGAATTTGCAGTTTAAAGGAAATTTAAATGAAATGAGAGATCATTTTAAATCCAATGAATCACTTGAAAAAATGTTCTTGGAGATGACGGGCAATGAGTAAAATTTGGACGTTAACGAAAGTATTATTGAAATTAAATTATGCAGATTTCATAACAGATAAGAAGAAGCGATGGGCATATGTATTTTCATTTGCAGCTATTTTATTTGTTGGTTTTTTAATATTTGGTTCGATGACGCACGGAATGTATGAAGGTATGAAACAATTAGGGCAAGACCCAGGAATGATTATCGCAATGGGACTTGCGATTGCGAGTATATGGGTATTTTTAATGAGTATTACGAACATTTTAACTGTATTTTACTACAGCAATGATATTGAAATGTTATTGCCGTTACCATTAAAACCAGCGCAAATTATTTCGGCAAAATTTTTAACGGTATTAATTACACAATACGTAATGAGTTCATTCATTTTATTACCCATCTTCATTACGTACGGTTTAAAAAGTGGCGCATTTATTACATATTACATATATATGATTTTTATTTACTTACTTTTCCCAATCGTGCCGTTAGTATTAGCTTCGTTACTGATGACAGTAATCATGAGGTATACAAATATAGCAAAAAATAAAGATCGAGGAAATATATTTATTGGAATCGTAAGTATACTATTTATTGTAGGAATTAACGTATTTATGCAGTGGAGAAATAAAAGTGCGTTTTCTGGAGACGGGGCTGCGGAATATCTTGTAAATAATCAATCTTCTCTTATAGTACAAATGACAAATTATTTTCCAACTACATATTTTGGAGCAGTGGCATTAGTAGAAAGTGCAAATTGGAAGGGACCTTTATATGTAATGATCTTTGCCCTTATTTCATTTGTCTTCTTTGTGTTGTTTTATTACATTGCAGAGCGTACATATTTAAAAGGGGTTATTGGACTTTCAACGAGTACAGCAAAAAAAGAGGTCATTTCAGCAGAAGGTTTACAGAAATCAACCGTACAAAGTTCACATTTGAAAGCGTATGTGAAAAAAGAATTTAAAACGTTATTCCGTACACCACAATTTTTCTTAAATTGTATCGTACAAACTTTCGTTATGCCGATTATGTTGTTCTTTATTTTATTTGTACAAGATGGGAATTTAAAGTTTATTACAGAGTATATTAACAATCCAGAGACAACGGGGTTTGCAATCGGTGTTGGTCTTTGTGCATCGTTATTTTTGATGGGTAGTAACGTCATTGCAACGACGTCATTTTCACGTGATGGAAGCTCATGGTTTGTGAATCGATATTTACCAGTAAAAGCTTCGGATATCTTTTTTGCGAAAGCGATCACTGCTTGGTTAATTAATGTGATTATTTTAGCAGTATTTGGTATTACGATGGCAGTTGTAGCTGGAATTTCTCCAGTCTTCATGATACTGTGGTTTTTACTAAGTGCGAACGGGTTGTTATTAATTAATTTAATTGGAACACGCTGGGACGCACAAACTGCAGATATTCATTGGGATACAGAGCAGAAATTATTTAAAAGTCGATATACAACTTTGTGGAATTTTTTAGCTAATATTTTAATAGCTTTAATTATTGTAGCCGGAGTAAGTGTATTATACTTCTTCCTTCAAGTCGGACCTTGGGTTATGTTTATCGTTTTATTTGCAATGTTTACGATTGTAAATTATATCTTTATTAAAATTTTAAAATTAGGTGCAGAACGTATATTGTCAAATATTAATTAAGAAGGTAGATCCTCTGTATTCGTGCAGGGGATTTATCCATAGATGGAGGAGAAAAGGTGAAGAAAATAGCAATTGTAACAGGGGCAACTCGTCTGAATGGAATTGGTGCAGCTGTATGCAAGGTGCTTGCTCAAAAAGGGATAGACATTTTTTTCACATACTGGTCTCAGTATGATAAAGCGATGCCATGGGGAATGAATGATCAAGAGCCCTTTTTGTTGAAGAAGGAGATTGAAAGTTACGGTGTTCGATGTGAAATGGCAGAAATCAATTTATCACAGTCTTATTCACCAAATCGTTTGTTTTATATGGTATCAGAACGATTAGGTGATCCATCTATTTTAATTAATAATGCAGCGTATGCTACTCATACAAGAATTGAGGAATTAAATGTAGAACAGTTAGATAAACATTATACAGTGAATGTTCGGGCAACTATGTTATTAAGTTCATTATTTATAAAACATTATGCATACAAGAAGAGTGGAAGTATTATTAATCTTACTTCAGGGCAGTCATTAGATCCAATGCCAGATGAACTAGCATATGTGGCAACGAAAGGAGCAATTGAAGCATTTACAAAATCAGTAGCACCAGTTGCGATGGAGAAGGGGATTACCGTTAATGCCGTTGATCCAGGACCGACGAATACGGGGTGGATTACAGAGGAATTAGAACATTATTTAGTATGGAAATTCCCGCAAGGTAGAGTTGGAGAATCATTGGATGCTGCGCGCCTAATATCTTTTTTAGTAAGTGAAGAAGCGAAGTGGATTACTGGGCAAGTCATTCATTCGAATGGTGGTTTCTCATAAAAATATTATGTTAACAATTATTGAGAAACAAAAAAATTAAGATATTTATATTTTTTTGTATAAATAAAATGTCAAGAAAGAGAAAAATTTGATAGGAGAGTATATTGTCATATGAGGATAGTAATTCTTGATGTGACAATATACTCTTTTTCTTTTACAGCAGAGAGGAAAAATGAAGTAGAAGAAACTCGAATATTCAAATCTGTTTATCAGTTTTTGTACGTATTATTATGAAGATTACTGTCGGAAAGATGGTGATTCGTATGAAAAGGGATTTTTTAAGGGGAAATAGAATCGTAAAGGGGAGGATAAATTAAGTAAACATAGGGGGATTTATATGAAAATGAAAAAGGTCGCTATCGCATCGATAACAATTGGTACAATGCTTACTATGGCAGCTTGTAGTCCATCAGCAGATAAAGAGGCAGAAAAGAAAGAGCAAGTAACAGCACAAAATGAAGGAGAAACAAAAACGACAAGTACAGATGAAGCGTCAAAAACAACGAAAGATACTGAAAAAGAAACAAATACTTCTTCAAATGAAAAAACAGATAAGGATGCAAAAAATACAAAAGAATCATCTGGAACAGAAAATAACGGCAAAACGACAAAAGAAAAAGAAACGACAGGAAAAACGAATGAGCAAACTACAAGTGGCAAAGCAACCGATCAAACTACTAGCGGGAAAACGACAGACCAAACGACAAGTGGAAAGACTACTAAAGATCCGAAGAAAAGTGTTGCTGTGAAAACGAACGTAAAAGAAGTCGTTACATTAATTGAAAGCTTAGACAAGCAATTAGCTGCTAACCCTAAATTAGAAACAGTGAATAAACTTGGAAAACAAATTAATGAGAAGTGGGATGTCATTGAAAAAGAGTTAGAAGCATCACATCCGACGGATTCTAAAACAATCGGTCAAAGTATGTATCCGTTAATTGTAGGCGCGGAAAAAGAAAAGATCGATATTACGAAAATGAAGTCGTTAACGTCGAAAACGAAAAAAGATTTAAATCAGTTATTGACGAAGTTATCGTAGTATGAAAAAGCCTACTTGTGTGAGTAGGCTTTTTACGTTGTTGTAATTGTATAAAGTGGGAACATATTTATTTTTTATTTTCAATTACAATACGAAATGAACCGTATGCTTGTTGACTGACATAATGATCTTCACTAACTTTATAAGGAAATGGGAATGCGACTAGTTGAAAATTACTTTCCTGTTCCACTGTAGGTAGTGTGAAAGTAAAAGTTTGTCTCGTTTCTGGTGCCACTGTAGTATAAGCGACGTTTTATTATGGAATAATTCAACTTGTTCCCAATCTTTAAAGGCCACGATTGCATAAGGTATTTCATCTTTTGTTTCATTTCCGTTCGATAGAGTTAATGTTTCACCTTCCTTTTCAGAAAATACCGTTTGTAATTTCTCTTCATTGCTCGTAACAAATAATGGCTCATAAAGACCATCTTTTAAAATAGTATTTGGCTGTATAGGGGTAGACTTTAATGTTTCACTTTCTTTATGAGGATGATGTATTGAATATCGCATACTTAAAATCTCTTCTAGTATAGACGCTTTGTGTAAGTCATTATCTTTTAACTTATATTCAGGTTTTTTAATAATTAAAAAGGCTAATTCGCTTGCGTTAGGAGAAGTGTGTAAAGAGATTTTCGTAGTAATCGAACTATTTGGTTTCATATCGAAAGAGTAGTGTGATAGTTCATTTACAGTATTTTCTATTTTGAAAGGTTTTTGTACGTAATCTTCTAGAACAATTAATCCATACTTTCGGTCTTCGTCAATATTATGTATAAAGGATAACGATACGTTAATTGTATTATTCTCACTAGTAATTTCACTACCGTTGTTAATATGTTGCCCTTGATTATCCTTCAAGCCGTATGAAATAGTATTGGTTTGTTTCTCTCTCTTATTTTCTTTGGAAGGTGTATAAGGTTGTATAATTGAAGCATGGAACAAAACATACATTGTAAGGAAAGAAATAAGTAAAAAACCGATAATGATATATATATTTTTCATAAATAACACCTCAATATATTTAAAATATAAGAGAAAAAAGATATGCAAGATGCATATCTTTTTTCTCAGGCTGTGGAGAAAGTCTTCTCCACAGCCTGTTTATGTGTCTGAACCTCTTTTTATGTGTCAACACTGATAAAAA